>NZ_CP107913.1:3705000-4006666 GCF_036014115.1 Streptomyces sp. NBC_00448
CGGGCTTTCCCTTCGTTGTGTTCCAACCTTAGCAGAAGCTTTTCGGTCGGAATTACCACCCGCCTTTCGGAGACACGGATGCCCGACTCAAGATTTCTCTCGACTGGGGGTTGGTGCCTTCGGCAAGCGAAGCGACAAGGTTCTCGCGCGTCATCCCGGACGAGTCCGGCTCGCGACAACCGTTCTAACCTACATCCGACCCAGGCACGCGTCAAATCAGCCGAAGGTGGACGGTGGCGTGTCGAGGTCCTCCAGCTCGATGCCCGGCGCGGCCAGGACCACGTCGCCGGCGAGGTGGACGTCGTACTGATCGCCGGTGGCCAGGTCGTCCACGCGGAAGTTATCCACAGGCAGCAAACCGCTGTCCGTGGAATGTGCTGTCCTTGTGAGGAGCGACCAGGACTGGTCGACGGTGAGCGGTGCGAGGACGGGGGCCTGGAATGACACGAGACGTACGCGGGTGGCCGGCGCGCCCGGTTCGAGGCGGAGCAGCCGGGCGGTGGCGATCAGGAACGCCGGCGATAGACCGGTGAACGCGTGCGCGGGCGCGTTGCCTTCTTGGGCGTACTCGCCGGTCGGGTCTGTTCTGACCCAGGTGACGCCGTCGATCGCGGCTGCGCGGACCTGCCATGCGGCGGCGTGCAGCTCGAGGCGGATGGGACGGCCGAGGTCGTCGATGGTGAGGTCGATCGATCCCGCGTGTGCGCCTTCGGGCGTAGTGGTCTGCGCGGTGTAGCGCCAGCCGGAGGGGCCGGTGGCGCAATGGAAGTGTTCTGCACCCAGGGGAGTGTGGTCATGCGTGTCGTAGAAGGAGTAGCGGCCGCGGGGCATCGTCCGGTTTCGGGGTCTGGCAAGGCCCCCGCCTCGCAGGCGAGACGGGGGCCGGTGCGCGGTGGATCTGTTCGCCGCTGGGTGAGTCGCGCGGGCTCGCGACTACGCCGGTCAGTAGCGGTAGTGGTCCGGCTTGTAGGGGCCCTCGACCTTGACGCCGATGTAGGACGCCTGCTCGGGCCGGAGCGTGGTGAGCCTGACGCCCAACGCGTCCAGGTGGAGGCGGGCGACCTTCTCGTCGAGGTGCTTCGGGAGCACGTAGACGCCGATCGGGTACTCCTCGGGCTTCGTGAACAGCTCGATCTGGGCCAGGGTCTGGTCCGTGAAGGAGTTGGACATCACGAAGGAGGGGTGGCCGGTCGCGTTGCCGAGGTTCAGCAGGCGGCCCTCGGAGAGCACGATCAGCGTCTTGCCCTCGGAGAAGGTCCAGGTGTGGACCTGCGGCTTGACCTCGTCCTTGACGATGCCGGGGATCTTGGCGAGACCGGCCATGTCGATCTCGTTGTCGAAGTGGCCGATGTTGCCGACGATCGCCTGGTGCTTCATCCGGGCCATGTCGGAGGCCATGATGATGTCGCGGTTGCCGGTGGTGGTGACGAAGATGTCGGCGGTCTCGACGACGTCATCGAGGGTGGCGACCTGGTATCCGTCCATCGCGGCCTGCAGCGCGCAGATCGGGTCGATCTCGGTGATGATGACGCGGGCGCCCTGGCCGCGCAGCGACTCGGCACAGCCCTTGCCGACATCGCCGTAGCCGCAGACCACGGCGACCTTGCCGCCGATGAGGACGTCGGTGGCGCGGTTGATGCCGTCAACCAGCGAGTGGCGGCAGCCGTACTTGTTGTCGAACTTCGACTTGGTGACCGCGTCGTTGACGTTGATCGCCGGGAAGAGCAGCGTGCCTTCCTGCTGCATCTCGTACAGGCGGTGGACGCCGGTGGTGGTCTCCTCGGTGACGCCGCGGATCTCGGAGGCCAGTTGGGTCCACTTCTGCGGGCTCGCGGAGATGGTGCGGCGCAGCAGGTCGACGATGTAGCCGTACTCCTCGCTGTCGTCAGCGGCGGTGGCGGGGACAGCGCCGGCCTTCTCGAACTCGACGCCCTTGTGCACCAGGAGCGTGGCGTCACCGCCGTCGTCCAAGATCATGTTGGGGCCGCCGGTGGGGGTGTTCGGCCAGGTCAGAGCCTGCTCCGTGCACCACCAGTACTCTTCGAGGCTTTCGCCCTTCCAGGCGAAGACGGGGACACCCTGCGGGTTGTCCGCGGTGCCCTCGGGGCCTACGGCGATGGCCGCCGCGGCGTGGTCCTGGGTGGAGAAGATGTTGCAGGATGCCCAGCGGACCTGCGCGCCGAGGGCGACGAGGGTCTCGATGAGGACGGCGGTCTGCACCGTCATGTGCAGCGAGCCGGTGATGCGAGCGCCGGCCAGCGGCTGAGCGGCGGCGTACTCGGAGCGCAGGGACATCAGGCCGGGCATCTCGTGCTCGGCGAGGGTGATCTCCTTGCGACCGAACGCGGCAAGGGAGAGGTCCGCGACCTTGAAGTCGGTGGCGGTGGTGGTCATACGGGCTGCTCCTCGTGGTGGTCGAGGTGGACATGGACACGGCGCTGCCGTGCGGCATGGCGTTCCGAGTACTACGGACACACCTGTCCCCTTGTGGCAGCGCAATCCGTCGGAGGCCCTCTCTCCCTCGGCCGGTCGTTGTGCGATGACCGCCCGACCGCCATCAGCAGCGACGTCTGGCTACGTATGAATCTACACCGGACGGCGCTTCTGCCGCAGGGGGTCGCGGTCAGCGGCCGCCGGGGGTCTGGTCGGGGTCGGGGCCCGCCGCGGCGGCGGCCGCGCTGTAGATGTCGGGTTCGAGATAGATGACGCGGGCGATCGGCACTGCGGCGCGGATACGTTCTTCGGCCGCGTCAATGGCGGCGGCGACCTGGACGGCGGTGTCGTCGTGGTCCACGGCGATCTTCGCGGCGACCAGGAGTTCTTCCGGGCCGAGGTGGAGGGTGCGCATGTGGATGACACCGGTGACGGTGTCCCCGTCGGCGATGGCGGTGCGGATGCGGTCGCTGACCTCAGGACCGGCGCCTTCGCCGATCAGCAGGGACTTGGTCTCAGCGGCGAGGACAAGTGCGATGCAGATGAGGAGAGTTCCGATGCACAGGGTGCCGATACCGTCCCAGACGCCGCTGCCGGTGGCGAGGGCGATACCGACGCCGGCCAGGGCGAGGACGAGGCCGATCAGGGCGCCGAAGTCCTCCAGCAGAACGATGGGGAGTTCGGGTGCCTTGGCGCGGCGGATGAACTCGGCCCAGGACAGGTCGCCGCGGGTGTGGTTGGACTCCTTCATCGCGGTACGGAAGGAGGAGCCCTCGGCGAGGATCGCGAAGACCAGGACGCCGACCGGCCAGTACCAGTGATCGACGGGGTGCGGGTGGCTGATCTTCTCGTAGCCCTCGTAGAGGGCGAACATGCCGCCGACGGAGAACAGGACGATCGAGACGAGGAAGGCGTAGACGTAGCGTTCGCGGCCGTAGCCGAAGGGGTGTTCGTCGTTCGCGGCGCGCTTGGCCTTCTTGCCGCCGATGAGGAGGAGCGCCTGGTTGCCGGAGTCGGCCACGGAGTGCACGCCTTCGGCGAGCATCGAGGACGAGCCGCTGAACGCGAAGGCGACGAACTTGGCGACGGCGATCGCGAGGTTGGCGCTGAGGGCCGCGATGATCGCCTTGCTTCCGCCTGACGCGCTCATGGGTGGTGGGTGTCCTTTCGGTCGGCTCGGTCGGCGGGCGCTCGGAACCCGTCGGTTCGGGGGGGGTGCGGACGGGCATTGTCGCAGAGCCCTGTGGCGGTGTCCCGGTCGTCTGGCGGTGCGTCAGGCGGGCTACGCGGTCACGGTCGCCCGGAAGACGGTTCCCTGGCCGGTGAGTTCGGTGCGTTCGCCGGCTGGGACGTAGGCGGATTCGCCCTGGGAGAGGGTGAGGGTGGCGGCAGGAGAGGAGGAGGCGTGGGAGGCGTCGACGGTGCGCAGGCGGATCTCGCCGCTGGTGCACAGCAGGATCTGCGGGGTGCCGGCGGGCAGTGTGCGGGGGTCGGCGCCGGGGGCGAGCAGGTAGCGGGAGAGGCGGAACTCGTCGATGGGGGCCGGGTAGAGCTCCTCGCCGTCGGGCGCGGCCTCAGGACGGAGCACGCCCGGGTCGCCGGCCTCGAAGCGGACGATGCGCAGGAGTTCGGGTACGTCGATGTGCTTGGGGGTGAGGCCGCAGCGCAGGACGTTGTCGGAGTTGGCCATGATCTCGACGCCGAGCCCGTCGAGGTAGGCGTGCGGAACGCCGGCACCGAGGTAGAGGGCTTCGCCGGGCTGGAGGCGTACGTGGTTGAGCAGCATCGCGGCGATGATGCCGCGGTCGCCTGGGAAGCTGTGGGCGGCCTTGGCGTAGGCGGCGTAGGCGGCGGCGTGGGAGGTGCCGGGGGTCGTTGCCAGGCGGGCGGCGGCCTCGGTGGCGGCGCGTACGGTCTCGGCCATGGCGGCGGGGTCCGCGCCGAGGACGGCCGCGAGGACCTCGCGCAGGGCGCGGTCCTCGGGGTGGGCGCGCAGGATGTCGACGTAGGGCGTGAGGGTGGGGACACCCAGGGCGTCGATGAGGTCGGCGCCCTCCGCGGGCCGGCGGAAGCCGCACAGGCCGTCGAAGGGCGACAGCGCGACGATCATCTCGGGCTTGTGGTTGGCGTCCTTGTAGTTGCGCTGCGGGGCGTCCAGGGGAATCCCGCGGGCCTCCTCCTCGGCGTAACCGGCCGCGGCCTGGGCGAGGTCGGGGTGGACCTGGAGGGAGAGGGGCGCGCCGGCGGCGAGGACCTTGAACAGGAAGGGCAGGCGGGGGCCGAAGCGCTTGACGGCTGCTTCGCCGAGTTCCGCGGTGGGGTCCGCGTCGATGACGGCGTCGAGGGCGACGGGGCCCTGGCCGCGGTCGATGCGGGAGGGGGCTCCGGGGTGGGCGCCCATCCACAGTTCGGCTTGGGGCTCGCCGGTGGGCGCGGTGCCGAGGAGTTCGGGGATGGCGGTGGTGGAGCCCCAGGCGTAGGGGCGGATGGTGTTGGTGAGGCGGTTCATTCCGGTCATGGTCTCTCGGTCGAGGCGACAGCCAGGTACGCGGCGGCGAAGTCGGTGAGGGCGAGGAGTTCTGCGGCGGTGTCGAGCGGGCCACCGCCGGGAGCGGTGATCTCGCTGAGCGGGGTGTCGTGGGCGTATGCCTGCTCGCGGGCGGCGGGTGCCGCGGAGCCGGGCTGGTCGGGGGCCTCCTGGAACAGGACGATGCGCAGTCGCAGTTCCTGGGTGTCCTCGACCCGGTCGCGGAAGAAGTCGTCGGGGTCGCCGGCCAGGGTGTGGGCGCCGGCCTGCAGGGGGCCGTGAGCGGTGAGGGCGGCAGGCAGTTCGGCGGCGAGTGCGGGCCGACCGGCGCGGGTGGCGAGGACGGTCGCGAAGCGGCGCGCACCGGCGGCGGCGACCGGGCCCTGGCTCCACAACAGGGGCAGGGAGCCGTCGAGTTCGGCGGCGAGGGTCTTGGCCGGGTTGCTGTAGGTCGCGACGGCCGGGCCGCAGCGGGCGGCGATCGCGTCGAGCCGGTCGGCGACGGCCTGGAGGGCGCTGGTGGATGCGCTGATCAGGCCGATCCGGCCGATGAGGGCCAGCACCGGGGTGAGCAGTGCCCAGAACGCGCCGGTGTCGGTCGTCGCCGGGGCGACGTCGTCGGCGGAGTCGAAGCCGCCGCCCGGACCGGCGAAGGGCAGCGCGATGCCGTGGACCTGTCCGACGGCGTCGGCCAGCGGGGCTCTGGCCGGGGTGACGGCGGCGGCGGTGCAGCCGCGGCGGTACGCCTGCTCGACGAGGTCGGTGAGGCCCTGCTCGGTGCCGTGCTCGCTGAGCAGGAGCAGCAGGTCGAGGGGGCCGGTCCAGCCGGGCAGGGTCCAGCGGGCCTGCGCCGGCGTGGGGCCGGTCGGGGTGAGCAACTGGACCGGGGCCGCACCGGAGCCGAGCGCGGCGAACAGGTCGGCGACGGCGGCGGCCTCGGGACCGCTGCCCGCGATGAGCAGCGCCCGCGGACGGCCGTCGGGCCGCAGTTCGGCCAAGCCCGCTTCCTCGGCGAGGCGCAGGGCGGTGCGCACCCGTGCGCCGGCCGCGGCGACGCCGCGCAGCAGTCCGTGGACGTCGGCGCGGGCGAGCGCGTCGGGGTCCTCCAACAGCGACTCGTCGAACAACACGACCTCCCGGTCGGGTGCGGGTACGGCCTGGGGTCAGGCGGGGCGGCGGGCCTCGTCGACGAGGAGCACGGGGATGTCGTCGCGCACGGGGTAGGCCAGGCCACAGGTGTCGGAGGTGCACAGGAGTTCGGCCGCGGCGTCGTCCTCGCGCAGGGGCGCGTGGCAGGCCGGGCAGGCAAGGATCTCCAGGAGGCTGGGTTCGACGAGCGGCATGGCGGGTCCTCCGTGCGGGTTGCGGCGGTCGTGGGCCGTTGCGGCCTGCGGGTTCAGCCTATCGCCGTGCCCGGTGGCGGGTCGGACCCGCCCGCTTGCCGGCTCCCGTCCGGGCGCGGCCGGGTGCCGGGCGGCCCATCCGGGCCGCGGTACGGCGCCGCCCGGACGCCCGGTCCCTGCCGGCAACCAGCCGAACGGCGCCGCCGTACAGGCCTGTCGGCCCGGCGAGGACAGCGGGGACAGCGCGGTCAGCCGCGGACGATGGCGAGCACCCGGTCGCGCAGGAGCCCGACCGTCGCGGCGTCGCGGGCCTCGACGTTGAGCCGCAGCAGCGGCTCGGTGTTGGACGCGCGCAGGTTGAACCACCAGTCGGGGGTGGAGACGGTCAGGCCGTCGAGTTCGTCGAAGCTGACGCCCTCCTCCGCCGAGAACGCGGCCCGTACGGCGGCGGTGCGGCCGGCCTGGTCGGCGACGGTGCTGTTGATCTCGCCGGAGCCCGCGTAGCGGTCGTAGGAGGCGACGAGGGCGGACAGCGAGCCCTCCTGGGAGCCGAGGGCGGCCAGCAGGTGGAGCGCGGCGAGCATGCCCGTGTCGGCGTTCCAGAACTCGCGGAAGTAGTAGTGCGCGGAGTGCTCGCCACCGAAGACGGCGCCCGTCTGTGCCATCCGCTGCTTGATGAAGGAGTGGCCGACGCGGGTACGCACCGCGGTGCCGCCGTGCTCGGCGATGACCTCGGGCACCGAGCGGGAGGTGATCAGGTTGTGGATGACGGCGGCGCCCGGGTGCTTGGCCAGCTCGCGGGCGGCGACCAGCGCGGTGACGGCCGAGGGGGAGACGGGTTCGCCGCGTTCGTCCACCGCGAAGCAGCGGTCCGCGTCGCCGTCGAAGGCGAGGCCGAGGTCGGCGCCGGTCTCGCGGACCTTCTCCTGGAGGTCGACGAGGTTCTTCGGGTCGAGCGGGTTGGCCTCGTGGTTGGGGAAGGTGCCGTCGAGCTCGAAGTACATCGGCACCAGGTCGATCGGCAGGCCGTCCAGGACGGTCGGCACAGTGTGGCCGCCCATCCCGTTCCCCGCGTCCACGACGACCTTCAGCGGGCGGATGCCGGACAGGTCGACCAGGGAGCGCAGGAAGCCCGCGTAGTCGCCGAGGACGTCGCGGGTGGTGATGGTGCCCGGGGTGGCGGCGCCGGCCGGCAGCCCGGTCGCGGACCACTGCTCGGCCAGGTCGCGGATCTCGGCGAGGCCGGTGTCCTGGCCGACGGGTGCGGCACCGGCCCGGCACATCTTGATGCCGTTGTACCGGGCGGGGTTGTGGCTGGCGGTGAACATCGCGCCGGGCAGGTCGAGACGGCCGCTGGCGAAGTACAGCTCGTCGGTGGAGCACAGGCCGATCTCGGTCACGTCCGCGCCCCTGGAGGCGGCGCCACGCGCGAAGGCGTGGGACAGCCCGGGCGAGGAAGGCCGCATGTCGTGGCCGACGACGACGGCGGTGGCGCCGGTGACCGTGGCGAAAGCGGCGCCGAAGACCTCGGCGAGCGGCTCGTCCCACTGGTCGGGGACGACTCCGCGGATGTCGTACGCCTTGATGATCTGCGACAGGTCGGGTGACGCCGAAGAACCCGATGATTGGGGCACTGCACACCTTTGCGTTACGGTCCCGGGCGGTCCGGTCCGGACAACCTATCCGAGACGCGGTCCGGGGCCGGCGGGCCTACTGGTCCGGTGACCGCAGGACCCGCAGGTGCCCGCGCCGGGCGACCTCCACCGGGTCGATGTCGCGCGCGGTGGCCGCACCGCCCTGGCCGCGTTCGTGCGGGCGGGCCGCTTCCCTGACCGCGTTGGCGAGGGCTTCGAGGTCGTCGCCGCTGGGCCGGACCGGGCCGGTGTCGGTGGCCAGGCGGACGACCTCCCAGCCGCGCGGCGCGGTGAGCCGCTCGGAGTGCTCCGAGCACAGGTCGTAGCAGTGGGGTTCGGCGTACGTGGCCAGCGGGCCGAGCACGGCTGTGGAGTCCGCGTAGACGTACGTCAGTGTCGCGACGGCGGGGCGGCCGCAAGCGGTGCGCGAACAGCGACGTACAGGGCTCACGAGGTTGGACGGTACCGCACTCTTGAGCGGGCCGCGACGACTCTCCGCCAGGTCACCCGGTCGTGTCGCTCGGCGCCGTTCGGGGCCGGCTACGCCGGATGTACGAGGCTGACCTGCGGCAACCGTCGGAGCGCCAGAAGCGGATACCGAGAGTAACGCTCTGGCCGCCGTCGTCACGTGCGTCGGGTTCGCATGCCGGCTGGCGGATATCCGTCACTTCTGTGGCCCGATCCGGTCCCAACGGGAAACGTATCCGGCAGTAACCGGTCACTGTCGCGGTCGCAGACGCGGCTCCCGGCCGGGGCGCGGCTCGCCCGTACGGCGGGCCGGGCGCGGGTGGAGGTGACGCCCTGCTGTGCGTACCCGTCTCGGGGGCTAGGCTCACGCTGATGGACAGTTCGGCCCCCACTCCCCCGCCCCAGCCCGCGCCTCGGCCGCGGCACCGCGACCGCCACGGCCGCGGCATGCGCGGGCCCATCGCGCCCCCGCAGGTGCCGCTCGCGCTCAGCCGGGCCGACGCCTTCGACGACCTGGTGCGCGATGCCGCCGACCGGTTGGAGCGGCGCTGGCCGCAGCTGGCCGACGTGGAGTTCGCCGTGCAGGACGTTCCCTGGCCGCAGGACACTCCGCCGTCCGACGACGACCCGGTGCCGCTCGGGCGGCTGATCGGCGCGGCGAAGGACCGGCCGAGCCGGATCGTGGTCTACCGCCGCCCGGTGGAGATCCGCGCCAAGGGCCGCGACGAGCGGGCGCTGCTGGTGCACGAGATCGTCGTCGAGCAGGTCGCCGAGCTGCTGGGGCTGTCGCCGGAGAACGTCGACCCCAAATACGGCGAGGAGTGAGCGCCGCCTTCACACCCTGGGTGCGAAGGCGGCACGACGGCGCCTGCAACCCTAGGACGCCAGGCGCCCCAGGAGGCCAAGCACCCTAGGCCGTCACGCACCCCCGGAGGCCAGGCGCCCAAGGCGGTCACGCACCCCCGGGAGCCAGGCGCCCCAGGACGCTAGTGCTGAAGGACGCGCAGGTCGGATGCGGCCTGCGGCACGTCGACCATCCCCTGGTCGTCCGGCATCGGCTGGATCGTGAACATCGGCACCCCGTCGAGCGGCAGCGCCAGCATCCGTGACGCGTACAACTGCCCGCCGGACAGCCGCTGCACGGTCACCGCGTAGGAGCCCTTGAGGCCGGAGGGCTCCGGGGGGGCCATGGACAGGGTCGAGCCCGCCTTGACGGTGACCGTCTTGCCGGCCCCGGTGCCCGCGGTGGAGCCCGCCGAGGAGGTGATCTTCACGCTGACGTCCTTGCCGGTGGCGGTCAGGGCGAGCGTGGAGCCCTTGGCGCGGTTGTCGGCGACGGTCGCCTGCCGGTCGATCGGGCTGGTCGCGGGCAGGAAGGCGATCTCCTGCTTGCTGCCCTTGCCGCGGGTGATCCGCAGCGCGGCCACCACCGGTACCGGGGAGTGCGAGGTGCTCGATCCGATGACCAGGGACCCGGCGTCGCCCTTGGTGAGGTCCCCGAGGTCGACGGCCGTGGTCATGCCGCTCCTCACGTGCAGCGTCTCGTGGCCGGCCGGGGTGATCGAGCCGGTGGAGGTGGCGAGCTTCAGCGTCAGGTCGGCGTCGTCGGAGCCGGGCGCATAGGCGATCAGGCGGACGTCGGTGGCGTCGGCGGGGATGCCCGGCATGACGAGGTCGCCGGCGGGCTGGGCGGCGGCCGGCAGCCAGTCGGTGCCGGCCTTGTTGTCGGTGGCCTGCACGGCCGCGCCGACCCGGCCGCTGCGCGCGACGACGTGCACGGTCAGGTCCTGGACCTTGTCGGCGATGAGCGTGGACAGAAGCACCGGCTTGGAGCTGTTGCCCGGGACCGTGATGCCGTCCCCGGTCGAGCCCTTGAGCTGGCCGTCCTTGCCGTACAGGTCGACATCCACCACGGCGGGGGTCTCGTCGGGGTTGACCAGGTGGACGTAGTCCTGGCGGCCGTCCTGGGTGCTGGCACCGGGGAACCAGAACTCGCTGTCGGGGGCGACACACGAGGTGCCGAGCAGGCCGCGGCCGGGGCCGTCGCTCACGACGGTCGTCTGCTGCACGCTCCACCCGGGCGCCAGGGGGCCGTTCGCCGTGCCGATGAGGGCGGGCGAGTCCGACTTGTCGGTGGACGACGTGACGGGCTTGCCGGTGGAGGTGAGCGGCTTGAGCGCCTTGGGTTTGGGGGTGGCCGGCAGCAGCGTGGCGTCGCCGCCGGACGCGCCGGTGCCCGAACCGCTGCCGGGCGGCGTGAAGGACGTGTACGTGGTGTCGGCGAACTCCGACGTCGACGGCTCGGGGCACAGCAGGGTGCTGCGCTGGACCGGCAGGCGCGACGCGGACGCCGCAGGGGCGGTGTGCGAGTCGTCTCCGCCGGTCATCGAGGCCGCGCCGGTCAGGACGGCGAGCGCGACCACGGCACCGGCCAGGGACAGGGTGCTGCGGTTCACCGGTAGTCGCTCCCATCGCGGCGCTGGTCGCCATCTGCGTAGTACGGGGCGGGGTCGGCGTAGCCGGCCTGGTCGGGGTACGGCTGCTGCCCGCCGCCCTGGCCGTCCTGGCCCTGCTGCTGCCCGCCGCCCTGGCCGTCCTGGCCCTGCTGCTGCCCGCCGCCCTGGCCTTCCTGGCCCTGCTGCTCGCCGTACTCCTGCTGCTGCTCGCCGTAGCCCTGTTCGTACGGCGCCTGGCCGTCCTGGGCGGGCTGCTGCGACGCGTAGGGGTCGTAGCCGGGCTGCGCCGGGTAGCCGTAGGAGTCGCCGTACGCCTGCTGGTCGTACGTCCCGGGCTCGGCCGGGTACGGCTGCTGCCCGCCCTCCCAGCCGGGGGCGCCCTGGGCGTAGGACGGGTCCGGGTAGCCGCCTTCTTGGTAGCCGCCTTCTTGGTAGCCGCCCTCCTGGTAGCCGGTCTCCTGGTACGTGTAGCCGTCGGCGCCCTCAGGGGCCGCGTACGGGTCGTAGCCGCCGGCCGGGGCGGGATAGCCGGGCTGCTGGTCGTAACCGGCTTCCTGGGCCTCCTGGGCCTCTTCCCGGGCGGGCGGTACGCGGACCGGCAAGGGTTCGGCGGGGGCGTCCGGGGAATCGGGCTCCTCGACCGACGCGGGGGATGGCGCGGCGGCGGAGGTCGCGGTGGCCCCGTGCGCGGCTTCGGCGGCCTCCGCGTCCGCGGCTGCCTGCAGGCGGCGGGCGCGGCGGCCCTCGCCCGCGGCCTGGCCGGGGATGTCGGCGGTGACGGCGCCCTCCGCGTCGGGCAGGTCGTCGTCGATCTCCTGACGGCGGCCGGGCAGCGCGAGCACGACGACGACGAGCAGCAGGAGCGCCTGGACACCGAGCCAGCCGATGTGGGTGATCGGCTCCTTGTAGGTCACGTCCAGGCGGCCGCCGGTGGCCGGCAGGTCGAAGCCCTGCGCCCAGCCGTCGACCGTGACGGGGGTGAGGGCGGAGCCGTCGAGGGTGGCGTGCCAGCCGGGGCCGGCGGTGTCGGCGATGCGCAGCACCCGGCCGGTCGGGCCGGCGGGCACCTTGGTGTGCGCCTGGATGCGGCCCGAGGGGACGCTGACGGGCTGGGCGCCCTTGCTGGTGATGGTGATGCGGGCGACGTTCTGGTTGACCTGCCACAGCTCGGTGCCGTCCGACTGGCTGAGCCGGGACAGGCCGGGGGTGCTGTCGAGGACGCGGCCGAAGGAGTGGGGCGCGCCCTTGGGGGCCAGGACGTAGCGGACCGCGTATCCGGCGAGCCGGCTGCCCTGGTCGGCGCCGGACCCCGCGACGAGGTTGGCCACCACGGTGTCCAGGGCGTGGTCGTGGGGTGCCTCGGCGGCGAGTTCCGCGTCGCCTATCCGGGCGCCGGAGCCGCGCACGACAGCGTAGTCGACGTGGCCTTCGGTGCCACTGATCACCAGGGTGCGGGGCTGGTCGCTGGTGGTTGCTTCCTCGGCGACGAACGCGGGCACCTGCTGCGGGTTGGCGCGCTTGAGCGGGCCGTCGGCGCCGTCGATGACCCAGGTGAAGGCGGCGAGCAGCGGGGCGGCGACCGCGGCGAAGGCGACCAGGGCGGCGACCGGCTGGCGCCAGCCGAAACCGCTGGCGGCGATCCGCTCGTTGGCGCCCTCGGCGCCGATCGCGGCGGCGGCCAGCAGCGCGAGACCGTAGACCAGGGTGGCGGGACCGGCCCAGTCTTTGCCGTTCTCGATGACGGCGAAGAGCAGGCCGGTCAGGGCGACGGCCCAGGCGGTGACGATGGCGGTGCGGCGGGTGCCGCGCATCAGGGCGGCGAGGGCGGCCAGCACCACACCGATCAGCAGGATGCCGCCGGACGCCTTGGGGCCGCCGGGGCTGAGCAGGAGCAGGTCGAGGCCGGAGGCGGTCTTGGTGGAGTACGCCAGGCCGGCCTCGTTGAGCATGCGCCCGGGGTGCGCGAGCAGGGTCAGCGACCAGGGAGCGAGGAGCACCATCGGGGTGACGACCAGGGCGGCGGAGCGCAGGAGCTGCGGCACCAGTAGCTGCTGCTGTCCGCGCACCAGGCGCCAGGCGATCGCTCCGGCGGCGAGCACCAGGGCGATCGGCCAGGTGACGGGCGTGAACGCGGTGGTGAAGGTGAGCATCAGGGCGAGCACCCAGGTGGCGCGCCAGCCGGGACGGGTGCCGCGCTCGATGGCGGAGTCGCTCAGTTGCAGGCCCGCGGAGGAGATCGCGGCACGCGCCATGAGCGGCAGCAGGATCGCCAGGACGGCGGTGCCCAGGCGGCCGCCGGCCAGCGCGCCGGTCGCGGCCGGCAGGAAGGCGTAGGCGACCGACGCCCAGGCGCGCAGCAGGCGGGACTCGACCAGCGGCCGGGAGGCGAAGTAGGCGGTGACGCCGGCCAGCGGCACGGAGGCGACCAGGAACAGGGTCAAGGTCAGGCCGGTGGAGCCGAACAGCACGGTGGCGAAGAGCGCGAGGACCGCGATGTACGGGGGCGCGGCCTGGGTGCCGCCGTTGCCGAGCGCGTGCCAGGAGCCCGCGTAGGTGTCCCACAGGTCGGAGGCGCCGGGGTCGGCCGGGAGCAGGGCGCCGCCGGCCAGCGCTCCTCCGCCTAGCAGGCCGCGGCAGGCGGCCAGGGAGACGACGAGCAGGACGGCGAAGAGCACCGGCCCCGGTTTGCGGGCGATCCGTTTCAGCCGGCCGAACTGCTCCAGTTCCAGGAAGTCGCCGTCCTCGTCCCCGGGTCCGGACTCGACGGCGCCGCCATGGCGGCCGGCGGCAGCGGTCGCGGCGTCGGCGCGGCCGGCGAAGTTGCTGACGACCTGGTCGACGGTGGCGCGCACGGTCGCGCCGGGCGGCGGGAACAGGGGGCGCAGTTCGGACGGCGGTATGGCGCCGCGGCCTCGGCGGCGGCGGGCGGCGAGTACGCGGCCGGGACGCAGCAGGACGCCGAGCAGGCCGACGATCTCGTCGACGGCCTGGCCGGGCACCTTGCCGACGAGGTAGGCGAGGGTGCGCAGCAGGGTGCCGACGACGATGCGGAGCATGACGTACGGCAGCAGCGGGCCGCGGGTGTTGGCCAGGAGGGTGTAGACGGCGCCGGACTTGTCGACGCGGTGCGGGTTGACCGCGGAGCGGCCGGCGCAGTCGACGGGCCGGCGTTCGCGGGAGGCGGCCTCGGCGTGCCGCATCACCGCGTCGGGGGCGATCAGGACGGTGTGGCCGGCGGCGTGGGCGCGCCAGCAGAAGTCGACGTCGTCGCGCATGAGGGGCAGGCGCCGGTCGAAGCCGCCGAGTTCCTCCCACACGTCGCGGCGCACGAGCATGCCGGCGGAGGAGACGGACAGCACGGGGCGGACCTGGTCGTGCTGGCCCTGGTCCTGCTCGCGGCGCTCCAGGCCGGTCCAGCGGCGTCCGCTGCGGGCGATGGAGACGCCGGTCTCCAGGAGTTGGCGGCGGTCGTACCAGCTGCGCAGCTTGGGGCCGATGATCGCGGCGGACGGCGAGGTCTCGGCGGTGCGCAGCAGCGCGGCCAGCGCCCCGGGGTCGGGTTCGCAGTCGTCGTGCAGCAGCCACAGCCACTGGATCGGGTCGCCTTGCGGCTCGGCGGGCTCGTCGTACGCGTCGTCGTTCCAGGTGCGGCTGACGGGGTCCCAGCCGCTGCGGCGGCGCAGGTAGGGCAGGTCGTCCGCGGTCAGGGGTGTGGTGGAGCGGGCGGCCTCCTCGACGGCGGCGCCGAAGCCGGTGCGGCGGGCGAGGTGCAGCACCCGCTGGTCGCCGAGGGCTTCGGCGAGCAGCCGGGCGGAGTCGTCGGCGCTGCCGGTGTCGGCGGCGACGACGTCCTGGACCGGACGGTCCTGCGCGAGCAGCCCCTGGAGGGCCTTGGGCAGCCAGCGCGCGCCGTCGTGCGCGACGAGCACGGCGGTGACGACATGGCGCGGGAACTCAGGGGTACCGGGCGGATGGACGGCCGGTGCTGGGCTGTTCACGGACATCGAGGTTCGGGCCCCGGTTCGCTGGACTGCGGTGGACGCATCAACCCGCCACTGGCGGGGCATGCATCTCGGACGGCCCCCCACACTAACGGCTCACAACGGCGCGGCCGTCCGGGTGTGGGCACAACAGCGGCCCGCCTGCCGTGCCGGAGGGCGCGGAAGACGGGCCGGATGCGAGGTCCCGGAAGGGCGGGAACCGGGTGGGCGGCGGGGTGCCGGCCGGGGATCGGGGGTCAGACGACGCCCTTCTTCAACCGGCGGCGCTCCCGCTCGGACAGGCCGCCCCAGATGCCGAAGCGCTCGTCGTTGGCGAGGGCGTACTCCAGGCAGTCGGAGCGGACTTCGCAGGCGAGGCAGACCTTCTTCGCCTCGCGGGTGGAGCCGCCCTTCTCGGGGAAAAAGGATTCGGGGTCGGTCTGCGCACACAGCGCGCGCTCCTGCCAGCCGAGTTCCTCGTCGGCCTCTTCAGCCAGCAGCAACTGGAACTGCTCGGTCATGCGCGCCCCTGTCTGTCGTGCTTCCCCGTGATGGTGCCTGGCCGTCGGACCACGTCCGGCGGTCCGGCCGAACGACACGAGTGAAATTACAAGTGTGCCGATCCGGGCCAGTCAAGCCGAGATCTGCTATTGGGCCCGTTATTCACTCCGCTGAACCAAGGAGTGACAGATAGTGTTGATATCGGCCTAAACGACCGCATCCGTCAACCGTGGCCCCCACGGCCAAACGCTCACGTTCCGTCAGACGCTGCGGCGACGGGCGACGTTCCGTCCGTTCGAGTGAAGCGTTGCGGATCACATTTCGATCACAGAAGCACAACGTCATACCGGGATGGCGTGTTCTCCCAGATCCGGAAGGCGATCCGCATCAGATCTGCGCGGATGCGCCACCTCCTATCCGCACCCCGTCGCGCACAAACCTTTCACCACCCGACCCTGCCGGATCAGGTGAAAGCAGTCGGGCATTTCGGACATTCGGTTGACAGGCCGCCGCTCCGACCGCTTTGCTTGCTGTCATGCATGCCGAGCACAACGCGCCCTTCCGGACTCGCCGCCGCGAGTCCTGCTGCGTCGCGCTCGCACAGAGCTGTTGTTGTTCCTCCCGCTGTCGCTGATCCCCTGACCGGCCGCCACGGCCGCCGGCACCTTCCGCATCATGCGCACCCCGAGGAACTCACCCCATGTACTCCGACGTCTCGATCGCCGGTGACCCGCTCGAACTGCCCCACCTGCTCCCGCCGGTGCCCCAACACCCCCGCACCGTCGCGGAGTTCGCCGGGCTCGCCCGCTCCATCGCCGCCGACCGCGCGCAGTGGGCTCCGCAGGTGCGCTACGACGCCACCACCCGTTGGTACGCCCGCCTGCGAACCGGCCCCGGCTACGAGGTGTGGCTGCTGAGCTGGCTGCCCGGACAGGGCAGCGGGCTGCACGACCACGGCCTTTCCAGCGGCGTGCTCACCGTCCTGGACGGCACCTTGCACGAACGCGCGCTGACCGCCCGCGGCGAGACCCGCCGCACCCTGACGCCCGGTCACCAGCGCGTGTTCGCCCCCGGCTACGTCCACGACGTCGTCAACGAGTCGCTGGACGGCGCCGTCAGCCTGCACGTGTACTTCCCCGGGCTGACCGAGATGACCCCGTACGCGTGCACGCCCGGCGCCCGCACGCCCGCACAGGCGTAGCCGGCGGGACGGCCCGGCGTCCCCGGTCGCGGGGCTGACAGACTGGGCCCATGCGAATCGTGGTTCTGGCCGGAGGTATCGGAGGAGCGCGCTTCCTGCGCGGCCTCAAGGCAGCGGCGCCGGAGGCGGACATCACCGTCATCGGCAACACCGGAGACGACATCCACCTGTTCGGGCTGAAGGTCTGTCCCGACCTGGACACCGTCATGTACACCCTGGGCGGCGGCATCCACGAGGAGCAGGGCTGGGGGCGGGCCGACGAGACCTTCGCGGTCAAGGAGGAGCTCGCGGCCTACGGCGTCGGGCCCGAGTGGTTCGGGCTGGGCGACCGGGACTTCGCCACGCACATCGTCCGCAGCCAGATGATCAGCGCCGGCTACCCGCTCAGCGCGGTCACCGAGGCGCTGTGCGCCCGCTGGAAGCCCGGGGTGCGGCTGATCCCGATGTCCGACGACAGGATCGAGACGCACGTGCTCGTCGAGGTCGACGGGGAGCGCAAGGCGATCCACTTCCAGGAGTACTGGGTGCGGTTGCGCGCTTCGGTGCCCGCGCACGCGGTGGTGCCGGTGGGCGCGGAGGGCGCGAAGCCCGCGCCCGGGGTGCTGGAGGCGATCGGCAGCGCCGATGTGATCGTCTTCCCGCCGTCCAACCCGGTGGTCAGCGTCGGCACCATCCTGGCCGTGCCCGGCGTACGGGAGGCCATCGCGGAGGCCGGGGTGCCGGTGGTGGGCCTGTCCCCCATCGTCGGTGACGCGCCGGTGCGCGGGATGGCCGACAAGGTGCTGGCCGCCGTGGGCGTCGAGTCCACCGCGGCGGCGGTGGCGGCGCACTACGGCAGCGGGCTGCTGGACGGGTGGCTCGTCGACACCGTGGACGCGGGCGCCGTCGAGGAGGTCGAGGCGGCCGGCATCCGCTGCCGGGCGGTGCCGTTGCTCATGACGGACCTGGAGGCGACCACGCGGATGGCGCGGGAAGCGCTCGCGTTCGCCGAGGAGGTGCGGGCATGACCGCGCCAGCGCCCCGCTACGAGGTGTTGGGGGTGCCCGGGATCGGCGAGGTGCAGCCGGGTTCCGACATCGCCAAGTTGATCGCCGAGGCCGGCACCGACCTCGCCGACGGCGATGTGCTGCTGGTCACGTCGAAGATCGTCAGCAAGGCCGAGGGGCGCGTGGTGGACGCGGACGACCGCGAGGCCGCGATCGACGCCGAGGCGGTGCGGTTGGTGGCCCGTCGCGGGCCGACCCGGATCGTGGAGACGCGGCACGGCTTCGTGATGGCCGCGGCCGGGGTCGACGCGTCCAACACCCCCGCGGGCACCGTCCTCCTGCTGCCCGAGGACCCCGACGCGTCGGCCCGCGCCATCCGGGACGGGCTGCGCGACGCGCTGGGAGTGCGGGTCGGCGTCATCGTCACCGACACCTTCGGGCGGCCCTGGCGCGAAGGGCTCACCGACGTGGCGATCGGCGCGGCCGGCGTGCGAGTGCTGGACGATCTGCGCGGCGGCCAGGACTCCCACGGCAACCCGCTGAGCGTCACGGTCACCGCGACCGCGGACGAACTGGCCGCGGCCGGCGACCTCGTCAAGGGCAAGGCCACGGGGCTGCCGGTCGCGGTGGTGCGCGGCCTGGGCGGCGTGCTGCTGCCGGCCGAGCCCCCAGCGGATGGCGCCGCGGACGGCAACGGCAGCGGTCAGGACGACGGCGGCGCGGGCGACATCGGGGCGCGGGCGCTGGTCCGGGTCGCCGCCAACGACATGTTCCGGCTCGGCACATCGGAGGCGGTGCGGGAGGCGGTGTCGCTGCGCCGCACCGTACGGGAGTTCGCCGACGCCCCCGTGGACCCCGCGGCCGTACGGCGGGCCGTGGCCCTCGCGGTGACCGCGCCCGCCCCGCACCACACCACGCCCTGGCGGTTCGTGCTGCTGGAGACGCCCCAGGTGCGGGTGCGGCTGCTGGACGCGATGCGCGACGCCTGGGCCGCGGACCTGCGCGGGGACGGCTTCTCGGAGCAGAGCGTCGGCAAGCGGCTGCGGCGCGGCGACTTGCTGCGCAAGGCGCCGTACCTGGTGGTGCCGTGCCTGGTCACCGAGGGCGGCGCACACGCGTACCCGGACGCGCGGCGGGCGACGGCCGAGCGGGAGATGTTCCTGGTCTCCGGTGGCGCCGGCGTGCAGAACTTCCTGGTCGCCCTGGCCGGCGAGCAGTTGGGGTCGGCGTGGGTGTCCTCTGCGCTGTTCTGCCGCGATGTGGTGCGGGAGGTCCTCGACCTGCCGCCCTCCTGGGACCCGCTCGGCACGATCGCGATCGGCCGGCCGGCGGAGGCGCCCGCACCCCGGGCCGAGCGCGCGGCCGAACCGTTCCTCGCGGTGCGCTGACCGCCCCGGGCGGGCGGCGGGCCGTCCCCGTTGGCCGGCCGGTGCAGGCTTCAGTGGTGGCGGGGCGGCGCCATCCGCGGCGCGCGCCGGGGCGGTCCGGGAGCGGCGAGCAGGATCAGCCGGGTGGCGCGGTGCCGCTGCCCTTCGTACGGGGCGAGCAGGCGCAGCATCGTCTCGTCGTCGGAGCGCGGTTCGCCGGTGAGGGCGTAGCCGATGTGATGCGGCAGGTGGAGGTCGCCGACGGTGACGGCGTCGGGGGCGCCATGGCTGCGCTGGAGGGTTTCCGCGGCCGTCCACGGCCCGATGCCGGGGACCGTACGGAGCAGGGCGGCGGCGTCCTCGGCCGGGCGGTCGGCGAGGGAGTCCAGGCGGGCGCCGAGGCGGACCGCGCGCAGGACGGCGGAGGCCCGCTTGTTGTCGACGCCGGCGCCGCGCCAGTCCCACGACGGCACCCGGGCCCAGCCGCGCGGGTCCGGCATGACCCGCATGCCGCGCGGGATGTCGGCGCCCTGCGGCCCCGGGGCGGCCTCGCCGTGCTGGAGCAGGAGCAGCCGCCAGGCGCGGTACGCCTCGATCGTGGTGACCTTCTGCTCCAGTACGGACGGGATCAGCGATTCCAGCACAAGGCCGGTGCGGGTCAGCCGCAGTCCGGGGTGCCGCCGGTGGGCGGCGTGCACGATGCGGTGCCGCGGTACGAAGGCGGACGGGTCGTCGTCGGCGCCGAGGAGCGCGGGGAGGCCGTCGAGCAGCCACTGGGCGCCCGGGCCCCAGGCCGTGCCCTCGATCGCGGCCGGGCTGCCGGTCAGTCGCAGGGTGCCGGGACCGGCGGGGGTACGGCTGGCCCGCCACACCGTGCCGTCGGGGGCGATGCGGAAGGCGGGGTCGCCGCCGCCACGGCGCAGCGGCATGAGGGTGCGGCGTACGTCGAGCGGGGCCGGGGGCACCCACGTACGCGTACGGCCCGGCGCCGGGGAGGGCGGCTGCGTCGGGGCGGTCGCCTGCGCGGCGGCCGCCCGCGGGGGCGCGGTCTCTTCGGGCACCCCGGAAGGGTATAGCGCGCCGCCGGGGAGCCCCGCCGCGAACGTCACGGTTCGCCCCGGGCCGGCCCCGGCGGCCGCTTGCCGTGTCGGGTCGCCTTGTCGGGCTACTGGTCGGGCTACTGGTCGGAGGAGAAGCGGATGCCGGCCGCGGGAAGGCGGGCGTCGCACCAGACGCGGGCGCCGCGGAGGAGTTCGTTGTCGGCGCCGACGTCGGCGTTGTCGCCGATCACCGCGCCGACGAGGACCGTACGGGAGCCGACGCGGGCGTTGGCGCCGACGAGGCTGTCGCGGATCACCGCGCCGGGGGCGATGTGGGCGCCGGACAGGATGGCGCTGCCCTCGACGAGGGCGCCGGAGCCGATGACGGCGCCGGGGGCGACACAGGTGCCGCCGAAGAGTTTGGCGTCGTCGGCGACGACCGCGCCGGGCAGGACGAGGTGTTCGCCGCGGCGGCCGGGGACGGCGGGCGAGGGGGCGAGGCCGAGGACGAGATCGGCGGAGCCGCGTACGAAGGCTTCCGGGGTGCCGAGGTCGAGCCAGTAGGTGGAGTCGACCATGCCGTGCAGGTGGGCGCCGTCGGCGAGCAGTCCGGGGAAGGTCTCGCGTTCGACGGAGACCGGGCGCCCGGCGGGAATCGCGTCGAGCAGGGCGCGGGTGAAGACGTAGGCGCCGGCGTTGATCTGGTCGGTGACGATCTCCTCGGGCGTCTGCGGCTTCTCGAGGAACGCGGTGACACGGCCGTCGGGGTCGGTGGGGACCAGGCCGAAGGCACGCGGGTCGTCGACGCGGGTGAGGTGCAGCGACACGTCGGCGCGGTGGGTGCGGTGGGCGGTGACGAGGGCGCGGATGTCCAGGCCGGTGAGGATGTCGCCGTTGAAGACGAGGACCGGTTCATCGGGCGCGGAGTGCAGCCGGTGGGCGACGTTGCGCAGGGCGCCGCCGGTGCCGAGCGGATCGGTCTCGGTGACGTACTCCAGGTGCAGGCCGAGCGCGGAGCCGTCGCCGAAGTGCGGTTCGAAGACCTCGGCCAGGTAGGACGTGGCCATCACGATGTGCTCGACACCGGCGGCGCGGGCCCGGGCCAGCTGGTGGGTGAGGAACGGGACCCCCGCGGCCGGGACCATCGGCTTGGGGGTGTGTACGGTGAGCGGGCGCAGTCTGGTGCCCTTGCCGCCGACCAGCAGGATCGCCTCGGTGGCGGGACGTTGGGTCGGATCGGCTGTACCGGCCGCGGAGGCGGGGTGTGCTCGCATGGGAACGATAGTGGCATAAGCGGTAAACCCGATAAACCATCATCTGATAACTCGTCAACCGTTTCGCCACCCCGTCCGACGGGCGCACCGCGCGGCGCCGCGGATCTTCCCAGGTAGCCTGACCGGCGTGACCTCCAGCGCACTGACTCCCGCCGGACTGCTCGCCGACGCGCTGCGCGCCGACCCGGGCCGCCCGTTGATCACGTTCTACGACGATGCGACCGGTGAGCGGGTCGAGTTGTCGGTGGCAACGTTCGCCAACTGGGTGGCGAAGACCGCGAACCTGCTCCAGGACGGCCTCGGCGCCGAGCCCGGCGACCGGGTGGCGCTGCTGCTCCCCGCGCACTGGCAGACCGCGGTGTGGCTGCTGGCCGCGTTCTCCACCGGCGTGGTCGCGGTGCCCGGCGGCGACCCCGCGGACGCGGACCTGGTGGTGAGCGGCCCGGACACGCTGGCGGAGGCGGAGAGCTGCGGCGGCGAGCGGATGGCGCTGGCGCTGCGGCCGCTCGGCGGGCGGTTCCCGCAGCCGCCGCGGGGGTTCGCGGACTACGCGGTCGAAGTGCCGGGCCAGGGCGACCGGTTCGTGCCGTACGTGCCGGTGGGTCCGGAGGACCCGGCGCTCGAACTCCCGGGCGGCGAGGTGCTGACCGGCGGCGAGGTGGTGGCCAGGGCGCGTTCCGAGGCCGACGTGCTGGAGCTGTCACCTGGCTCGCGGCTGCTGTCCGGGCTGCCGTACGACGGCTGGAACGGCCTGGCCGCGGGCCTGTTGGCGCCGCTCGCCGCCGAGTCCTCCGTCGTCCTGTGCCGCCACCTCGACCAGTTGCCGGCCGACGGGCTGGCCCGCCGCAAGGACGCGGAGCGGGTCACCCACACGGCAGTGCCGGACACCGTCTGAGCGCCCGCTGATCGCGCGGGTGTCGATCCTGCATGAGAACTTCCTCAACTCCCGCACATAATGGGTGCCCTGGGCAACCCTTGAGGCGTTTCGACAGTCTGAACGAATGCCGTGCGGGTACTCGGGTCCGATCCCCCGGCGACTGATGACGCCCGGCGCGATCCGCCGGGCCCCTGACCGAGGGACGGGCACGACGTGACCACGCCAGCAGAGCCACCGCAGGACGACTCCGCCGCCGACGCGGCGGACGGCTCCGCGACGGAGGCGGCCGACGCAGCGGACGAGAGCGACACGGACTCCGAGGGCCCCGACGCGGACGACGGCTCCGACGCCGACAAGGGTTCGGATACGGGCGAGATCTCGGACACGGGCGAGGACGCGCCGGGTTCGGCAACCGCGCCCGTCGCCGAGCCGACCGCCGAGGGCACCGCGGACTCCCCGAAAGAGCCGGGCCCCCCGGACGTACCGAACGCCCCCGAGATACCCGACATATCGAACTCGGCGACCGCCGAGGACTCCCCCGGCACCCCGGAGACGGCAGTCGCCGCGGCCGAGGCGGATACCCCCGCCGCCCCCGCCCCCAGGCGCCGCTTCCGCTGGCTGAAGGTCGTCGCGATCAGTACCGCCGTCCTCGTGCTGGCCTGCGCGGGTGGCGTCTGGTACGTCTACCAGCAGCTCAACGGCAACATCACCACCGACACGGTGACCGAGAACGAGCTGAGGGCGCAGGCGTCGCAGCGCCCGCCCGAGGGCCCCGCCTCGACCGAGAACATCCTGCTGATCGGCTCGGACATCCGCAACGGCGCCAACGCGAAGTACGGCAAGGACAGCGGGCAGCGCTCGGACACCACGATCCTGCTGCACCTGTCGGCCGACCGCAGCAACGCCACCGCGTTGAGCATCCCGCGCGACCTGATGATGCACGTGCCGAAGTGCACCAAGCCCGACGGCAGCACGGTCAGCCCGGCGTTCGAACAGTTCAACTGGGCCTTCCAGTTCGGCGGCGCGGCCTGCACGATCCGCGCGGTCGAGGAGCTGACCGGGGTGCGGGTCGACCACCACCTGATCGTGGACTTCAGCGGCTTCAAGAACATGGTGAACGCGGTCGACGGCGTCGAGATCTGCACGCCGGAGCCGATCGACGACAGCTACTCGCGCCTCCACCTGTCCGCCGGCAAGCACAAGCTCAACGGCGAGCAGGCGCTGGGCTACGTACGGGTCCGGCACGGCATCGGTGACGGCAGCGACACCGAACGGATCAGCCGCCAGCAGGACTTCCTCGCGTCGCTGATCAAGAAAGTGCAGAGCAACGGGGTGCTGCTCAACCCGGGGAAGGTGTACCCGCTGCTGAACGCGGCCACCCACTCGCTGACCGCCGACCCCGGCCTCAACTCGCTCAGCGAGCTGTACTCGCTCGCGCAGCGCCTGCAGAAGATCCCCACCGGCGCGATCCACTTCGTCACCACGCCCGTCGAGCAGTACGTCAAAGACCGCAACCGCGACCAGCTGGTGCAGCCCGACGCCGACAACCTCTTCGCCGCGGTGCGCGCCGACCAGCCGGTGCGGGTGAGCGACGACGGCAAGAGCAGCGGTTCCCACGGCAGTTCCAGCGGCGGCTCCAGCACGGCCCCGGGCACCCCCGACCCGTCCGGAACCCCGTCGGGCACCACCTCGGGCCCCCCGTCGAACACGCCCTCGGGCACCCCTTCGAACACCTTGACGTTCAAGGGGACGACGGCCGACCGAGACATCTGCGGCGGAGGCCGATGAACTAAGGTAGGGCGCTCCGGCCACTGCGGATGGAGGTCCCGAGCGACCGTGGACACGCAAGGCTCCGGGTACGTCGACCCGGCGGACCAGTGGGTGCTCGACCCGGTCACGGGCACCTACCAACTGCGGCTGGAACCGGCCGAGTCGGCGGACCCGCCCGCAACCGGCTCCGTATCTCCGCAGGAAGCGCCGGCCGCCTCCGCCGCTCAGGCCGCTCCCGTGGCGCCCGCCGCCGTACCGCCGCCCGCCACTGCGCCCGCCACCCCGCGCGCCCCGGGCAGCCGCCGGGCCCCCTCCGGCCGGGGCGCCCGGCGCGCGCACGGGGCCGCGAGCGGAACCGCGACCGGGGGCGCCCCGAGCCGCCGCAAGCCCAAGCAGCGCAGGAGCAAGGCGATGCTGTGGACGGCCGGCACCATCGGCCTCGCGGTCGTCGCCGGCGGGATCGGCGGCTACGTCGCCTTCCACCGCTCCGGCACCGTGGTCCACGCCGTGGACGTCGGCAACGCGGGCAGCGCGGCCTTCTCCACCACCGGGCAGATGAACGTACTGGTGCTGGGCACCGACAGCCGGGCCGGCCTCGGCCACGAGCACGGCACCGCGGCCGCGACCGGGCAGGCCGACACCGCGGTGCTGCTGCACCTGTCGGCCGACCGCAGCAACGCCACCGCGGTGAGCATCCCGCCCAACCTGGTCACCGATGTGCCCGAGTGCCCGGTGGGCGACACGGTGGTGAAGGGCGCGAGCGGGCAGCGGTTCTCCACGGTGCTCGCCGGGCGCGACCCCGGCTGCGCGATGCGGCTGGTCACGCAGCTCACCGGGGTGCGGGTGGACCACTTCCTGATGGTGGACTTCGCGGCGGTGCGGAAGCTGACCACGGCGCTCGGCGGCGTGGAGATGTGCCTCAAGGAGCCGCTGCGCGACCCGGCGTCCGGTCTGTCGCTGGGCGCGGGCAAGCAGAAGGTGGCCGGCGCGCAGGCGCTGGCGCTGGTGCGCGCCGAGCGGGAACTGCCCGGCTCGTCGGGTGTGCCCGCCGGCGGCGACCTGGCCAGGGTGCAGGTGCAGGAGCAGTTCCTGGCCGCGCTGTTCCGTACCGCCACCTCGGGCGCGACCCTGACCGATCCGAAGAAGCTCACCGCGCTGGCCACCACGGCGGCGAGCCTGCTGACCGTGGACACCCCCATCGGCAGCGTCAGCGCACTGGACGACCTGGCCGGGGAGTTCGGCAAGGTCGACGGGAAGCACTTCACGTTCGCCGAGTTGCCGGTGAAGGACAACCCGGCCGACGGCACCCACCACACGGTCGTCCTCGACAAGGCGAAGTCGACGCAGCTGTTCGACGTGGTCAAGCAGGACATCTCGCTGTCGCGCGGCCCGGTCAGGACCGACCCCAAGCTCGTCGGCGCCAAGGCCACCCCGCACGACACGCGGGTGACGGTCTACAACGGCACCGGCACCTTCGGCGCCTCCCAGGACGTGCTCGCCTGGCTGCAGAACGACGAGGGCGTCAACCGCTCCGCCAACGGCGGCGACTCCTCGCAGCACCCCGCGAAGACGACCCTGCGGTACGCCCCCAACCAGGCCGACCAGGCCCGCTCGCTCGCCGCGATGATGGGCCTGCCCGCCTCGGCCCTGATCGAGGGCACCAAGGACGTGCCGCCGCTCACGTACATGTCGCTCACCCTGGGCGCGGACTACACCGCGCCCGGCACCCCCATCGGGTTGCCCGCCACCCCGCCCAAGGGCCTGAAGTCGATCACCGCGGACGACACCACCTGCGTGGGATAGGTCACACTCCCGATTGTCCGGTGATCACCCATGTGTCCGGTCCCGCAACCCCGTTGACGGCGACGCGGCGAGCCGGCGGGCGTTTCGGGTGCCCGGTGCCCATGGGCTCCGGAGGACCGGTGTGAAAGCATCACCCGACATCGGCAGCGTTACGCCGACCGTCGGCGTCGGCCGCGAGGGCGCGGCCTCGCCGGTGGTGGGGGATGTGCGGTGCCCGCGGTACACGAAGTGCCCGCTGGTCGCGTCCGGCCGGCGCACACGGTGTGTACGGTGCGTCACGCGCGCGGCCGCCCGGGGGGACCAGGCGGCGCGGCGCACGGCGTGAGAGGTCACAGCAAGTCACAGGCACCGGGTTGCAACTATGGCCGGTGCCTGACCGTCTGACATGAGGACGGTCTGAAAAGACGGTCTGAGCAGCAGACGGCGAAGACAGGATGACGGCTGGCACAGCCACCGGTGACAGTGGAGGAGTCCCCATGCGCGACGGCAGGGCGGGAGGGCCCGGATACGGGGCCGCTTCCAACCCCGGCGGCCCGGAGTGGGACCAGGGCTCCTACCACGAGGGGTACCCGCAGGACCTCCGCCAGGGCCGGCCTCCCGGCGGCCCGCCGTACGCACCCTACGAGAACGACTTCGCCCCGGCCGCGGAGCCGCCGCTGCACGACGGCGCGATACCCGGGCCGCGTTCGGCCGGGTACCCGACCGAGCGCGGCGGCGGCGCGGACGGCGCCGGCGACGGGATCGGCGGCGGTTCGGGCTCCGGCGGACCGGGAGGTCCGGGCGGACCCGGCGGACCCGGCGACTCCGGCAGTTCCGGTGACGGCACCGGCGCGGCCGGTCAGGGCGGCGGCCACCGGCGCGGCGGGCGGCGCAAGGCCAAGAGCCGCAAGCGCAAGGTCATCCGCTGGGTGGCGATCGCGGTCGCGGTGGCCGTCCTCGGTTCCGCGGGCGCGGCCTACGGCTACTACGAGTACCTCGCCGGCAAGATCCGCAAGGGCGAGCGCAGCAGCGGCAAGACCACCGTCGCCAAGTCCAAGGCGAACTCGGCCGGCCAGACGCCGATGAACATCCTCATCCTGGGCTCGGACACGCGCGACGATCCCGAGGACGCGAAGCTCGGCGGCGCCGCCGACGCGACCGGCGCCCGAGCCGACGTGATCATGATCGCGCACCTGTCGGCCGACCGCAGCAACATGTCGGTGGTCAGCATCCCGCGCGACACCCGGGTGGACATCCCCGAGTGCACCGACCCCAAGACGCACCAGGTGTACGCGAAGAAGAACGCCATCATCAACGAGTCGCTCGGCCGGGGCGGCGCGGGCTGCACGCTGGCCACGGTGCAGAACCTCACCGGCCTCTACATCGACCACTGGCTGACCATCGACTTCGCCGGCGTGGTGAAGATGGCCGACGTGGTCGGCGGCGTCGACGTCTGCGTCAAGGAGAACGTCGACGACCACCCGACCGCGGCCCAGCCCGGCGGCTCGCACCTGCACCTGACCAAGGGCACCCACACCGTCAAGGGCAACCAGGCGCTCCAGTGGCTGCGCACCCGGCACGCTTTCGGCAGCGACGCGGGCCGCTCGAAGGCCCAGCACATGTACATGAGTTCGCTGATCCGCAAGCTGCGCAGCCAGAACCTCTTCACCGACCCGGCGAAGCTCAACAAGATCGCCACCACCGCGATGTCCGCGTTCGAGGTGTCCTCCGAGATCGGCACCCCGAAGAAGCTCTACGACCTCGGGATGCAGCTCAAGACGATCCCGCCGGACCGGATCACGATGGCGACCATGCCGCGCATCGCCGACCCGGAGGCCCCCGACGCGCACTACCTGCCGGCGCCGAGCGCCGCCACGGTCTGGTCGCTGCTGCGCAACGACGTGGCGATGGACGCCAACGGCAAGGCGAAGACCAGCACCGCGTCGCCCAAGCCGAGCACGTCGGCGCCGTCGGGCCCGGCGGCCGAGGCCGCGGCGAGCATCCCGGTCACCGTGGTCAACGGCACCGCGGGAAGCGCGGACGGCGTGGCGACCCCGGGCCGCGCCGGCTCGATCGCCCAGACGCTCGGCACCGCCGGCTTCACCAAGACCGAGGCGAGCCAGAACACCGCGCCCCGGGAGAGCACCGTGCTGAACTACCCGTCCAGCGGCGGCGCGCAGAGCAAGTCCGACGCGCTGTCCGTGGCGAAGGCGCTGAAGATCCCCTCGAACAACGTCAAGGCGTCCTCCGACGTGCAGACGATCACCCTGACGATCGGCTCGGACTGGAAGAGCGGCACCGACTACAGCAAGACGCTGCCGAAGGCGGGCTCCGTGCCCGACGACGCCGATGTGATCAACGGCGCCGACACCAAGGGCTGCATGGACATCCTGCCGACCTACCAGTTCTGACCGCCGGCGCGGATACGGCGAGCGGCGCGGATACGGCGGGCGAAGCGGCGAGGGCCCACCGGAACTTCTCCGGTGGGCCCTCGCCGTACTGCTGGCGCGGTGGGCGACGGCTACACGTCGGCCGGCGCGGTGCGTGCGGGGTCGGTCACCGCGGGGCGGCGGCTGGCGATGACCCGGCGGGCCAGCGAGCGCGGGCTGGTGAGGAAGCCGAAGCCCCAGCACGTGTGCATGGTGGCCAGCGCGAGCGGGACCCGCAGCCGGGCGCCGACCGGCAGGCCGCGCCCGGCCGGCAGCGAACCGGCGGTGATGCCGACGACGTACGCGGCCGGGACGGCCAGGGCCCACGGGGTGAGGGCGGCGCCGACGACGATGCCGGCCGCGTTGGCCAGCAGGGCCGCCGGGGCGGCGAGGTAGCGCAGGTTCACCGAGCCGCGGTGGTAGCGGGTCACCACGCGGCGCCAGCGGCCGTAGTCCCTGTACTGCCTGGCGAGGGTGCGCACGCTGGGCCGGGGCCGGTAGGAGACCCGCAGTTCGGGCGAGAACCAGATGAGGTGGCCGGCCTCGCGGATGCGGTAGTTCAGCTCCCAGTCCTGGGCGCGGACGAACTCCACGTTGTAGCCGCCCTGCCGCTCCAGCACCTCGCGGCGGAAGACGCCGAGGTAGACGGTGTCGGCGGGGGCGGCGGCCCCGCCGGTGTGGAAGGCCGCGTTGCCGACGCCGATCTTCGACGTCATGGCGGCGGCGACCGCGCGCTCCCAGTCGTTCTCGCCCTCCGCGTGCATGAGCCCGCCGACGTTCGCCGCGCCGGTCTCCTCCAGCAGGCGGACGGCGGTGGCGATGTAGTCCGGCGAGAGCATGCCGTGGCCGTCGACGCGGACCACGACCGGGTGCCGGGACGCCCTGATCGCCGCGTTGAGCGCGGCGGGGGTGCGGCCGGCGGGGTTGGGCACCGTATGCACCCGGGGGTCCTCCGCGACCAGCTCCGCGGCGATCGCGTCGGTGCGGTCCGCGGACGGGCCGAGCGCGATGACGACTTCGAGCTCGCCCGGGTAGTCCTGCTCCAGGATGTGCCGGACGGAATCGCGCAGGTGACGCTCTTCGTCGAGCACCGGCATGATCACGGAGACCGCCGGGAGCGAGGCGGGGGCGACGGCGTTCATCCCGGCAAACGTTACCGCTAACGGGGGACACCAGCGCGTGGGGTGAGGACTGACAGTCCTATTTGTCCCTAGCCTGAACGGGTCTGTACGCAGCCGCTGTGTCGCAGTGCGTCGTCCTGCCCGCATCGCGACGGCTGCACCGCCCTGTTCGGAGGTCGCCCGTGCCGCCCACCCGAAGCCGCCAGTCGCCCTCCGCGGTCCGCCCCCCGGTCCCGGCACCGGCTCCGGCTCCGGCTCCGGCTCCGGCTCCGGCGCAGGTCCCGGCACCGGCCCGCGGCGCGGCGCGGCGGCGGCCCGCGGGCGGACGGCGGCCGCGCCCGCGCCCGCCGGTCCGGCTCAGCACCCGGATCGCGGGCGGGGTGGCACTGCTGGTGATCACCGCCAGCGGGGTCGGCCACGCGGTGGTGGCCGGGCTGAACGGCGCGATCAACCGGGTGGACGCCTTCGGCGGCATGCAGGACCGCCCGGGAGACAGCAAGGGCACCAACTTCCTGCTCGTCGGCACCGACGGCCGGGACGGCCTGAACCCGGCGGAGAAGAAGCAGTACCACCTCGGCGGCGCGCCCTGCCACTGCACGGACACGATCATGCTGGTGCACCTCTCGCAGGACCGGCAGCGCGCGAGCGTGGTGAGCATCCCCCGCGACACGTACGTGCAACTGCCGGACGTGGGGCCCGCGGCCGTACTGGCGAAGCGGCGGGGCGCCGCGCCGAACGCCAAGGCGCCGGAGCAGCACGGCAGCGGTACGGCGAGGCCCGGCGGCCCGGCGCCCGCGGCCGCCACCGCGACGGCCACCGCGACCGCCACCTCGGCCGGCGGGAAGCCGCTGGTCCCGACCCACCCGGCGAAGATCAACGAGGCGTACGCCGACGGCGGGCCCCAACTCACCGTCAGCACCGTCGAGAAGCTGACCGGCGTGCACATCGACCACTACCTGGAGGTCGACTTCGTCAGCTTCATGAAGACCGTGGACGTGCTCGGCGGCGTCCCGGTCTGCACCACCCGCCCGCTGAAGGACTCCTACAGCGGCCTGGACCTGCCGGTGGGCACCACGACGCTCAACGGTGGGGAGGCGCTGCAGTACGTACGCTCCCGGCACATCGACGCCGACTCCGACCTCGGGCGGATGCGGCGCCAGCAGCAGTTCGTGGCCCAGGTCGTCCACAAGATCACCTCGGGCGGCACCCTGACGAACCCGATGAAGCTGGAGAAGGTGGCGAGCACCGTGCTGGGCTCGGTCCGCGCCGACGAGGGACTGGAGCCGACCGACCTGATCTCGCTGGCCCGCAGCATGAAGGGCTTCACCTCCGAGTCCTCGGAGTTCGAGTCGGTGCCGCTGAGCAACCTGAACTACAACGTGCCCGGCGTCGGTTCCACGGTGAAGTGGGACACCGACAAGGCCGGCAAGCTGTGGGCGGCGATCCGCGCCGACCAGCCGCTGACGGCGCACCACGCCGCGTCGGGGTCGTCGAGGCACTCCCGATCGTCCGGCTCCTCCGGGTCTTCCGGTGCCGCGGGCGCGACGTCGGGCGCCTCCTCCGCCAAGGCGGTCAAGGTCGATGTCGCCCCCGGCTCGATCAGCGTGCAGGTCGCGAACGCCACCGGGGTGAACGGCCTGGCCGGCACCGCGCAGAAGGCGCTGCACGCGACCGGCTTCGCCACCCCGGGGCTGCCCGTCACCGCCGACCGGCACGTCCGGCACACCACCATCCGGTACGACCCCCGGTGGGACCGCTCGGCGAAGTCGCTGGCCGCCGCGCTGCCCGGCGCGCAGCTGGTCCAGGCGAAGGGGCAGGGACCGGTGATGCGGGTCACCCTCGGCATGGACTTCAAGGGCCGCACGGTGCGGCCGGTGACCGCGCAGGCGCCGCAGCCCGCGCCGCAGCCCGCGGGCAGCGGGGAGACCAGCGACGTGGTGGGCTGCTGAACCGTCGCCGAGCGGCCTGCCCGGCTACCGCTGTCTGCCCGGCCGGAGCCGTCCGTCCCGCTGCCGCTGTCCGTCCGGCCGGCGCTACCCGTCCAGGCCCTCCGCGGCCCGCTCGCGGCGTAGCTCCAGGATCGCCCGGCGGCGGGCCAGCCGGTGGGTGCGGCGGATCTGGGCCTCCTGCCAGCGGCCCCGGTCCCGGTCGGTCTCGGGGAGCAGCGGCGGCACCGGCCGCGGCTTGCCGTCGGCGTCGACGGCCACGAAGACCAGGTAGGCGCTGGCGACCTGCTCGCCGGGGCCGGCCTGGTTCCACCGCTCGGCGACCACCCGTACCCCGACCTCCATGGAGGTCTTCCCGGTCCAGTTCACCTGGGCCTTGACCTTGAGCAGGTCGCCGACCCTGACCGGTGCGAGGAAGGCCATCTCGTCCATGGCGCCGGTCACCGCCGGGCCCTCGGAGTGCCGGCCCGCGACGGCGCCCGCCGCGTCGTCCACCAGTTTCATCACGACGCCGCCGTGCACGGTGCCCAGCAGGTTCGTGTCATGGGCGCTCATGATGTGCGAGAGCATGATGCGGGAAGCGGAGGTGGGCTTGCCCGGGAGGACCGGGACCTGCGGGGTGGGCAGCGGTTCCGGGGTGGCGGATGAGTCGATCACGTCCCCAACTGTAAGTCCGCCGTGAAATGTGTCGCGGTCCTGTATGCGTCTGTCGCGGATGTGCTGCGGCCGGTGGCCGAATGCATCGGATCTGCTACAGAACCGCCGGTGATTGCGGGTCCCCCGCCGGGTCCGGGCACACTGGCGGACATGAACGGTAGGAGCGATGACACCGAGCGGCGCAGGCTCGCCGAGCCTCCGCTGCCCCCAGAACTGTCGCCGCGCCGTGCCGCCGCTGCCCACGGCGGGGTCCCGCCGCAGCAGGCGCGGCGGCCGCAGCCGAGCCCGCAGCCGGGCGGCGGCTCCGGTGACGGCTACGGGCCGCCGGGCACCGGCGGGCCGGGCGGGCGCGGACCGCGCGGACCGCGCTGGAGCACCCGCAAGAAGCTCGGCTACACCGCGCTCGGCCTGGTCGTGGTGCTGCTCGTGGTGTCGGTCTCCACGTACTTCTGGGCCGACTCCAAGGTGCGCCGCCAGGTCGACCTGAGCGCCATCAACAACGAGCAGGGCGCGCCCGCCAAGGGCAAGGGCACCAACTACCTGATCGTGGGCTCCGACAGCCGCGAGGGTCTGTCCAAGGCCCAGGAGAAGGAGCTGCACACCGGCTCCGACTCCGGCCAGCGCACCGACTCGATGATGATCCTGCACACCGGCAGCAACGGCACCACCATGCTGAGCCTGCCGCGCGACTCCTACGTGACGATCCCGTCGTTCTACGGCAAGGAGACCAAGAAGCAGTACCCGGCCTCCACGCACAAGCTCAACAAGGCGTACGCGGACGGCGGCCCGGAGCTGCTGACCCGTACCGTCGAGCACGACACGGGCATCCACATCGACCACTACGCGGAGATCGGCTTCTCCGGCTTCGTGAACCTGGTCAACGCCCTCGGCGGGGTGCAGCTGTGCCTGGACTCGCCGTTGAAGGACAAGGCGTCGGGCGCGGACCTCAAGAAGGGCTGCCAGAAGGTCAACGGCAAGGAGTCCCTCGCCTACGTCCGCGAGCGGCACCAGGAGGCGGACCAGGACCTGGGCCGGATGAAGCACCAGCAGCAGTTCCTCGCCACGCTGGCGCACCAGGCGGCGTCGCCGTCCACCATCCTCAACCCGTTCAAGCTCTACCCGGTGATCGGCTCCGGCCTGGACACCCTGGTGGTGGACAAGAACATGAGCCTGCTCGACCTGGCGCACATGTTCTTCGCGATGAAGAGCGTCAGCGGCGGCAAGGGCAACCAGCTGACGGTGCCGATAGCCAACGCCAACTACGAGACCGGGGACGGCGACTCGGTGCTGTGGGACAAGACGAAGGCGGGCCAGCTCTTCAGCGAGCTGCAGCAGGACCAGAAGGTCAGCGCAGGCTGACCGGACCGCACTCCCGGGCACGCGCACCGCGGCCCCGGCTCCCGCCTGGCGGGGGCCGGGGCCGCGGTCGTTCACTGGGCGACGGGCATCCCGGTCGCCGCCGGCACCCACTGGTCGAGCTCGTTGCGCCAGTAGCGCGCGACGTTCAGCCGGGTCGGCTTCTCCTGGCCGGGGAGCTGGAACTTCAGCGAGCTCCACATCGTGTTGCGGTGGACCTCGCTGATCAGGCGGGCCGCCTCCTGCCGCGGTATCGCCGCCACGAGTTCCTTGGGGCGGGCGCTCATCCGGCTCGCCTTGTGGAAGACCACGGCCTGCTCGGTGACCGTGACGAAGTAGTACTTCACGAACAGCGTGCCCATGGCACCGATGGCGGCGATCAACCACGGGCTCGGACCGGTCTGGACGTGGATCGTGGCGATCGGCCGGTCGCCCGGATTGATCTCCGCGATGGCCTGCGCCACCTGCTCCTGCATGGTGGACTTGCGAATGGCCATGACGTGCCCCCATTTTTTGGACGTGCTGACATGCGACGACGCCGCCACCGGCGAACCGGCGGCGGCGTCGCAGCGTACCGTCCTCGAACCTGTCGGGGACATGCTGGGAACGTCGTTGAGACGAACCCGTGACGAGCCCGAGGGTCAGTGGCGCGCGGAAGCCGCGCGACGGCGCAGACCGAAGACGGCGCCACCGCCGACGACCACCAGGGCGCCCGCGATGCCCGCGATCATCCCGGTGTTGCTGCCGCCACCGGTCTCGGCGAGGTTGCCGCTGGGCGACGGGGAGCTGGTGTCGGCCACGGCGGCGGCCGACGTGCTGGCCGCGGCGGTCGGGCTGGCGGACGGCGCCTCACTGGTCGGCGAGGTCGACGGCACGGAGCCCGCCGGGGTCGTCGGGGAGTCCGACGGGGAGGCGGTCGGGGTGCTGCTGGCGCCGCACTCGGTGTTCGGCAGGGTGACGCCGTTGCCGATGGCCTGGTTGTCGAAGTGGTTCGCGACGGACGCGAGCACCTGGTAGTGCGTGCCGGCGGCCCACGGGACCGAGATGGCGAAGTCACTGCTCCGGTCGTTGTACGGCTGCTGGGCGACCTGCTTGCCGCTGTCGTCCTTGACCGTGATCGTGACCGGGCGGCTGCCGTCGGTGTCGTGGACGGTGATGACGCCCTTGCCGCTCGGCTGGTCGCAGGTGACGGAACCGGTGAGCGAGAAATCGCCGATGTTACAAGCTGACGCGGTGCCTGCGACGCCCAGCGCGAGAGCGGCTGCGGCGGAGGCAACGCCTACGGAACGCACCGTGAGAGAGGTGCGGCGGGATATGGACACGTTTGCCCTTCACAGATTCGGAGCAGAAGCGCGGATGGCCATCCAGCGAGTGGCGTACGCCCCCCGTCGCTGCTGATGGCCCACACAGCTCTACAAGTGTCTGCGGTTGCTTGTCAATTGATTGCAAATCCCCCGCTAAACCTTTCCAACCACCCAAAGTTCGCCCAGCCGGTCACGGCTCCGTGTGCGTTTATTACAGAGTTGAGACGTAGCGGAACCGCACGCGCCGGACGCCGGCTTCGACGTCACGCCGCAATTGCACCCGGAGCCCCGGGGGACACCGTCGGTGGCTCCCGGCCGCGGCCGGGAGCCACCGGGTTCAGCCCTTGAGGAGCTGACGGGCCATCACGATGCGCTGGACCTGGTTGGTGCCCTCGTAGATCTGGGTGATCTTGGCGTCGCGCATCATGCGTTCGACGGGGTAGTCGCGGGTGTAGCCGTAGCCGCCCAGGAGTTGGACCGCGTCGGTGGTGATCTCCATGGCGGCGTCGGAGGCGTAGCACTTGGCGGCGGCGCCGAAGAAGGTCAGGTCGGGGTCGGAGCGTTCGGACTTGGCGGCGGCGGCGTAGGTGAGCTGGCGGGCGGCTTCCAGTTTCATGGCCATGTCGGCGAGCATGAACTGGATGCCCTGGAACTCGGCGATGGCCTTGCCGAACTGCTTGCGTTCCTGGACGTATCCCTTGGCGTAGTCCAGGGCGCCCTGGGCGATGCCCAGGGCCTGGGCGGCGATGGTGACGCGGGTGTGGTCCAGGGTCTTCATCGCGGTGGCGAAGCCGGTGCCCTCCGCGCCGATCATCCGGTCGGCGGGGATGCGGACGTTGTCGAAGTAGACCTCGCGGGTCGGGGAGCCCTTGATGCCGAGCTTCTTCTCCGGGGCGCCGAAGGACACGCCCTCGTCGTCCTTCTCGACCACGAACGCCGAGATGCCCTTGGAGCGCTTGTCGGGGTCGGTCACGGCCATCACCGTGTAGAACCGCGAGACACCCGCGTTGGTGATCCAGCGCTTGACGCCGTTGAGGACGAACCCGTCGCCGTCGCGCACCGCGCGGGTCTTCATCCCCGCCGCGTCCGAACCCGCCTCCGGCTCCGACAGCGCGTAGGAGAACATGCCCTCCTTGCGGGCCAGCGCCCCCAGGTACTTCGCCTTCAACTCCTCCGACCCCGACAGCTGCACCGGCATCGACCCCAGCTTGTTGACCGCCGGGATCAGCGAGGACGACGCACACACCCGCGCCACCTCCTCGATCACGATCACCGTCGACAACGCGTCCGCCCCCGAACCGTCATACGCCTCAGGAACATGGATCGCGTGCAGGTCGTTCGCCTCCAGCGCATCCCGCGCCTCCTGCGGAAAACGGCCCTGCTCATCGACCTCCGCGGCGAACGGCGCGATCTTGGCCTCGGCCATCGACCGGACGGCATCACGGAGCATCTCGTGCTCCTCGGAGGTCCGGAACAGGTCGAAGTCGGCTGCTGCGGCCATGAAGTCTCACTCCCGAGTGTGTTCGCTACTGTTCAGTAACCCCGTCACCCTACGGTCGCGGGAGGGCGGGTGCCAACGGGCCCGCGCGGGTGATCCTTGCCCTCGCGTGACATCGGCGACACCCGGGCCGGGCGGATCAGGACACGTTCTTGCCGAGCGTGTCGACGCCGTCGGCGGTCGCCATGTAGTGCGCCATGGTGTCGTTGCGCATCGCCTCCCACAGCTCGGCCGAGGCGTTGGGGTCGAGCAGCACCACCGACTGCTTGTCGATGGTGTCGAAGCCCGCGACCGGCGCGTTCATGAACGACATGTCCTTCGAGCGCACCCCGTGCATGTTCCACACCAGGCCGCGCAGGTCGCTGTCGGAGAGCTTGTCGTCGAAGCTGACCACCGAGGTGACCTGGTCGAGGGTGCGCTTGAGCTTGAGCGGGTTGGTGAAGGTGCCGGTGGAGAGCATCTTGGCGAGCACCGCGCGCAGGAAGTTCTGCTGGCGGTGGGTGCGGTCGAGGTCGCCGCGCGGCAGGCCGTAGCGTTCGCGGACGTAGTCCAGCGCCTCGGCGCCGTCCATGTGGTGGGTGCCGGCGGTCCACACCCCGCCGGGGCCGTTGCGGCGCGAGACGGTCTTGTCGACGGTGATGTCCACCCCGCCGATCGCGTCGGTGAGCTTCTTGAACCCGCTCCAGTCGATCACCATCAGGTGGTCGATCCTCACCTTGGTCATGCGCTGCACGGTGTCGATCAGCAGCGGCGGCCCGCCCCAGGAGAAGGCGGCGTTCAGCTTGGCCTTGCCGTGACCGGGGATGCTCACCCAGGAGTCGCGGGGCAGCGAGACGACATACGCGTTCTTGTGGTTCGCGGGTATGTGCACCAGCATCATCGTGTCGCTGCGCTGGGCGCCGGGCTTCCACTCCGGGGCCTTGGCGCCCTTGCCGGTGGTGGGCAGGTCGGACCGCGCGTCCAGGCCGACCAGCAGAAAGGTCTGGCTGCCGCCCTTGGACGGCTGCGGCAGCGCGGACTCCGGCACATCGGTGGGGAAGGCGTTGGGGATGCGCTGCACCCGGCCGGTGTAGTGGTGGTACGCCCAGTAGCCGGTGCCGACGATCAGCAGGACGCCCGCGCACAGCAGGCTCAGGGCGGCGTAGAGCACCCGGCGGGTACGGCGCCGGCGCCGGGAGCGACGGTCGGGTAAGGGGGCGAGGGCGGCGGGTCCGGGTTCGGCTTCAGCAGGTGCGGGTTCAGCAGGTGCGGGTTCAGCAGGTGCGGCTTCGGCGCGCGCGGCTTCATCGCATGCGGGACCCACGGGCTCGTCGGGAGGGCCGGCCGGACCCTCGCCACCCTCGTTCGTGCCGTCCGCTCCACCCTCGTCCGCCATGGACGCACCCCCACCCGGTAGACCTGTGGCCCTATGCACGCATTGTGTCCCTCTGGCCCTGTCCCCACGCTGGATTCGGCCCAGCCGGTGCCGACTATGCTTCGGCGCATGCCTCTGAAGCTCACCGTCATCGGCACCGGTTACCTCGGCGCCACCCATGCCGCCGCCATGGCCGAGCTGGGATTCGAGGTGCTCGGCCTCGACATCGACGAGGGCAAGGTCGCCATGCTGGCGCAGGGCCGGGTGCCCATGTACGAGCCGGGCCTGGAGGACCTGCTGGCCAAGCACGTGGCCGGGATCGACGGCTCCAGCGGACGGCTGCGCTTCACCACCTCGTGGCAGGAGGTGGCCGACTTCGGCGACGTGCACTTCGTCTGCGTCAACACCCCGCAGAAGCAGGGCGAGTACGGCTGCGACATGAGTTACGTGGACAGCGCTCTCTCCCTGCTCGCCCCGCATCTGCGGCGGCCCGCGCTGGTGGTGGGCAAGTCCACGGTGCCGGTGGGCAGCGCGGCCCGGCTGGCCGGGATGCTGAGCGACCTGGCGCCGGCCGGCGAGGACGTCGAGCTGGCCTGGAACCCCGAGTTCCTGCGGGAGGGCTTCGCGGTGCAGGACACCCTGCACCCGGACCGGATCGTGGTCGGCGTGGCGAGCGAGCACGCGGAGTCACTCCTGCGGGAGGTTTACGCCGGGCCGCTCGCAGAAGAGACGCCGTTCATCGTCGCGGACTACCCGACGGCCGAGCTTGTGAAGACCGCCGCGAACGCCTTCCTCGCCACCAAGATCTCCTTCATCAACGCCATGGCCGAGGTGTGCGAGGCCGCCGGCGGCGACGTCGCGGTGCTCGCCCAGGCCATAGGGCACGACGACCGGATCGGCCACAAGTTCCTGCGGGCCGGGATCGGCTTCGGCGGCGGCTGCCTGCCCAAGGACATCCGCGCGTTCATGGCCCGGGCCGGCGAGTTGGGCGCCGACCAGGCGCTGACCTTCCTGCGCGAGGTCGACTCGGTGAACATGCGGCGCCGCACCCACATGGTGGACTGGGCCCGCGAGGCGCTGGGCGGGAGCTTCCTCGGCCGCCGGATCGCGGTGCTCGGCGCCGCGTTCAAGCCCGACTCCGACGACGTGCGCGACTCTCCCGCCCTCAATGTCGCGGGCCAGATCCACCTCCAGGGCGGCCAGGTCACCGTCTACGACCCCAAGGGCATGGAGAACGCCCGGCGGCTCTTCCCGACCCTCGGCTACGCCCCCAGCGCCGTGGACGCGGTCCGGGGCGCCGACATCGTCCTGCACCTCACCGAGTGGCGGGAGTTCCGCGAGCTGGACCCGGCGCGGCTGGCCGAGGTGACCGGGCAGCGGCACATCCTCGACGGGCGCAACGCGCTCGACGCCGAGCTGTGGCGGAAGGCCGGCTGGACCTACCGTGCGATGGGCCGCCCGAACGCGTAGCGCGACCTGATCCGGTAAGACCCGACCTCCAGGAGCGCGGGCCTTACCGAACTCCAGGGCGCGCGGGTCCGTACGCACGAACACGCGCCGCCGACCCGCGGCGCCCGCCGGTCACTTCCTGCTGCGGTACGCCCGCATCTTCGCCCGGCTGCCGCAGATCGCCATCGAGCACCAGCGGCTGCGGCCCGCCGGGCTGCGGTCGTAGTAGACCCAGCGGCAGGTGTCCGCGGCGCACGCCTTCATGCGCTGCCAGGTGCCGTCCGCGGTGGCCTCGGCGATCACCGCGGCCACCCGCGCGGTGAGGGCGGCGACACCGCCGGGCGCGGGCGCCGGGAGCACCGTGGCGGCGCCCAGCGGGTCGATCGCGAGCCGCAGCGGGGCGGCGGCCAGCAACCCGTCGAGCGCGGCCAGCGAGTCCGGGGGGATGTCGGTGCCCGCGTGCGCGGAGCAGGCGTCCCGCAGCGCCTCCCGGAGCACCAGGACCGCGTCGAGCCCGGCCCGGTCGAAACCCTCGGGGCCCGGGTCGACACCGCGCCCGCGCACCCAGGCGATCAGCGCCTCGGGGCTGTCCAGCTCGTCCGCCTCGTCCTCCAGGTCGACGGTGTTGACCAGGTCCTGCACCAGCCGCAGCGGCTCGGGTGCGGCATGACGGTCTCCGGGCTGTTCCACCCTCGCAACGTTACTGCCGAATCACCCTTGCGTCGTTACCACTGCTCCCCCATCATGGAGTAACTGTTACCGGCGGATGCCGTTCACAGGTAACACAGCCCGCGCAGGTGCGCACGCGACGCCTTCCGGGTACCCGCCCACCTCCAAGGAGCCCGCATGATCGGCACCCTCGGCGCTGTCGTCCTCGACTGCCCCGACCCCGTCTCGCTCGCCGCCTTCTACGCGGAACTGGTCGGCGGCACCGTCGACGCCGAGGACAAGACCTGGGTCGACCTCAACCGCGAGGGCGGCCAGCGGCTGTCCTTCCAACTCGCCCCCGACCACCGGCCGCCGGCCTGGCCCGACCCGGAGCGGCCCCAGCAGTTCCACCTCGACATCGCCGTGCCGCGCGCGGAGTTCGACGCGGCCGAGCGGCATGTGCTCGGCCTGGGCGCGGCCTTGCTGGAGGGCGACCAGGACGGGGCGCGCAACTGGCGGGTGTACGCGGACCCGGCGGGGCACCCCTTCTGCCTGTGCGCCTGCTGACCCCGTAGCCCTCCGGGCGGGCCCGCCCGGAGGAGGGGAGTCCGCCATCTCCGGGCGGGCGGCGCGCGGGTCCGGCCGACGCCAGGACGTGTCCCATCCGTGGCCTGCGCGTATCCCCGCCGTATCCCGGCCCCGCGATGCTGCCCCAGGGGGGGCCGCCCGGTCGCGCCCGACAGGCGGCGACAGGCGGGGCGGGGGCGAGGGCGATGCTGCGGACGCCGGCCAGGACCCGGCTCCGGCCGCGCACCCGCGCGCGCACCCGGACCGCGACCGACGCCGAGCCCGGCCCCGGCACGGCACCCGGCACAGAGCCCGGCGCGGCGCCGGACACCTCCCCGGCCCCGGACGCCGCCACCGGCCCCCGCAGGCCCGCCCAGGCGCCCCTGTGGCGGCGCCTGCCGCTGCGCACCCTCGCCGGACTCGTGCCCGCGGTCCTGGTGGCCGTGTGGGTGGCCCTGCACCGCTCCTTGATGGCGTCGGGCCTGCACGACATGGTCGACGCCGACCCCGGCTGGCTGCTGGCCGCACTCGCGGGCACCGGGCTCGGCTACGTCGCCAACGCCGTCGCCCGCCAGGGCTCCGTCCTGGAGCCCCTGCCGCGCGGCCGGCTGCTGGCCACCCAGTTCGCCGCGACCGCCGCCGGCCAACTCGCCCCCGCCGGGCTCGGCGCCAGCGCGGTCAACCTCCGTTTCCTGCGCGTCAACGGCGTGCCGCTGGCCCGCTCCACGGCCGCCCTGGCGCTGTACTCGCTCGCCGAGTCCGCCTGCCGCGTGGGCCTGTTGCTGGTGCTGCTCGCCGCCTACCCGCACGCCCTGCACGCCGGGGGCCTGCTGCCGGACGGAACCGGCGTCCTGCTGCTGGCCGCGGCGGCGGCCGCCACCGTGGCCGCGGCCGTCCTCACCCTGGTCCTGGTCCGGCCGCTGCGGCGCGCGGTGGCCGGGTTCGTCGGTGCCGCGCTCGCCGACGCCCGCGCCCTGCACGCCCGGCCCGGCCGCGCGCTGGCCCTGTGGGGCGGCTCGCTGGTCTTCCCGCTGCTCCAGGCCTGCTCGATGGCCGCGGTCGCGCGGGCGCTCGGCCTGCCGGTCGCGCCGGTGCACGTGGCGCTCGCCTACCTCGCCGCCACCTGCGCGGCCGCCCTGGTGCCCACCCCCGGCGGAATCGGCTCGGTCGACGCCGCCCTCGCGCTCGCCCTGGTCGCCGCGGGTTCCCCCACCGAGACCGCCGCATCGGCGGTGCTCGCGTTCCGCATCACCAGCGTCTGGCTGCCGCTGCTGCCCGCGACCTTGACGCTCAGCGCACTGATCCGCCGCAAGGTGCTGTGACCGGCCGTCGAACGGGGTCTGCGTACCACCGGGCCGGTACGGTCCGGCGCGGACTACCATCAAGCCCATGACCCGCGTACTTCTCGCCGAGGACGACGCATCCATCTCGGAACCGCTCGCACGCGCCCTGCGCCGCGAGGGGTACGAGGTCGAGGTGCGCGAGGACGGACCCACCGCATTGGAGACCGCGCTGCTCGGCGCTGTCGACCTGGTGGTGCTCGACCTGGGCCTGCCCGGCATGGACGGTCTCGACGTATGCCGCCGTATCCGCACGGAGGGCCACACCTTCCCGGTGCTGGTGCTCACCGCCCGCGCCGACGAGGTGGACACCGTGGTCGGCCTGGACGCCGGCGCCGACGACTACGTCACCAAGCCGTTCCGCCTCGCCGAACTGCTCGCCCGGGTCCGCGCCTTGCTGCGGCGCGGCACCACCGAGCCCGCCCAGCCCTCCACGCACGGGGTGCGGATCGACGTCGAGTCGCACCGCGCCTGGATGGGCGACGACGAACTCCAGCTCACCGCCAAGGAGTTCGACCTGCTGCGGGTGCTGGTCAGGGACGCCGGCCGGGTGGTCACCCGCGAGCAGCTGATGCGCGAGGTGTGGGACACCACCTGGTGGTCGTCGACCAAGACCCTGGACATGCACATCTCGTGGCTGCGCAAGAAGCTCGGCGACGACGCGGCCAACCCGCGCTACATCGCCACCGTCCGCGGGGTCGGCTTCCGCTTCGAGAAGAACTGACCCGCCCGCTCGATGCGCCGCCGCCTGATCTCCTCCACGCTGGCCGTGGTGCTCGTGGTGATCGCCGTCTTCGGCATCTCCCTGGTCATCGTGGAGGCCAGGACCATCCAGAGCAGCGCCCAGGACGGAGTGCAGTCCGAGGCGGTCCGGCTCACCGGGATCGTGGAGAACCGCATCCTGGCCGGTGAGTCGGTCGACGCCAAGGGCCTGGACCGGCAGATCGCCGACAACCGCTACGCGACCGTCCGGGTGCCCGGCCACCCCGAGGTCCGGCTCGGCGACCGCCCCTCGGGCGCCGTCCTGAAGTCGACCCAGCGCGGCGACCACGGCGAGTCCGTCACCGTCGAGGAGGCGCGCTCCACGGTCAGCCGGCAGATCGGCCGCACCCTGCTGGTGATCCTCGCGGTGGCGCTGCTCGCGGTGCTGGCCGCGGTCGCCCTCGCGGTGCGCCAGGCCCGGCGGCTGGCCAGCCCGCTCACCGACCTCGCCGAGACCGCGGAACGCCTCGGCTCCGGCGACCCGCGGCCCCGGCACCGCCGCTACGGAGTGCCGGAACTCGACCGGATCGCGGACGTCCTGGACGCCAGCGCCGAGCGGATCGGCCGGATGCTCACCGCCGAGCGGCGGCTCGCCGCCGACGCCTCGCACCAGTTGCGCACCCCGCTGACCGCGCTGTCGATGCGGCTGGAGGAGATCGTGGCCACCGCCGACGACCGCGAGGCGGTGAAGGAGGAGGCGGCCATCGCGCTCGGCCAGGTCGAGCGCCTCACCGACGTCGTCCAGCGGCTGCTGACCAACTCGCGCGACCCGCGCAGCGGTTCCGCGGTCGACTTCGACCTCGACGAGGTGATCCGGCAGCAGATCGAGGAGTGGCGGCCCGCCTACCAGAACGAGGGGCGCGCCGTGCAGCTGTCCGGCACCCGCGGGCTGCGCGCGGTCGGCACACCGGGCGCGGTGGCGCAGGTGCTCGCCACCCTGATCGAGAACTCGCTGATGCACGGCGCGGGCACCCTCGCCCTGCACACCCGGGTGACCGGCAACCAGGCGGTGGTCGAGGTCTCGGACGACGGCTCGGGGGTGCCGCCGGACCTGGGCGCCCGGGTCTTCGAACGTACGGTCAGCGGCCGCAACTCCACCGGCCTCGGCCTCGCGGTGGCCCGCGACCTCGCCGAGGCGGACGGCGGACGGCTGGAACTGCTCCAGCAGCGGCCGCCGGTCTTCGCGCTGTTCCTGGCCCAGGAGATCGCCCCGCCGCCCCCGCGCGAGCAGGTCGTCGGCTAGCCGAGCAGGTCCCCGCCGATCCGGTCATCAGCCCGGCAGGTCATCGCCCAGCAGGTCATCGGTCAGCCGATCCGGTCGGCGGCCTGCCGCTTCCGCTTGCCGGCCCTGTCCGCCTCCGCGCGCTCGGCCGCGGTGAGAAAGGACTCCGCCTGCTCCACCGCCTCGCGGGCCGGCAGCGTGCGGAACACCCAGGTGCGGTACGACCAGAACCGGAAGAGCGTGGCCACGCCGATACCGGCGAACTTGAACACGTTGCTCTGCAGCTGGGTGTCCCAGCCGAAGCCGTAGGTCGCGGTGTAGAGCACGCCGTTCTCGATCACCAGGCCGATGGCGCTGAAGAACAGGAAGAGGCTGAGCTCCTTGGTACGGCCCGCCCGGTCACGGTCGCGGTAGGTGAAGTACCGGAAGCCGACGTAGTTGAAGACGATCGACACCATGGTGGCGACGATGCTGGCTCGTACCGTCTGCAACCCGCTGTTGTGCCTGACCAGGTTGAACACGCCGATGTTGACCAGCACACCCGCCGCGCCGACCACACCGAACTTGGCGATCTCGCGGTAGAGCAGGGCCAGCTTCGAACGCAGTGCGCGCAGTCCGCTCATGGTGTCCGTGGGGCCTGTCTGTCGGGGTCTGGTTGCTCGGCTTCCTGGTGGGGTCGGAGTGCCGGGGGCGGCGTACCGACCACAGCCTAGTCGCCTCGCAGGGGAAGACGGCCGTCGAAGGCGGTGAGTTCCGTCCGGCGCCCGGCGGATATCCTGGACAGTGCCCAGCCCCGTACCACCGGCAGGACACACATCGTGACATTCCCCGTAGTCGGCATGGTCGGCGGCGGCCAGCTCGCCCGCATGACCCACGAAGCGGGTATCCCGCTCGGCATCCGGTTCCGGCTGCTCAGCGACACCCCCCAGGACTCCGCCGCCCAGGTGGTGGCCGACGTGACCGTCGGTGACTACCGGGACCTCGACACCCTGCGTGCCTTCGCCGCGGGCTGCGACGTGATCACCTTCGACCACGAACAGGTGCCCACCGAGCACCTGCGCGCCCTGGAGGCCGACGGCATCGCGGTGCGGCCCGGCCCCGACGCCCTGGTGCACGCCCAGGACAAGGCGGTCATGCGCCGCCGGCTCGCCGAGATCGGCGTGCCCTGCCCGCGCAACCGGGTCGTGGCCGACCCCGACGACGTGGTGCGGTTCGCCGAGGAGGGCACCGGCTTCCCGGTCGTGCTGAAGACCGCCCGCGGCGGATACGACGGCAAGGGCGTGTGGATCGTACGGTCCGGGGCCGATGCCGCCGAGCCGTTCAAGGCCGGGGTGCCGGTCCTGGCCGAGGAGAAGGTGGACTTCGTCCGGGAGCTGGCCGCCAACGTGGTGCGCTCGCCGCACGGCCAGGCGGTGGCGTACCCGGTGGTCGAGTCGATCCAGGTGGACGGCGTCTGCGACACCGTGATCGCCCCCGCGCCCGGGCTGCCGGACGAGCTGTCCACGAGCGCCCAGCGGCTGGCGCTGACCATCGCCCACGAGCTGGGCGTGGTCGGGCACCTGGCGGTCGAGCTGTTCGAGGTGCGCGGGCCCGACGGCACCCCGGCGGTGCTCGTCAACGAACTCGCGATGCGCCCGCACAACAGCGGCCACTGGACCATGGACGGCGCGGCCACCTCGCAGTTCGCCAACCACCTGCGCGCCGTGCTCGACCTGCCGCTCGGCGACCCGCGCCCCCGCGCGCCCTGGACGGTGATGGCCAACGTCCTGGGCGGCGACTACCCCGACATGTACCCGGCGTACCTGCACTGCATGGCCCGCGACCCGGGCCTGAAGATCCACATGTACGGCAAGGACGTGAAGCCCGGCCGCAAGGTCGGCCATGTCAACACCTACGGCGACGACCTGGCCGACGTGCGCGAGCGCGCGAGCCACGCGGCCGGCTACCTGCGAGGAACCATCGATGAGTGAAGCGCCGTCCCCCCTCGTCGGCATCGTGATGGGCTCCGACTCCGACTGGCCGGTGATGGAGGCCGCCGCGGAGGCGCTGGACGAGTTCTCGGTGCCCTACGAGGTCGACGTCGTCTCCGCGCACCGGATGGTGCACGAGATGATCGCCTACGGCGAGCAGGCCGCCGACCGCGGCCTCAAGGCGCTGATCGCGGGCGCGGGCGGTGCCGCCCACCTGCCGGGCATGCTCGCCTCCGTCACCCCGCTGCCGGTGATCGGCGTGCCGGTGCCGCTGAAGTACCTGGACGGCATGGACTCGCTGCTGTCGATCGTGCAGATGCCGGCCGGCGTCCCGGTCGCCACGGTGTCGGTGGCCGGCGCGCGCAACGCCGGGCTGCTGGCCGTCCGCATCCTGGCCGCCCATGACGCGCAGTTGCGCACCCGGATGAGCGAGTTCCAGACGTCGCTGACCGAGCAGGCGACGGAGAAGGGCAACCGGCTGCGTGCGAAGGTGAAGGGGACCGCGGGCTTCGGCTTCGCCCGGTAGCCGCGCGGACCGACGACCCGTCGCGGTGCGCGCCCCCAGGGGTGCGCACCGCCGCACGCACCTGGAGTACTGCCGTGGACCGCCTCCTCGACCGCGCCCGTGACCTGCTGGCCGCCCACCCCGTGGTGGACGGCCACAACGACCTTCCGTGGGCGCTGCGCGAGCAGGTCGCGTACGACCTGGACCGGTTCGACCTGGCCGCCGACCAGACCGCCCGCACCCACACCGACCTGCCGCGGCTGCGGGCCGGCGGGGTGGGCGCGCAGTTCTGGTCGGTGTACGTGTCGGTGTCGCTCAAGGGCGGCGCGGCGCTCACCGCGACCCTCGAACAGATCGACGTGGTGCACCGGCTGGCCGAGCGCTACCCCGACGACCTGTACCTGGCGACCAGCGCCGACGACATGGAGGCGGCGCGCGCCTCGGGCCGGATCGCCTCCCTGATGGGCGCCGAGGGCGGGCACTCCATCGACTGCTCGCTGGCCGCGCTGCGCGCCCTGTACGCGCTGGGCGTGCGGTACATGACGCTCACCCACAACGACAACACCCCCTGGGCGGACTCCGCGACCGACGAGCCCGCCGCGCACGGGCTGACCGCCTTCGGCGAAGAGGTGGTCCGCGAGATGAACCGGCTGGGCATGCTGGTGGACCTCTCGCACGTCTCCGCCGACACCATGCGCGCCGCGCTGCGGGTGGCGCAGGCGCCGGTGCTCTTCTCGCACTCCTCGTCCCGCGCCGTCTGCGACCACCCGCGGAACATCCCCGACGACGTGCTCGCGCTGCTGCCGGGCAACGGCGGTGTGGCGATGGCCACGTTCGTGCCGAAGTTCATCCTGCCTGCCGCGATCGAGTGGACCCTGGAGGCGGACGCGAACATGCGCGCCCACGGCCTGCACCCGCTGGACACCACCCCGGCCGGCATGGCCGTGCAGCACGCCTTCGAGGCCGCCCACCCCCGTCCGACCGCCACCGCGGCCACGGTCGCCGACCACCTCGACCACATGCGCGAGGTGGCCGGCGTCGACCACCTCGGCATCGGCGGCGACTACGACGGCACCGCCTTCACCCCCACCGACCTCTCCGACGTGGCCGGCTACCCGCACCTGATCGCCGAACTGCTCGACCGCAACTGGTCCGACGCCGACATCGCCAAGCTCACCTGGCACAACGCCGTACGGGTGCTGCGCGACGCGGAGTCGGCGGCGGCCGGGCTGCGCGCCGAGCGGGGGCCGTCGGCGGCGACGATCGGGCAGCTCGACGGCTGACCCGCGACCCACGACCCACGGGACGGCGCGGAGAGCGGCGGAGGCCGGCAGGCGCGGCCGGCGGAGGGCGGCCTACGGGAGCGTCGGAGCGGTCCCCTGCTCCGTTCCGCCCCTCCCGTCCGCACCCGCGCGTTCCCGCCCGTTCAGGCGCCGCTCACGGCCAGCGGCCAGGGGCGGGCCACCGCGCCGAGCCGGTTCCAGGCGTTGATCACGGTGATCGTCCACAGCAGCTCGGCCAGTTCGGTGGGGCCGAAGTGCTCCGCCGCCTCGTCCACGACGGTGTCGGACACCGAGCCGTCGGTCAGGCGGGTGGCCGCCTCGGTCAGGGCGAGGGCGGCCCGTTCGCGGGTGGTGAAGAACGGCGTCTCCCGCCAGACCGCGAGCGCGTGGAGCCGCTGCTCGCTCTCGCCGCCCGAGCGGGCGTCCTTGGTGTGGGTGTCGACGCAGTAGGCGCAGCCGTTGAGTTGCGAGGCGCGGGTCCGGACGAGTTCGAGCAACGGGGCCTCCAGGCCGACCTTGCGGGAGGCGGCGTCCAGGGCGTTCATGGCGCGGTTGATGTGCGGGGCGAGGGTGTCGACGGCGCACCGGACCGGCGGCACGACGCGGGCGTCGGCCGCGCTGCCGCTCCCGGGAGCGGAGTCGGTGGCGGAAGCGGAGTCGGTGGCGGGCTCGGTGGTCTTCGCGGTGCTGATGTCGTTGCTCACAAGGCGAACCTAGAACCGGAATGGACCGCGGATAAGATCCATTTCCATGCGCGAATCCTGGCCCACTTCGACGGATGCCGCAGGTGTGGACCTGCACCTCGACCTGCCGACCGGCCCGGGGCAGGGCGGCCGCCGCGCCGCGCTGGAGCGGGCACTGCGCGGCGCGGTCCGCGACGGCCGGCTCGCCCCGGGCGCGCGCCTGCCGTCCACCCGCCGGCTCGCCGCCGACACCGGGGTGGCGCGCGGCACCGTCAAGGCCGCGTACGACCAGCTCGTGGCCGAGGGCTACCTCGACGCGCGGCAGGGCTCGGGCACCGTGGTCGCCGACCGGCCCGGACCGCCGGCCGCCCACCCGGGCGACGGCGGCGGCCCTGCCCCCGTACCCCGCCACGACCTGCGGCCCGGCAGCCCCGACGTGACCTCCTTCCCCACCGCCGCCTGGATGCGGGCGACCCGGCGGGCCCTGGGCGCGGCTCCCTCGGCCGCGTACGACTACGGCGACCCGCGCGGCCGGATCGAGCTGCGGACGGCGCTGGCGGAGTACCTGGGGCGGACCCGCGGGGTGGTCGCGGAGCCCGGGCGGATCATCGTCACCTCGGGATACGTCCAGGCGCTCGCGCTGCTGGTGCGGGTCACGGCGCGCACGGTCGCCATGGAGGACCCGGGGCTGCCCTTCCACCGCGAGGTGGTCCGGCGGGCCGGCGGCCGGGTGGTCCCGCTGCCCACCGACGAACTCGGCGCGCGCACCCACCGGCTCGCCATGGGCGCGGGCGCGGTGGACGCGGTCGTGGTCACCCCCGCGCACCAGTACCCGACGGGCGTGACCCTGCACCCCTCGCGCCGCCATGCGCTGACCGCCTGGGCACGGGAGACCGGCGGCCTGGTGGTCGAGGACGACTACGACGGGGAGTTCCGGTACGACCGCCAGCCGGTGGGCGCCCTCCAGGGCACCGCGCCCGACCACGTGGTGTACGTCGGCACCGCCTCCAAGACGCTCGGCCCGGCGCTGCGGCTGGGCTGGATGGTGCTTCCGCCGCGGTTGGTGGCGCCTGTCGCCGAGGAGAAGCTGCACAGCGACTTCCACACCGGCGCGCTGGGCCAGCTCACCCTCGCCGAGCTGATCCGCGACCACGGCTACGACCGCCAGGTGCGGGCCGGCCGGCTGCGCTACCGCCGGCGCCGCGACCTGCTGGTGGCGCGGCTGCGGCGGGCGTACGGCACGGGGCCCGAAGGCGGCGAGGGCGGGCCGTACGGCCTGGACGGGATCGCTGCGGGCCTGCACGCCCTGCTGACCCTGCCACCGGGCGAACCGGCGGAGGCCCAGATCCGGCGGCGCGCGGAGCGGCTGGGGCTGGCGGTGGGCACGCTGGGCGACCACTGGCACGAGAGCGACGGACCGCACGAGGAGGGGCCGCGCGAGCAGGGACCCGCGCGGCCGTCAGCGGCGGCGGACCGCCCGCAGGGTCTGATCATCGGCTACGGCACGCCGGGCGAGGGGGCGTACCCGGCGGCGCTGGACGCGCTCATGGCCGCGCTGACCAGGCCGTAGCGCGGCGGCCCTCCGAGCGCCGGCCGCGGTCGGGACCACCGTTCCGTCCTTGCCCCCGCCCGCTGCGGCGCGGAGACGGCTACTGCGGAGCCGCCAGCTCCGCCCACACGGTCTTGCCCGGGCGCTCGCCGTCGCGGACCACGCCCCAGTCCAGGCAGAGCCGCTGCACGATGAACATGCCGTGGCCGCCGGGACGGCCCGCGCGGTGCGGGGAGCGCGGCGCGGGCTCGCCGCTGCCGCCGTCGACGACCTCCAGGCGCAGCGCCTTGCCGTTGCGCAGCAGTCGCAGCTCCTCGGGCCCCCCGGCGTGCAGGCACGCGTTGGTGACCAGTTCGGAGACGACCAGCAGCACGTCCTCGGCGGCGGCCTTGCGGTCGGCGGTGGACCCGGGCAGCCAGCCCCAGTCGCGCAGCGCCTGGCGGGTGAAGTCCCTGGCGCGCGGCACGATCCCGCTCTCCCCGGAAAGCGCCAGCCGCCGTACCGGCTCCGGCGCCCGCAGATCCACGTCCGACTCGCTCTCGCCGTCGCCGTCGCCCGCGTCGGGGGCGTGGTCACCCGCGGCGTACGGCCGGGTGGTGCTCATCTTGGCCTCACCTCACGGATGTCCGGCTGGGTCCGAACTGTCTTCTGCCCGGTCGATCTCCGGGAACACGCGCCACAGGTGACCAATGCGCGTGCGATCCGGCTGGTTCCTCTCATGCAGCTTGCCCCCGTCCCCGACCCCGCTACTCCTGAAGTGCCTGGTCGAGCGTTTCGTGCACGGTGAACACCGCGTCTGCGCCGGTGATCTCGAATACCCGTGCGACCGTCGGCCGCATGGCTGCCAGGTGCACCGCGCCCCCACGCGCCTCGACCTGGAGCCGCGCCCCGAGCAGGACGTTGAGCCCGGTGGAGTCGCAGAACTCCAGGCCCGAGCAGTCCACCACCAGACGGATCGCGCCCCCGTCGACGGCCGCGGTCATCGGCTCGGCGAGGAGGTCGGCGGTGTGGTGGTCGAGCTCTCCCGACGGGGTGAAAACGGTACTGCTGCCCTGCTGCCCCACCTCGACGTGCAGCCGGCCGAGACCGGCGGTGCCCACCGCCTCGTGGTCCATCTGCTCTCCCTCGCTGCGTCCCTGGTCACACACCCTGCGCCCCCGGGTGACGCGAGGCCGACCCTACGCGTTCCCGGGTGCGCGCGGTAGTCGATCCGGCAAGCCCCCGGACTTGCGGGACACCGCCGGATGGCGGTAGGGCTGAAGTACGGCAGAGGAAAGACACCCGCGCCGCAAGAGAGGGATGAGCGCATGACACCCCGGCTCGGCCCGGATCAGGACCAGGAGCGACAGGGGGGCTTCCCCACCCGCTGGGAGGGGATGCTCGGCGAGGAGACGCACGAGGCGGCACACATCGGCCACGAACACGCCGATCTCGACCACGGCGAGCACGACCACGCCGACGTCGAACACCACGGCCTCGAACACCACGGCCTCGAACTCGACGATCTGCCCGAGATCCCGCCCTACGACGAGATCGGCCCGGTGGACGCGCGGGCGCTGTCCAAGACGCTCTTCGGCCGCCTCCAGTCCCTGGAGGAGGGCACCGGCGAGTACAGCTACGTCCGCAACACGCTCGTCGAGCTGAACCTCGCGCTGGTGAAGTTCGCCGCCTCCCGGTTCCGCAGCCGCAGCGAGCCGATGGAGGACATCGTCCAGGTCGGCACGATCGGCCTGATCAAGGCGATCGACCGCTTCGAGCTGGCCCGCGGGGTGGAGTTCCCGACCTTCGCGATGCCCACCATCGTCGGCGAGATCAAGCGGTTCTTCCGCGACACCTCGTGGTCGGTGCGGGTGCCGCGACGGCTCCAGGAGCTGCGGCTGGACCTCGCCAAGGCCGGCGACGAGCTGGCCCAGCAGCTCGACCGCAGTCCGACGGTGCGCGAACTGGCCGACCGGCTCGACCTGCCCGACCACGAGGTGATCGAGGGCATGGCGGCGAGCAACGCGTACACCGCCAGCTCGCTGGACGCCCAGCCCACCGAGGACGACCCCGAGGGCGCGCTCGCCGACCGGATCGGCTACGAGGACCACGACCTCGAAGGCGTCGAGTACATCGAGTCGCTGAGGCCGCTGATCGCCAAGCTGCCGGCCCGGGACCGGACCATCCTCTCGCTGCGCTTCGTCGGCAACCTCACCCAGTCCGAGATCGGCGAGGAGCTGGGCATCTCCCAGATGCACGTCTCCCGCCTGCTCAGCCGCACCCTCGCCCGGCTGCGCCGCGGCCTGCTGGTCGAGGACTAGGACCCGCCCGCCCCGGCGGGCCACCGGCCCCGCAGAACGCCCCCGTCGGGGTGGTCAGCGGGGCCGGTTGCCGTACTCGGACCTGCTCGTCTCGATCTCCTCGTTGTGCTCGACGGCCCAGCTCGCGAGCGTCAGCGCGGGCGGGATGAGGCTCTTGCCCAGGACGGTGAGTTCGTACTCGACGCGCGGCGGGACCTCCGCGTAGGCGGTGCGGGAGACCAGCCCGTCCCGCTCCAGGTTGCGCAGCGTCAAGGTGAGCATCCGCTGCGAGATGCCGGGGATGTGCTGGTGCAGTTCGGTGAAGCGCATCCGCCCGTCGTCGAGCGTGGCCACGACCAGCATCGTCCACTTGTCGCAGATCCGGTCCAGGATCGCGCGGATCGCCCGGCCGCCGTCGCCCCGGATCATGCAGGTGTGCTCGTACCGCGCCATGACGGCCCCCTGTGCGTGTCGCCGTAGGGCACATCCGCTGTGCGTAGAGCACACGCGTGTGCCTTTTGTGGACCTCCCGACAGTGACACATGATGAGGCAACTTACGGTTCGTAACCATTGGGAGTCGCCGTGCATGTCGCGTACTGGGTCGTCGCCGTGCTGCTGGCCGTGTTCTACGCCTACGCGGGCGGCAAGAAGCTCCTGCAGGACCAGGAGCGGCTGCGGCCGATGATGGGCTGGGTCGACCAGGTGCCCATGCCGCGGGTCAGGGCGATCGGCGCCCTGGAGGTGCTCGGCGCGCTCGGGCTCGTGCTGCCGCCGTTGACCGGCATAGCGGTCGGGCTCGCGGTCGCGGCCGCGGGCGGCCTGGTCCTGGTGCAGATCGGCGGCATGGCGCTGCACCTGTCGCGCGGCGAGGTCAAGGAGATCGGGCTGAACATCGCCCTGCTGGTGCCGGCCGCGGTGGCCGTGTGGCTGGGCACGTCCCTGCTCTGACCGCCGGCCAGGTGCCCGGCGGGCGCGCGGACGGCCGGCCACCCGCACGTCCGCGCGCGCCTGCCGCTACCGGCCCGCCACGTTCGACTTCTCCGCCGCCTTCGCCGCCTCGGCGCCGAAGTCCCCGTCGGCCAGCCGCTTTTCGAGGCGCTGCCCCTCGATGTCCGAGTCGGGCACCCAGCGGCCGAACCACTTCGGGTGGTACCAGATCCGCCCGCCGATGAGGGCCATCACCGCGGGGACCAGGGTCAGCCGCACCACGAAGGCGTCGAGGAACACGCCGACCGCGAAGCTGAAGCCGATCGCCTGGATGGTCGGATTGCTGGTGAACATGAAGGCCACGAAGATCGAGAACATGATCAGCGCGGCCGCGGTGACCACCCGGGCCGACAGCGCGGTGCCGCGCTGCACGGCCGCGCGGGCGTCGCCGTGCCGGGTGAACTCCTCCTTGATCCGCGAGACGACGAACACCTCGTAGTCGCTGGACAGTCCGAAGATGATCGCGAGCATGATGATCGGCAGGAAGCTGATCGTCTCGCTCGGGGTGATGCCCAGCAGGTGCCGGCCCCAGCCCCACTGGAAGACCGCCACCTGGGCGCCGAGCGCGGCGGCCATCGACAGCAGGAAGCCGACGATCGACTTCAGCGGCACCAGGATGGTCCGGAAGGCGAAGGTCAGCAGGACGAACGCCAGGCCGACGACGGCGATCAGGAAGACCGGCAGCGCGCTGGAGAGCTTCGCGGACACGTCGATGTTGGACGCCGTGGTGCCGCCGACGAGGATGTGCGCGCCGGTGCCGGACTCGATCGTCGTCCGGTTGTCGCGCAGGGTGTGCACCAGGTCCTGCGTGGCGGAGTCGTTCGGCCCGGACTTCGGGATCACCCGGATCAGCGCCACGCCGTTCTGCGCGGCGATCGGGGTGACCTGGACGACGTCCGCCTGCCGGCCGAGCGCGGCGGAGATCTTCAGCGTGTCCGACGGCGAGGAGACGTCCTGGGCGACGATCAGCAGCGCGCCGTTGAAGCCGGCGCCGAAGCCCTCGGTGGTCAGGTCGTACGCCTTGCGCTGGGTGTTGTCGGTCGGCTGCGAGGCGCCGGACGGCAGACCGAGCCGGATGCTCGTGGCGGGGATCGCCAGCACGCCGAGCAGCACCACGCCGACGACGGTGACCAGCACCCGGTGGCGTACGACGAACCGCGACCAGCCGGCGCCCGCGGTGCTGTTCGGGTCGGCGGCGGTGCGGCGGGCCACCCGCTCGGCGTGCGCGCCGAACTTCGGCAGCCGGCTGAAGCGGGCCACCCGGCGCCCGGCGAAGCCGAGCAGCGCGGGCAGCAGGGTGAGCGCGATGAGGAGCGCCACCAGGACCGAGGCGGCCGCGGCCAGGCCCATGACGGTCAGGAACGGGATGCCGACCACGGTCAGCCCGCACAGCGCGATGATCACCGTGAGCGCGGCGAAGACCACCGAGCTGCCCGCGGTACCCATCGCCAGTGGCACGGACTCCTCCGGCGGCACGCCGCGCAGCAGGTTGGCGCGGTGCCGGGACAGGATGAACAGGCCGTAGTCGATACCGCAGGACAGCCCGAGCATCAGGGCGACGGTGGTGGAGGCGGAGGCGATGGTGATGACCGAGGCCGCCGCCGTGACGCCCATCAGGGTGGTGATCACCCCGATGATCGCGCTGATGATCGGCATGCCGGCGGCGGCGAACGCGCCGAAGGTGACCATGAGAATCCCGAACGCGATCACCAGGCCGATCAGTTCAGGCGTCTCGGAGACCTCGAAACGCCAGCCCGGGAAGACGCTGCCGTTGTATTCGACCTGCAGGCCGGCGGCGCGCACCGGCTTCATCGCGTCCTGCATGGCGTCGAGATTGGCGTCCTTGACGTCCGGTGGCTTCGCGGTCCACTGGACCTGGCCGAGGGCGATCCGGCCGTCCTTGGAGACCAGGCGCCCGGTGAACGGGTCCACGGACTTCGACACCTGCGGCACGGACGACAGCTTGGTCATCGCCGTACGGATCTCGTCCCGGGCGGCGGGCGTGGTCAGCGTGGCGCCCTTCTTGGCCGCGAAGACGATGGTGCTCTGCCCGCCGCTGAAGGCGGGGAGCTTGGCGCTCAGCACGTCGGACGCCTTCTGCGCCTCGGTGCCCGGGATCGTGAAGTCGTCGTTGGTCTTGCCGCCGCTCACCTGGGCGATCGTGACGGCGGCGATCGCGGCCACCAGCCACAGCACGAGAACGAGGACGCGTCGCCGGTAGGAGAAGCGGGCGAGGCGGTACAGATAGCTGGACATAAGTGACTTCCCCACGTCTCCCGTACATCCGAACGGCAGGTCGGCGCGGTTGCCGACCTGCTCGACGACGCTAAGCATTCACTAGCCGCTCGTCAAGTGAATGACTGGCCAGCGGCAGGTGATTCACCAGCCGGAGGCCGGTGAAATCGTCATGCCGCGATCAGCCGGCCGACGCGGGCGCGCAGGTGGAGCGGCCGGTCCGGCGGCAGGTCGGCACCTCGGTGTGCGATCTGGTGACGACGGGTCCGGTGGCTTGTATGCTGCGGACTCAAGGGGGACGAAGGAGGAACGCAGCCATGGCGACGTCGGCCAAGGGCCTGACCAGTCGCGCGGCGCAGGCCGAGCAGACACGGCAGCAGATCCTCGACACGGCCCAGCGGCTCTTCTCCGAACTCGGCTACAGCGCGACCTCGCTCCAGATGATCGCCGACGAGCTGGGTCTGACGAAGGCGGCCGTCTACTACCACTTCCGGGCGAAGAACGACATCCTGCACGCGGCCCTGATGCCCGGCATCGAGCGGATGGGCACGCTGCTGGACGAAGCGGCGGCGCTGCGCGGCCGGCGGGCCAGGATCGAGCACGTGGTGCACGGCTTCGTGGACTTCCTCGTCGCCAACCGGCAGAACATGGTGATGGCCTCCACCGACCCCGAGCGGCCCGTGCACCCGGAGAAGACCCAGGTGCTCACGATGCGCGAGCGCGGCCTCCACCTGCTCTTCGGCGAGCAGCCCAGCGGCGCCGAACGGCTCGCCTACAACGCGGTGTTCACCGTGCCGGACTGCCTGGCCGAGCTGATGGACCTCACCGACCGCGAACTGCGCGAGGCCCTCACCTCGACCCTGCTGCGCATCCTGCGGGTGCCGCCCGCCAGGGCCTGAGCCCCCGGTCGCGCGCGGGGGCGTACGGTCACGGCACCGGCACGCAGCCGGTCCGCCGCCGTACGGTCACGGCACCGGCACGCGGTCACAGCAGCGGCTGGTCCGGGCGGACCCGCTCGCCCGCCTGCCACACCGCCGCGGTGAGCGGGACCCCGGGCCGGTAGGCGAGGTGCACATGGGTGGGTGCGTCCAGCAGGTGGAGGTCGGCCCGGGCGCCGGGGGCGACCGTCCCGACGTCGGTACGGCGCAGGGCGCGCGCGCCGCCGTGGGTGGCCGCGCGGACCGCCTCGTCGGGGGTCATGCCCATGTCGCGGACGGCGACGGCGACACAGAAGGCCATCGAGGACGTGAACGACGATCCGGGGTTACAGTCGGTGGACAGCGCGACGGTCGCGCCCGCGTCGAGGAGGCGCCGGGCGTCGGGGTAGGCGGCGCGGGTGGAGAACTCGGCGCCGGGCAGCAGCGTGGCGACGGTCCCGCCGCTCGCGAGGGCGTCCACGTCGGCGTCCGTGAGGTGGGTGCAGTGGTCGGCCGAGGCGGCGCCGAGTTCGACGGCGAGCAGGACCCCCGGGCCGTGGCCGAGTTGGTTGGCGTGCACGCGCGGGGTCAGGCCGCGGGCGAGCCCCGCTTCGAGCACCGCGCGCGCCTGGTCGCCGTCGAAGGCGCCCCGCTCGCAGAACACGTCCACCCAGCGGGCGTGGGGCGCGCACGCGTCGAGCATCGGGCCGGTGACGAGGGCGACGTACCCGGCCGGGTCGTCGGCGTACTCGGGGGCGACGACGTGGGCGCCGAGGTAGGTGGTCTCCGGGGTCTGCTCGGCGGCGATCCGCAGCGCGCGGGCCTCGTCGTGGACGGTGAGGCCGTAGCCGGACTTGACCTCGACCGTGGTGGTGCCCTGCCGCCGGGCCTCGGCGAGGTAGCGGGCGAGGTTGCGGGCGAGTTCGGCGTCGGAGGCGGCCCGGGTGGCCGCCACGGTGGTGCGGATGCCGCCCGCGCTGTACGGGCGCCCGGACATCCGCGCGGCGAACTCCGCGCCGCGATCGCCCGCGAAGACCAGGTGCGCGTGGGAGTCCACGAACCCGGGCAGCAGTGCGCGGCCGCCGGCGTCGACCCGATTGTCAGTGGTGGGTGCTTTGCTGGAAGCACCGGTCCAGACGACGCGGTCGCCCTCGATGACGACGGCGGCGTCCTGGATCAGGCCGAGAGGGTTGTCCGCGCTGGTGAGGGAGGGGTCGTTGGTGATCAGGCTGCCGATGTCGGTGATGGCCGTGCTGACCGTCATGGCCTGCTCCTTCGTGGTGCTCGCGCGGGCGTGGGCGCCCGCGGTGGCGTGGGCGCCCGCCGGGGTTCGGGGCCGTTTCGCGGGGGCACGGGGGTCCTCCGCGGCGCGGCCGCGACCGGCGGGTTCCGGTGTCCCCGCGGGTCGGGATGGCGGCTCGGCGGGCGACGGCCGGACGGGCTTCGCACGCGCGCGCCCCGCCTTCAGCCGCGCACGGCGGCGATCGCGGTGGCCAGCGCACCCGCCACGTCCGGCACGAGCAGGTGCCGTCCGTCCGCCACGACCTGACGGCCCGCCACCACCGTGTGCCGGACGTCCGCCGCGGTCGCCGCGAATACCGCGGTCTCGGCGCCGAGCCGGGGCGGCGGCCCCGCGGTACGGACCGAGTCCAGCGCGATCGTGGTGAAGTCGGCGAGCGCGCCCCGCTCAAGGCGGCCCGCCTCGGGCCAGCCGAGGCAGGCGTGGCCGTCGGCGGTGGCCGCGCGCAGCAGATCGGCGGCGGACCAGTGGCCGCGGGTCCGGGTGCGCAGCCGCTCGTTCAGCTCCATCGCGCGGGCCTCCTCCAGCAGGTCCACCACGGCGTGGCTGTCGCTGCCCAGGGTCAGCGGACTGCCGGCCCGCTGAAGCGCGGGCGCGGGGCCGATCCCGTCGGCGAGGTCGCGCTCGGTGGTGGGGCACATGCACACCGTGGTGCGGGCCCCGCCGAGCACCGCGATGTCGTCGTCGGTGAGGTGGGTGGCGTGCACCGCGGTGGTGTTCCGCCCCCACAGGCCCGCGTCGGCGAGCAGTCGGGCCGGGGTGCGGCCGTGCACGGCCAGGCACGCCTCGTTCTCGGCGGGCTGCTCGGACAGGTGCACGTGGACCGGCACGTCCCTGGTGCGCTCCGCGAAGGCGGTGTAGCCGTCGCGGTCGGAGAAGGCCCGCACGGAGTGCAGGGCCGCGCCGATCCTGGCGTGCTCGCCGCCCCGGAGCCGCGACCAGCGGTCGTACCACCGGTCGGCCGTGCCGTCGCCGAAGCGCCGCTGCACGCCTTCCAGCGGGAGGTAGCCGTCCGCCGTCAGGCCGCCGCGCAGGTAGGCGGTGTCCAGCAGGGTGATCCGGATGCCCGCTGCGGCGGCGGCCGCGATCAGTGCCTCGCCCATCGCGTTGGGGTCGGCGTACGCGGTGCCGTCCGGCTGGTGGTGCAGGTAGTGGAACTCGCCGACGCAGGTGATGCCCGCGAGCGCCATCTCGGCGTAGACCGCGCGGGCCAGGTCGAAGTAGGAGTCGGGGGTGAGGTGCAGGGCGGTGGCGTACATGGTCTCGCGCCAGGTCCAGAACGAGGTCGGCGGACGAAGAGCGCCGACCGCCGGGTCGCTCCGCCCCGACGGGGGCGTGTCGGGTTCGCCGCCGGCCTGGGCGGTGCCGCGCAGCGCGCGGTGGAAGGCGTGGCTGTGCGCGTTGGCCAGGCCCGGCACGGTCAGGCCGCGCAGCACGGTGGCGCCCGGCGGCGGGGTGGCGGCGCCGGTGCGGACCTCGATGATCCGGCCGCCGTCGGCGGTCAGCAGCACGCCTGGCTCGACCAGCGGGTCCAGCCAGGCGTGCTCCAGCCAGTACGTCACCGGCACGCGAGCTCCTCCAGTACGTCGGCGAGCGCGGTGACGCCCGCGGCGCAGTCGTCCTCGGCCGCGAACTCCGCCGGCGAGTGCGAGACGCCGGTGGGGTTGCGTACGAACAGCATGGCGGTCGGCACCGCCGTGGCGAGGATTCCGGCGTCGTGTCCCGCGCCGGTCGGCAGCACCGGGGCGGGCGTCGTGTCCGCGCCGAGCAGCGCGGCGAGCCGGTCGCGCAAGGCGTGCGCGAACTCGACCTCCGGGGTGAAGGACTCGCGGACCACGTCGACGGCGACGCCGTCGCGGGCACCGCTGTCCCTGGCGGCCCGCTCGATCCCGGCCACGACCGCGGCGAGGGTCTCCGCGTCGGCGGCGCGGGAGTCGAGCCAGCCGCGGACCAGGGAGGCGATGGCGTTGACGCCGCCCGGTTCCACGGCGACCTTGCCGAAGGTGGCGAGCGCGCCGGCCAGCCGGGCCTGTTCGCGGGCGGCGAGCACCGTGCCGGCGTAGGTCAGCATCGGGTCGTGCCGGTCCTCCAGCCGGGTGGTGCCCGCGTGGTTGGCCTCGCCGCGGAAGTCGAAGCGCCAGCGGCCGTGCGGCCAGATCGCGGAGGCCACGCCGACCGGGTGGCCGCCGAGGTCGAGGGCGCGGCCCTGCTCCACGTGCAGTTCGACGAACGCGCCGACGCGGGCGAGGCGTTCGGGGTCGGCGCCGATGGCGTCGGGGTCGTGTCCGGCCCGCTCCATCGCGCGGGCGAGCGTCACACCGTCGGCGTCGCGCAGTTCGCGCGCGGCCTCGGCGGTGAGCCGGCCCGCGGTCAGCCGGGAGCCGACGCAGGCCAGACCGAAGCGGGCGCCCTCCTCGTCGCCGAAGTTCACCACCGCGAGCGGCCGGCGCGGCGCGGCGCCCCGCGCGCGCAGCTCGTCGATCGCGGCGAACGCGGAGACGACGCCGAGCGGGCCGTCGAAGGCGCCGCCGTCGGGCACGGAGTCCAGGTGCGAGCCGGTGACCACGGCGTCGCCGGCCGCGGGGTCGCCGAGCCAGGCCCACTGGTTGCCGTTGCGGTCGAGTTCGTAGTCCAGGCCGCGGACGCCGGCCTGCTCGCGGAACCAGGCGCGGCAGTCGGTGTCGGCGGGTGTCCAGGCGTAGCGGCGGTAGCCGCCGCTGCCGGCGTCGCGGCCGACCGCGGCCAGCTCCCGCCACATCGTCTGGAACCCGGGGGCCCGCACCGGCGGCTCCGCGGCCGGGTCACGTCGCCGCCCTGGCGTCGCGGCGGGCCGGCGCCGGTCCTCCGGGCTCTGCGCGGCGTCGCTCATGTGGCGTCGCCTTCCCGCATGGGCACCCGCACGCCCCGCTCCTGGGCCACTTCCTCGGCGCGGTCGTATCCGGCGTCCACGTGGCGGATGACGCCCATCCCGGGGTCGTTGGTGAGCACCCGGCGGATCTTCTCCGCGGCGAGCGGCGTGCCGTCGGCGACGGTGACCTGCCCGGCGTGGATGCTGCGGCCGATGCCGACGCCGCCGCCGTGGTGGATGGAGACCCAGGACGCGCCCGAGGCGACGTTGACCATGGCGTTGAGCAGCGGCCAGTCGGCGATGGCGTCGGAGCCGTCGAGCATGCCCTCGGTCTCCCGGTAAGGGGAGGCGACGGAGCCGGCGTCGAGGTGGTCGCGGCCGATGACGACGGGCGCCTTGAGGGTGCCGTCGGCGACCATCTCGTTGAACCGCTCGCCGGCGCGGTCCCGTTCGCCGTAGCCGAGCCAGCAGATGCGGGCGGGCAGGCCCTGGAAGTGGACGCGTTCGCCGGCCAGCTTGATCCAGCGGGCCAGCGACTCGTTCTCGGGGAACAGGTCGAGGATCGCCCGGTCGGTGTGGTGGATGTCGGCGGGGTCGCCGGACAGGGCGGCCCAGCGGAAGGGACCCTTGCCCTCGCAGAACAGCGGGCGGATGTAGGCGGGCACGAAGCCGGGGAAGGCGAACGCCCGCTCGTATCCGGCGAGTTTGGCCTCGCCGCGGATGGAGTTGCCGTAGTCGAAGACCTCGGCGCCGGCGTCCTGGAAGCCGACCATCGCCTCCACGTGCCGGGCCATGGACTCGCGGGCCCGCTGGGTGAAGTCGGCGGGCTTCTCGGCCGTGTAGTCGGCCATGTCGGCGAAGTCCATGCCGAGCGGGAGGTAGGCGAGCGGGTCGTGTGCGGAGGTCTGGTCGGTGACCACGTCGATAGGGGCGCCCATGGCGAGCAGTCGCGGCACGACCTCGGCGGCGTTGCCCAGGACGCCGATGGACAGCGGGCGGCGGGCGTCGCGGGCCTCGGTGGCCAGGCGCAGCGCGTGGTCGAGGGAGTCGGCGCGCACGTCGAGGTAGCGGTGCTCGATCCGGCGGTCGATGGCGCGCGGGTCGCAGTCGACGCAGATCACCACGCCGCCGTTCATGGTGACCGCGAGCGGCTGGGCGCCGCCCATGCCGCCGAGGCCGGCGGTGAGGGTGATGGTGCCGGCCAGGCTGCCGCCGAACCGCTTGGCGGCGACGGCGGCGAAGGTCTCGTAGGTGCCCTGGAGGATGCCCTGGGTGCCGATGTAGATCCACGAACCCGCGGTCATCTGCCCGTACATGGTCAGGCCGAGGGCTTCGAGGCGGCGGAACTCCTCCCAGTTGGCCCAGTCGCCGACCAGGTTGGAGTTGGCGATCAGCACCCGGGGCGCCCACTCGTGGGTCTGCATGACGCCGACCGGGCGGCCGGACTGGACGAGCATGGTCTCGTCCTGCTTCAGGCCGCGCAGGGTGCGCACCATGGCGTCGAAGGAGTTCCAGTCGCGGGCGGCCTTGCCGGTGCCGCCGTAGACGACGAGCTTGTCGGGGTGCTCGGCGACCTCGGGGTCCAGGTTGTTCTGGAGCATCCGCAGCGCGGCTTCCTGTTGCCAACCCTGGGCGCTCAGTTCCGTGCCGCGCGGTGCGCGTACCGGCCTCGGTCCGGTCATCGGGCAAGCCTCCTCGTGGTGGCGGCGTGGTGGCGGAAGACGGTGCGCGCGCCGCCGGGCGGCGCACCCGTAGCAAGATATTCACATCCTCGTCTGATGAATACCTCTAGTCAACAGGACCCGGGTGGAAGTCCCGCGCGGGAAGGTGGTGGGATGGCGGGCATGACGGATGAGCTGGGGATACGGCGGGGGCACGCGCTGCGGGCCGCGGTGGAGCAGGGGCTGGCCGGGGAGGCCGAACCGGTGGTCGGGTTGCTGGACATCGCGGGCATCGCCGCCTCGGCGACGGCCCTGCATGCCGCGTTCGCCACCCCTGGTGTGACCGTGACTCATACCTTCGCGGTGAAGGCCGCCTCGCTCGTGCCGGTGCTCGGGCTGCTCGCCGAGTGCGGGCTGGGCGCGGAGGTGGCCAGCCCGGGCGAGCTCGCGCTGGCCCGCGCGGCCGGCATCCCGGCGGAGCGGACCGTGCTGGACTCCCCCGCCAAGACTCTCGCCGAACTGCGCGAGGCGCTCGAACTCGGTATCGCGGTCAACGCCGACAACCCCGAGGAGCTGGCCCGGATCGACCGGCTGCGCGAGTCGGCGCCCGCCGACTCGCCCGTCGCCTCGCCCGTCGGCCTCCGGGTCAACCCGCAGGTCGGCGGCGGCAGCATCGGGGCGATGAGCACGGCCACCGCCACCTCCAAGTTCGGCGTGGCGCTGCGCGACCCGGGCGCACTGGAGTGGGTCCTGGACGCGTACGCGCGGCGGCCGTGGCTCAACCGGCTGCACACCCACACCGGTTCACAAGGCGTGCCGCTGGAACTGATGGTCGCCGGGGTGCGGGCGGCCTACGAGCTGGCCGAGCGGATCAACGCCGCCGCCGGACGGCAGCAGGTCACCGCGCTCGACATCGGCGGCGGCCTGCCGGTGAACTTCGGCTCCGACGCGACGGTGCCGTCCTTCGCCGACTACGCCGACCTGCTGCGCGCCGAGATCCCCGGGCTCTTCGACGGGCGCTACGGCATCGTCACGGAGTTCGGCCGCTCCCTGCTCGCCAAGAACGGCACGGTGCTGGCGCGGGTGGAGTACGCGAAGTCCGCCGGCGGGCGGCCGATCGCCGTCACCCACGCCGGCGCCCAGGTGGCCACCCGTACGGTGTTCGTGCCCGACTCCTGGCCGATCCGCGTGCTCGCGCTCGACGCCGAGGGCGCGGAGAAGACGGGCGAGCCGGTGGTCCAGGACGTGGCCGGCCCGTGCTGCTTCGCCGGCGACCTCGTCGCCAAGGGGCGCGCCCTGCCGCTGCTGGAGGCGGGCGACCATGTGGCGCTGCTCGACACCGGTGCGTACTACTTCTCCAACCACTTCGCCTACAACTCCCTGCCCCGCCCCGCGGTGTACGGGTACTGCGTCCTGCCCGACGGCGCGGTCGCGTTCTCGCCCGTGCGGGCGGCGCAGACCCAGGAGGAGCTTCTCGCGGAGAGCGGTGCCGGATTCCCGTCCCTGCGGTTGCGGTCGTAAGGACGGAGGGGCGACGCGGCGGCCCCGGGGTCAGGGGCGGCGCCTGCCGCCCCCGGGAGCCGCGTCGCCGGCGGCGATCCCCGTGAGCTGGTAGAGCGCGGGGTCGCCGTCGGGACGGAACCACAGCAGGGCGTCGTGGGAGCGCTCGATGCGGGCGACCCGGCGGGACCGCAGCCACAGCCCGGCGCCGACGCCCCCGAGGAGCATGCCCGCCGCGCAGGGCAGGACGACGTTCGCGGCGGCGGCGACCACGAACACCAGCAGCAGCCACCAGCGGCGGCGGCGCAGCCACGCCCGGGCGGTGACCCTGCGGTCCTGGAGGAAGACGGACTTCGCCGCACGCGAGGCGGCCTTGGCACGTTCGGCGTGCCGGCGGCCGCGGACGAGGAAGGCCGTCACCGCGGCGATGATGAACAGCGCGGCACCGGCCAGCACGCCGATCCGGCGGCCGGTCGGGCTGAACGTCACGGCGGTGCCCGGCACCGCGGCGATCACGCCCAGCCACCACAGCCAGACCGCCGCCACCCGCACCGTCACCGCCACCCGCGCCAATGTGTAGGCCCCGCGCACCACGTCGCGCTCCCTCCGTCGTCGTCCCGGCCCGCCGTCCCGGTAGTACGGCGGCGCCGGCCAAGCGCTGGGGAGGGAGACTACTTCGCGATTCTCAGATTTTCGTTAAACCAGATGTCATTCCGCTGAGCACAACCTTTTGCCGGGGCCGAGGGTCGCAAGGGGTGTTCCGTACCACCGCCATGCTCCAAGGGACTTGGGGGAAGATCCCGTGATTCCGCTCCTCAACTGGCGCCGTTCGGCCGCCGCGCTGACCGCCCTCGCGGTCGCGCTGCTCGGCGCCGCCGCGGTGCAGGCGCCCGCGCACGCGGCCGACGGGCCCACCCTGGCATTTCAGATACAGAAGACCAGCGTGGGGGTGCCGCAGCCGGACAACTCGGGGGACCCGCCGCAGATCAGTTGGGCGCTCGCCCCGCCGAAGAACGGCCCGACCGTCACGAACGTGGTCGTCTCGCTGGACCTCTCCGGGATCAGCTCCTTCATCACCGCCGACGACGGGTACCCGGACGACACCGTCACCTGGAAGAGCGCCGAGCTGGGCGTCGGCGGCACAGGCGGGCTGGTCGACCTCCACGCCAAGCCGGGCGCCGCGCTGGGCACCACGGGCACCGCGGTCCTGTCCGGCACCGCGGACAACGCGACGATCACCCCTCTCACCGTGCGGGTCACCGTCGGCGCGGTCGGGCTGGTGGTCAACGAGCCGACCAAGGTCGACCACGCCAAGCCGGGCGACAGCCTCGACGCGCCCCTCACCATCGCGAACACCGGGCAGCTCCCGGCGGACGGCGCCGACCTGCGGGTGACCACCACCGAGGGGCTCGGCTACGCGCAGCACTTCTCCAACTGCGTCTACAGCAAGCAGACCATCGACAACGGCTTTCCGACGCTGAACAACAACGCGGTCTGCCACTTCGCCACCACCATCGAGCCCGGCAAGAAGTACCGGCTCTCCGCCCCGGTGGGCATCGACGTGACCAGCGGCGCGCTGTGGGACCTGGTCCGCTTCCAGGTCAGCCCGAAGCCGGGCACGCCGACCGGCAACAACACCCGCGCGGACGGCCCGGTGCTCTCGCTCGTGCCGGACGGCACGGCCCCCAGCGGCGAGATGAACACCTCCGACTGGACGATCGACACCGACAACACCGCGGACCTCGCGGCCGGCGGGGACACCGTCAGCGGCAAGCCCGGCGACACGGTGCAGGTCGTCGCGTCGATGCGGAACAAGGGCCCGGCCATCGTGGACATCGAGACCACCGACGACCAGCTCGGCGTCATGTTCGACGTCCCCAAGGGCACCACCGTGGTGAAGATCCCCAAGCCCTGCTACACGTGGGGAGAGGGCGGCCCCAGCGGCAAGGAGCTCGGGGCGCCCAAGTACATCTGCTGGGTCAACCCGCCGCTGCGGGTCGGTGCGACCGTGAAGATGCCGTTCACCCTGCGGATCGACGCCGACGCGCCCGCGCTCGCCACGGGCGCGGTCCGGGCCACCACCGTCTACGACAGCAAGCTGCCCTTCGACCCCGACTTGACGAACAACACCGCCGCGGTGACCGTCCACGTCAAGGGCGGCGCGACGGCCACCCCGACGTCCTCGGCCGGCACCACCAGCACGGGCGGCACTTCGGGCGGCAACCACCTCTCCACCCAGACCGGCGCCGGCAGCACGGCCGGCGGAAGCTCCGGCACCTCCGGCTCCACCGGCACGCTCGCCTCGACCGGCGGCAACGGCACGCAGCTGCTCACCTGGCTGGGTGCGGCCGCCCTCGCCTTCGGCGCCGCGGCCTTCGCCCTCGCCCACAGCCGCAGGACCCGCCGCACGAACACCGGCGCCTGACCGGGGCGGCCACGCTCCGCGCACCAGCAGAACCCAGCAGACCAGCGACACCGACACCAGCACCAGCACCACCCGCGGCCCGCGGGGGCGTTCACTCCATGAACACCCCGCGGGCCGCGGCATGCGCGTCGAACTCCTCCAACCGCGCCTGCGCGTCCGGCAGGTCGTCGCACATCGACTCCAGCAGCACCCGGCCCAGCAGCATCGGCGCGCACGCCGTGTCGAAGGCCAGCCCGGTGCCGACGGCGGCGGGCAGCAGCAGGTCGCTGTGCGCGGCCACCGGTGCGAACGCGCTGTCCGCGACGGTCACCACGGTCAGCCCGGCCGCCCGCGCGTAGCCGAGCGCGTCGGCCACCTCCCGCGGGTGCCGGGGCAGCGCGAAGCACAGCAGGGCGCTCGCGCCCGCCCGGACCGCGGCGTCGATCCGGTCGGCGAGCATGGTGCCGCCCTCGTCCAGCAGCCGCACATCGGGGTGCACCTTCGCCGCGAAGTACGCGAACCCGCACGCCTGGGCGCCCGCCGCCCGCAGCCCCAGCACCGGCAGCGGCCTGGACCCGGCCAGCACCGCCCCCGCCCTGGCCACCGGCTCCGGGTCGGCCAGCAGCTCGACCAGGTGCCGCAGGTTCTCGATCTCCGCGTGCACCGCCTGCTGGTACTCGTTGTACGAGGTCGCGCCGGCCGGATCGGGCGCCGGCGCCACCTCGCGCAGGTGCTTGCGCAGCGCCGGGTACCCGTCGAAACCGAGGGCGACCGCGAACCGGGTCACCGACGGCTGGCTGACCCCGGCGAGTTCGGCGACCTCCACGCTGGACAGGAAGGCCGCCTCGTCCGCCTGGCGCACCAGGCAGTGCGCGATGCGCCGCTGGGTCGGGGTCAGCCGGTGCGCCTCGAAGAGCTTCAGCAGCCGCGCGGACGCACCGCTCCCCGCGCTCCTGCCCGCGGCGCTACCACCCGTGTCGCTCCCGCTCGCGCCGTTCACGCCACCGGCATCGCTGCCGGCGCCGGCGTCATTACCCTCGCCCGCGTCGTTAACGCCGTTCACGCCGTTCGCGGCGCCCGCACGGTCCGCCCCGGCACCGCCGCCGGCTCCGTCAGCCTTGTCCGCCCCGTCAGCACTGCCCATGCCCGTCCGTCCCTGGTCCGAACCGCCCGGCCGGGGCAGCCCAGGGGCCCCGCCGACCAGTCTATTCACAGGACATGACTCTGCATGAATGTATGCAGTCCGGCAAGCGCGGGCGCTCCCGAGCACCGCCAGTACGGATCGGCGGCCTCGGCGTGCACTCCGTAGACCGCGACCACCTCGATGAGCAGCGCCACCGCGTTGGCGACGCATATGCACAGCGCGAGCGTGCCCTGCCAGGACTCGGCACCCCGCACGCCCGCCCGCGCCGCCGTGCGGAAGAACAGCACGCACAGCACCGACGCCGCCACCCCGCACAGCAGCGCCGCGTAGCCCACCAGGAACTGCGTCCAGGGCACGCCCAGTTGGTGACAGAGCGCCTCCTCCCGCCGGCCCTTCCGGTCGTCCAGCCACACGCCGGCCACCAGCAGCGCCACTCCGAGCAGCGCGAGCCCCGGCGCCGCCAGTACCCGCCGCCGCCACCGCGCCGACGGCAACTCCACCTCCAGCGGCCGCCACTCCGGCGCCGCGACCCGCTCCATTCCCCGCTCCCCCGCCATTTCAGCCTCCCCCGGCAACTCCGCACATCGATCCACCCGTTGGCCCGCCGGACCGCCCGAACACCCGCCCGCCCCGGCGCCGGCCCCGTACGACAAACCGTCAGCCCGCGCAGCGAAGAGCCCGAATCCGCTCACGCTCCGCAATCAATCCGTGACGGTGTCAGCGTAGCCGAAGGGCCGGACAGGTGTTCCCACCCGTCCGGCCCCTGTGGATAACTTCCGCTCGGCGCTGCCTACCGCCGCCCGGTCTCGTCCAGCTCCGGCGCGTCGTACGAGCCCCCGCCGGCGCCCGCGGCGACCACACCGGCGTCGTCCGAGCCGACGGCGCGGTCCGCGTGACCCGGCCACCAAGCGGCGTGCCCGATCAGCGCGGTGAGGCTCGGCGTGAAGAACATCGCCATCACGAAGGCCGCGACCACGATGCCGAAGGCGATCGCGAAGCCCATCTCGGTGAGGAACGAGTTCCCGGACAGCATCAGGGTGGCGAAGGTCGCCGCCAGGATGAACCCGGCCGAGGCGATCGTCGGACCCGCGTGCCGCAGCGCCTCCGCGGCGGCCTCGCGTGGCTCGCGGCCCTCGCGGGCCTCCTCCCTGAGCCGGGCGATCATCAGGATGTTGTAGTCCGTTCCGATCGCCACCACGAACAGATACATGATGATCGGCAGCATGAAGATCAGCCCGCTGCCGCGGCCGAAGATCAGCACGGTGGCACCGAGCGTCGCTCCGAACCCGAGGGCCACCGAGGCGATCAGGTACCAGGGCGCGACGATGCTGCGCAGCAGCAACCCCAGGATCACCATGATCAGGATCGCGGCCACCGGGAAGACCGTGCGGTAGTCGTGGTTCACGGCCGCGTTGATGTCCCGGTAGATCGAGGACGTGCCGCCGACCACCGCCTCGGTTCCCGGCGGAGCGTTGTTCTTGGCGGCCGTGCGGACGTCACCGACCGCCGCGATGGCCTTGTCGCTCGCACCGGAGTACTTCAGCGTCAGGTTGAACAGGGCCGTGGTGTGGTCCTTGTTCAGCCCGGTGCTCTGGTCGAAGGTCGCGCTGGCGACGCCGTCGGCCTGGCTCAGCTTGTCCTTGTACGCGGTGAAGTCGACACCGTTCAGCGGCTTGCCGTCGGTGCTGGTGAGGAAGACCGAGGTCGGATCGGCAGCACCGGCGGAGTACGCCTTCTGCATGCTGTCCTGGACAACCATCGACTCCTTGGTCTTGGGGATGGACCCGGAGGCGAGGTCGTAGTCGGCCTTGTAGCCGAGGGTGCCGAGCGCCAGCAGCAGCATCACCAGGCCGGAGACGATGGCGACCAGGCCGGACCGGCGGCCGAGCATCCGGCCGATCGAGGTGAAGCGGGTGCCGGACGGCTCCAGGTGCCACTTCTTGCCCGGCCAGAACAGTGCCTTCGGCGGGATGAGCGAGCAGATCGCCGGGAAGAGCGTGAGACCTGCGATCAGTGTGACCGCGACCAGGATGGCGAGCGCCGGGCCCAACTGGGTGAGGAAGCCCAGGGTGGACAGGGCCAGCGCCAGGAAGGAGATGATCACCGCACCGGCCGCCGAGGCGATCGCCTCACCGACCCTGGTGACGCTGTTGATCATCGCTTCCTTGGGTTCGTCACCCGCCCGCAGCCGTTCTCGGTAGCGGAACATGAGGAACAGGAAGTAGTCCGTGCCGACGCCGAGCACCACCACGATCAGCAGCGCGGAGATCGAGCTGTTGGCCTGCAGGCCGAAGAGCTTGGTGGCGTAGGCGATCAGGCCGTTGGACGTGGTGAACACCAGGCCCATCAGGATCACCAGCGGCATGATCGCGATCAGCGGGGACCGGAAGATGATCAGCAGCGTGATGATGATGATGAGCAGCGAGCCGATCAGCGCGACGGCGTCGGAGGTGTTGCCCGCGTCCTGCTGGTCGAGGTTCTGCGCGGCCTGACCGCCGACCTGGACCTTCAGATGGGTGCCCTTGGCAAGGTCCTTGGAGTCCGTGCGCAGCGCCTTCGCCGCGTCGGCCTGCTTCGGCTGCCCCTGGGACTTCTTGTCCATCTGGACATAGGCCGTGTCGTACTTGCCGTCCTTGGACTCCGTGCCCGCGACGACCTTCTGCACCTGGTCGATGTGCTTGCCGTCCAGGGCGGTGGTGATCTTGGTGATGTCGGCCTTGTCGGCCGCGGTCAGCGGCGCGTTGTCGCTCCGCTGGTAGAGGACGATCGCCGACGGGGTGAAGGCCGAGGGGAACGCCTTCTCCTGGAGGTCCATCGCCTTGATCGACTGGTAACTACTGGGCAGGAAGCTGCTCTCGTCGCTGTTGGACGGCAGGCTCGGCGCAGTAGCGACGATCGCGACGGCGGCGACGAGCCACGCGACGATCGTCCATACGGGATGGCGGACGACTGCGCGTCCGATGCGGTGGAACATGCGGTGCTGCCTCCATGGCAGGACGTATCACCGCCACCCTTTGGAGCGGTTCCCGGGCATCGGCGACCCGAACGGCGCGCGCGCCGGCCGGAGATTTTCATATGGGTGGGTTGTGACCCAGATCTTACTTGCCGCCCGGCAAGGGGCAAACCACCACCCCCGGGCAACTCCTGCGCGACGCAGCCGCGCGAGCAGAAGGACCCGGTATGACTACCCCGATCACAGCGGCGGGAGCAACCGTTTTTGCGGCTTTCCCATCGCGTTGCGCGGCAGTTCACCGAGGAAACGGACCTGCCGCGGCCGCTTGTGCACCGAAAGGCGCGAGGCGACGAAGTCGGTGAGTTCACTCGCGCTCACCCCGTCGGCGACCACGTACGCGACGATCTCCTGCCCCAGGTCGGTGTGCGGCGCGCCGACCACCGCCGCCTCGCGCACCGCGGGGTGGGCGAGCAGCGCGTTCTCCACCTCGCCCGCGCCGATCCGGTAACCGCCGGACTTGATCAGGTCGGTGGACGCACGGCCGACGATCCGGTGCGTGCCGTCCGGATCGATCGCCGCGATGTCGCCGGTACGGAACCAGCCGTCGTCGGTGTACGCCGCCGCGGTCGCCTCCGGGCGGCCGAGGTAGCCGTCGAAGAGGGTGGGGCCGGTGAGCTGGAGTTCGCCGATGCCGTCGGCGGACTCGGCGATCCTGGTGGCGATCCCGGGCAGCGGGACACCGACGGCACCCGGGGCGCGCGGGCCGTCCGCCCGGGCGGAGACGGTGATCAGCGTCTCTGTCATGCCGTAGCGCTCGACCGGCTCGTGCCCGGTCAACTCGGCCAGCGAGGCGAAGACCGGAGAGGGCAGCGGCGCGCTCCCCGACACCAGCAGCCGCGCCCCGGACAGCGCGCGGGCCGCCGCCTCCTCGCGCGCCACCCGGTGCCACACAGTGGGCACGCCGAAGTAGAGGCTGCCGCCGGCCGCCGCGTACGCCGCCGGGGTGGGGCGGCCGGTGTGCACCAGGCGGCTGCCGACCCGCAGCGCGCCGAGCACGCCGAGCACCAGGCCGTGCACGTGGAACAGCGGCAGCCCGTGCACCAGGGTGTCGTCCGCCGTCCACTCCCACGCCCGCGCCAACGCGTCCAGGTCCTCGGCGATCGCGGCGCGGGAGAGCATGACGCCCTTGGGCGGGCCGGTCGTCCCCGACGTGTAGAGCACCAGCGCCGGCCGCCCGCCGCCCGCGTCCGGCTCCCCCGCGTCATCGACCGCCGCGCTGAAGTCGGCGCGCTCCGCGAAGTCCACGGGGAGCAGTTCCGCGCCGGAGTCCCGCAGGACGTGCGCCCGTTCGTCCGGTCCCGCGTCCGGGGCGACCGGCACCACCGGCACCCCGGCGAGCAGCCCGCCCACCACGGCCGCCACCGTCTCCAGCGACGCGCCGGCCTCCACCGCGAACGCCTCCCGCCCCGACACCCGCCGGGCGACCGCCCCCGCGGCGCCCAGCAACTCCTCGTAACTGCACGCCCTGCCGTCGACCCGCAGTGCGTCCGGACGGTCCGACCCTCCGTGCAAGGCGGTGAGCAGCGGCACCGATGCCATGGGAATCCTCCTACTGGGCAGCCCGCCCCCAGGAAAACCGGGGGTTAGCCCCAGTGTCGCCCAAGCGCCGCGCCTCCTACGGTTGCCCTATGGACGCCCGCGACCCGGAACTGAAGAAGGAACTCGCCGCCACCTTGCAGGCGCGCAAGACACTCGGCGAGGAATACGAGTCGGAACTGGTCGACTCGTTCATGGAGAAGGTGGCCGAGCGCGTGGACAGCCGCGTCGAGCAGCGGGTGCGCCGCGAGCTGGCCCAGCAGCAGACGTCGTCGGCGCGCGCCGACCGCCGCCCGATCGGACCGCCCCAGAGCAACCCCCGCTTCGCCCGTTACGGCTTCGCGGGGTTCACGATGATCGCCGCGATCCCGCTCTCCGCGATCGGCGCGGTCAACGCGGGCACCACCGGGCTCCTGATCAGCTGGGCGGGCATCGTCGCGGTCAACCTCGCCCAGGGCATGGGCAGCTTCTTCTCCAAGGACCGCCACCCCGACCGCGACGACTGGTCCTGAGCACCCCACGGCTCCCCGGCCACGAACGACCGTGATCCTCCACCCGGAAGACCTCGCTCTGAGGGCGCCCCTTCCCCCGGGTCGCGAGCGAGCGAAAAAGAGGCGAGCGAGCCCAAAAAAAATGGGGCGAGGACCGCCGCACCCCCGGGGCATTGCTGCCCGGGGGGCGGGACGACGGCGGTCCTCGCCGGGACGCGTGCCGGGTCAGGGCCGGGCCTGCGCGTCCAGGGTCACCATGGAGTCCGGGAGCCGCTCCGGAAGCCTTGGCGCCACTTGGGTGCCGATGCGGCCGGGCGAACCGGCCGCGCTTTCGACATCGCCCAATCTGCCGGACCCGTGTTAAGCGCGTGCTGCGTGGACGTGTCGCGGGCGTACCAGTTCGCGGAATGCGCGGCCCGAGCGGCGCGCACCGGCGCCACCCGATGCGCGCAACCCCTCAGGAACCGCCGTGACCGGCGAGGAAGGCGAGCAGGTCCTGCCGGCTCACGACGTTCGTCGGCTTCCCCTCCACCAGCACGATCGCCGCGTCCGCGTTCTCCAGCACCGTCATCAGGTCGCCGACCCGCTCCCCGGAGCCGACCTGCGGCAGCGGCGGGCACAGGTGCTTGTCGAGCGGGTCGTCCAGGGCGGCGCGCTTGGTGAACAGCGCGTGCAGCAGTTCGCGCTCGACCACCGAGCCGATCACCTCGGCCGCCATGACGTCGGGGTGCCCGGCGCCGGGCTTGACCACGGGCATCTGCGAGACGCCGTACTCGCGCAGCACCTCGATCGCCTGCCCGACCGTCTCGTCCGGGTGCATGTGCACGAGGTTGGGCAGTCCGCCGTCCTTGTGCGCGAGCACGTCGACGACCCGCGGCTCGCCCTCGTTCTCGTCGAGGAAGCCGTGCGAGCTCATCCACTCGTCGCTGAAGATCTTCGAGAGGTAGCCGCGGCCGCTGTCGGGCAGCAGCACCACGACCACGTCGTCCGGGCCGAGCCGGGCCGCGACCTCCAGCGCCGCGACGACCGCCATGCCGCAGGAACCGCCGACCAGCAGGCCCTCCTCGCGGGCGAGCCGACGGGTCATCTGGAAGGAGTCCTTGTCGGAGACGGCCACGATGTCGTCGGCCACCTCGCGGTCGTAGGCGGTCGGCCAGAAGTCCTCACCGACGCCCTCGACCAGGTACGGGCGCCCGGAGCCGCCGCTGTAGACGGACCCTTCCGGATCGGCGCCGATCACCTTCACCCGGCCGTCGCTGGCGTCCTTGAGGTAGCGGCCGGTGCCGGAGATGGTGCCGCCGGTACCGACGCCGGCCACGAAGTGGGTGATCCGGCCCTCGGTCTGCTTCCACAGCTCGGGACCGGTGGAGTGGTAGTGCGACAGCGGATTGTTCGGGTTGCTGTACTGGTCCGGCTTCCAGGCGTTCGGCGTCTCGCGCACCAGCCGGTCGGACACGTTGTAGTACGAGTCGGGGTGACTGGGGTCGACGGCGGTCGGGCAGACCACGACCTCGGCACCGTAGGCGCGCATGACGTTGATCTTGTCCGCCGAGACCTTGTCCGGGCAGACGAAGACGCAGTGGTAGCCCTTGCGCTGCGCGACCATCGCCAGGCCGACTCCGGTGTTGCCGGAGGTCGGCTCCACGATGGTGCCGCCCGGACGCAGTTCACCGCTCTCCTCCGCGGCTTCGATCATCCGCAGGGCGATGCGGTCCTTGACCGAGCCTCCGGGGTTGAAGTACTCGACCTTCGCGAGGACGGTCGCCTTGATCCCCGCGGTCACGCTGTTGAGCCTCACCAGCGGGGTGTTGCCGACGAGGCTGATCATCGAGTCGTGAAACTGCACCGTGTGTCTCCGGGTTCTCCGAGATGGTGGCACCAGGTTAGAGCCTGGTGGAAACGCGGACGCTGCGGTCGGCGTTGACGTGGGTAGGGGTGTCACGTTGACGTGGGAAAGGGATGTCACGCGTGGCGTGCGTCGCGGCGGGTCGGTGCCCGGTCTTCGGCGTGTGGCGGGGGAACGTGTGTGCGCGGTGGCGCATGGTGGTGTCCGGATAGTCCAGGGAGGTGGCCGACTCGATGATGTCCAGGGCGAGGGTGGCACGGCGGATCGCGACCGCGGCGGCGTTCGGCGGTGGCGGAATCAGCCTGCTGAGCGGGGCCGCGGTGGGGCTGCTGCTGACGGAGGCACGGCTGGCCAAGCGGATGGTCGGCGGGTCGGACGACGTACCGCCGCGGGCCGACGGCCGGTACGGGTCGGCGTTCGCCCACCGTACGGACGAGGCTCCGCTCCGGTTGGGCTTTCTGGGCGATTCCACCGCGGCGGGACAGGGGGTGCGGCGGGCCCGGGAAACCCCGGGGGCGCTGCTCGCCTCGGGGCTCGCGGCGGTGGCGGAGCGGCCGGTGAAGCTGATGAACGTGGCGCTGCCCGGCGCCCAGTCCGACGACCTGGACCGGCAGGTCTCGCTGCTGCTGGACTCCACGCTGCCGCCGCCCGAAGTCGCCGTGATCATGATCGGCGCCAATGACGTGACCCGCCGGATGCCGCTGTCCACCTCGGTGCGGCTGCTGTCCGACGCGGTACGGCGGCTGCGCGACGCCGGCAGCCAGGTGGTGGTCGGCACCTGTCCCGACCTGGGTTCGGTGGAGCCGGTCTACCAGCCGCTGCGGTGGCTGGCCCGGCGCGCCAGCCGGCAGCTCGCGGCGGCGCAGACCATCGCGGTGGTGGACCTGGGCGGGCGTACGGTCTCGCTCGGCGACCTGCTGGGCCCGGAGTTCGAGGCACGGCCGCGCGAGTTGTTCGGGCCGGACAACTTCCATCCCTCGGCGGAGGGTTACGCGACGGCGGCGATGGCGATCCTGCCGACGCTGTGTGCCTCGCTCGGACTGTGGCCGGAGGCCGACGAGCGGCCGGACGCACGGCGCGGCGAGGGCTTCCTGCCGGTCGCCGAGGCGGCGGCCGAGGCGGCGTCGGAGGCCGGCACCGAGGTGGCGGCCGCGCATGCCGTCTCGGCAGGCCCGCGCGGGCGGTGGGCGCTGATGAAGCGGCGCCGGCGGCGCCTGGTGGAGCAGGAGCATCCGCAGGACGACAGCGGGGACGCGGCCGAGACCTCGGCCGAGGGCGCGGCCCGACGCGGCGCGTGACCGCGCCCGGCCCGCGCGGGCGCCGTGACGACGCCCTACGGCCGAGCCGGCCCGTGTCCGGTAGCCCCGGTAAGCCCCGGCACCCTGGAGGCCGGGGCTTACGCGCCGCTCAGGCACCCTGGAGGCGGGCCCGCGCGCTCAGTTGAGACCGCGAACTTCCCTGGTGAGCGCGCCGGACGGGGTGCCGGCCCGTCCGGATCATGGGCACGCGGAATCCTTTGTGAAACTCTTCACATGAAGTTCCCGCCCAGTGGGTCAACTTTCCGGCCCCCTGGGCCCCAAATCCCCCTGAATCCCTGGGCCATCCGTGTTTCCGGGGCGTTGCGGAGGGGAGAACGACAGTGGACGGGCCGGCGATCGACGCTGCTCAGCGACGTGTATAACGGCTGGTGGCCGCCCTGGGCGCTCGGTTTCCGCGCCACCCCGGGCCGTGAAGGTGCGCAGTGTAGCAGAGGGTGTCCATACCCTTGTGAAGGGGCTCACGAGGTACACCCCCGGACGTGTTGGATACTCGAACCATGAGCACCACGGAGCGTCCACGGATTCTCGTAGTAGGCGGCGGTTACGTCGGCCTGTACGCGGCGCGCCGCATCATGAAGAAGATGCGGTACGGCGAGGCGACCGTCACGGTTGTCGACCCGCGCTCGTACATGACGTACCAGCCCTTCCTTCCCGAAACCGCAGCAGGCAGCATCTCCCCGCGGCATGTCGTCGTCCCGCTGCGACGCGTGCTGCCCGGGGTCGAGGTGCTCACCGGGCGGGTCACGACCATCGACCAGGACCGCAAGGTCGCTGCGGTCGAGCCGCTGGTCGGTGAGTCGTACGAGCTGCCCTTCGACTACCTGGTGATCGCGCTCGGCGCGGTCTCCCGCACCTTCCCCATCCCGGGTCTGGCCGAGAACGGCATCGGGATGAAGGGCGTGGAGGAGGCGATCGGTCTGCGCAACCACGTCCTGGAGCAGCTCGACAAGGCCGACTCCACCACCGACGAGGAGATCCGCCGCAAGGCGCTCACCTTCGTCTTCGTCGGCGGCGGCTTCGCCGGCGCGGAGACCATCGGCGAGGTCGAGGACATGGCCCGCGACGCGGCCAAGTACTACCCGAACGTCAAGCGCGAGGACATGCGCTTCATCCTCGTGGACGCCGCCGACAAGATCCTCCCCGAGGTGGGCCCGCAGCTCGGCAAGTGGGGCCTGGAACACCTCCAGGAGCGCGGTATCGAGGTCTACCTCAGCACTTCCATGAAGAGCTGCGTCGACAAGCACGTGGTGCTCGCCAACGGGCTCGAGGTCGACGCCTCCACCATCGTGTGGACCGCCGGTGTGAAGCCGAACCCGGCGCTGGCCAAGTTCGGCCTGCCGCTGGGCCCGCGCGGTCACGTGGACACCGCGCCCACCCTCCAGGTGCAGGGCACCGACTACATCTGGGCCGCGGGCGACAACGCCCAGGTGCCGGACCTCGCCGCGGGCGAGGGCGCCTGGTGCCCGCCGAACGCCCAGCACGCGCTGCGCCAGGCGAAGGTGCTCGGCGACAACGTGGTCTCCGGGATGCGCGGCTTCCCGCAGCAGGACTACAAGCACGCCAACAAGGGCGCGGTCGCGGGCCTGGGCCTCCACAAGGGCGTCGCGATGATCGTGGTCGGCAAGACCAAGATCAAGCTCAAGGGCCGGCTCGCCTGGTACATGCACCGCGGCTACCACGGCCTCGCCGTGCCGACCTGGAACCGCAAGATCCGGGTCTTCGCCGACTGGACGCTCGGCATGTTCCTCAAGCGCGAGGTCGTCTCGCTCGGCGCGATCGAGAACCCCCGCGAGGAGTTCTACGAGGCAGCGCGGCCGATCCCGGCGCCCGCCGCCGAGAAGAGCACCGGTAGCACCGGGGCCGGCGCGGCCAAGGGTGCCACCGACGCGGAGAAGGTCGCCTCCTAGCAGGGCTCGGCAGGAGCAGAAGCGCGGTTCGAAGGGCGCCCGCCATCCGTGGTGCGGGCGCCCTTCGGCGTGCCCGCGCGAACTCCCTTGGCACGCCCGGGCCGTACGCGGTTCCGCGCACCCGCCCGGGTCCGTGCCGTACGCCCTGCCGCGCACCCCGCGCCGCGCATCCCCGCCCATGCCCCTCACGGCCCCGTTCCGTATGCCCGGCCGGCCGGCGCACAGCACCCCTCCCGACGGGCGGCGACGTGCCCGGCAGAGGGGCATTCCACCTCTTCCGGCCCAACTGCGTGTATCCGCAACGTAGATTTCCGCGTCAGGCGCCTCAAGTGCGATTTTCAGTCGTACGCTCAGATCCATGGTTGACGCGGCTCATCGCATCCTCGACATCGCCGAGCACGTTCTTCCCGGCCCGTTCCCGTTGCGCGTGCGCGCTTGGGACGGCAGTGAGGCGGGACCGGTCGGCGCACCCGCACTCGTCTTCAGGAAGCGCCGGGCACTGCGCCGGTTGCTGTGGCGGCCGGGCGAACTCGGCCTGGCCAGAGCGTGGGTGGCCGGCGACCTCGACGTCGACGGCGACCTCTACACCGCGCTCGACACGCTCTCCGGGCTGATCTGGGAGCGCGGCGAACCCGACCCGGCGGCCGGCCGCGGCGAGGTCGTACGCCAGGCCGCGGTCGCCCTGCGCGACCCGGCGACCTACCGGCTGATCCGCAGCGTGCTGTCCCTGGCCGGCGCCGGGCTGCCGCCCTCCGCGCCGCCCGAGGAGGTGCGCCGCCGCACCGGTCTCGCGCACACCAAGCGCCGCGACAAGGAGGCGATCGCCCACCACTACGACGTGGGGAACGCCTTCTACGAGATCGTGCTCGGCCCGTCCATGGTCTACTCGTGCGCGCTGTGGGCCGATTCCGGCCTCGGCGCCGCCGAGGCGGGCGACGAGGCGGGCGACCAGGTCAGCGCCGACACCGCGCGCAGGCGGGCCGCGGCGGCCGCGACCGCGGAGTCGGTGGCCGGCGCGTCCGCCGAGGGCACCGATCCGGTCGGCGCCGCCGGGATCTCCCTGGAACAGGCGCAGTACGCCAAACTCGACCTGGTCTGCCGCAAGTTGGGGCTGCAGGAGGGACAGCGGCTGCTGGATGTCGGCTGCGGCTGGGGCTCCATGGTGCTGCACGCGGCCCGGCACTACGGAGTGCGGGCCACCGGGATCACGCTGTCCGTGGAGCAGGCCGCCTTCGCCCGCAAGCGGATCGCGGAGGCCGGGCTCGCCGACCGTATCGAGATCCGGGTGCAGGACTACCGCGACGTCAAGGACGGCCCGTACGACGCGATCTCGTCGATCGGGATGGCCGAGCACGTCGGCAGCGAGCGCTACCTGGAGTACGCGCGGACGCTGTACGCCCTCCTCAAGCCGGGCGGCCGGCTGCTGAACCACCAGATCGCCCGCCGCCCGCTGCGCAGCGAGGAGGAGTACCGGATCGACGAGTTCATCGACCGCTACGTCTTCCCCGACGGCGAACTCTCCCCGGTCGGCACCACGGTGGGCCGACTGGAGGAGGCGGGCTTCGAGGTGCGCGACGTGGAGGCGCTGCGCGAGCACTACGGGCGCACCCTGCGCACCTGGGTGGCGAACCTGGAGGCGCACTGGAAGGAGGCGGTCGCCGCGACCAGCGCCGGCCGGGCCCGGGTGTGGCGGCTCTACATGGCCGCGTCCGCGCTGTCCTTCGAACGCAACCGCATCGGCGTCAACCAGGTGATGGCGGTGCGCACCGACCCGGTCGGCCGGGCCGGGCTGCCCGCCACCCGCTCGGCGTGGCTGTCGTGACGCGTTCGACAGCCGTTCGACAAGCCCGAACTCCGGTTGCGGAGAGCGATTTCACGTCACTTGTGCGTGAGGTCTGATGCTGCTGGGATGCCGCCTGTGGTGCGACGAGACCGCGGGCGGCGCCCTGACCGCACGTCAGTAACCCCTAAAATAAGACAACATGGCCACTTAGGCGCCCTGTTCACGACTCTCAACCCGGATACGCTTTTCTCTGCGCCCCGCCGGCCCGGATGGTGGAACGCAGACACGGCGAGCTTAAACCTCGCTGCCCTTTGAGGGCGTGCCGGTTCAAGTCCGGCTCCGGGCACCATCTCTCGCTGGTCCCTCCACCAGTGAGAACGGCCGGCATCGGGCGACACCATCTGGCGCTGCGGGGCCCCACGGGGCCCCGGCGGCACGGACGCTTCCTCGTTGAGACCGCCCCCGAGGCATTCCGGGACCAGGTCAGCGAAGCTGGGCAGCCGCGGCCGACGGGGTGGGTGAAGGGCAAGCTGTCTCACCAAGCCCGGGGCCCTGGCGCATGCCCGGCACGGGAGCCTCGGGTCGCGTCCGGTCAGGCGACCGTTCCCCAACCGCCGTGTGGGGCAGTCGTCTTCACTCACAGGGTGAGCAGCCTGGGGGTGGGCGAGGGTCACGGCCTGTGACAGGCTGACGTGATCACTGCGGCGGCGTCCGGAGGTGCGGTGAGCGAGTGGACGGTCCACGGGACCCGCACGATCTACACGAGTCCCTGGGTGAGCCTGGACCTGGTCGACGTCGAACCGCCCGGCCTTGAGCGGTACGAGCACCACCTCGTGAAGTTCGCGCCGGTGGCCGCCACCGTCCTGCTCCGTGACGACGAAGTGCTCCTGATGTGGCGGCACCGCTTTGCCACGGGCTCGTGGAGCTGGGAGATCCCGAGCGGCATCGTGGAGAACGGCGAGGCGCTGCCGGACGCCGCGGCCCGCGAGGTTCTGGAGGAGACCGGGTATCGGGTCGATCCGGGCCTACTGGAGCCGCTGGCCTACAACGAGCCCATCGGCGGCATGAGCGACGCCCGGCATCACGTCTTCCTCGCGCGGGACGGTGTGCGGGTCGCGGACCCGATTGATACGCACGAGGCGGACCGGATCGAGTGGCATCACCTCGACGCGGTCACGGACATGATCGACCGGCGGGAGATCGTCGCGGGTGTCGCGGTGACAGGTCTCCTGAGGCTGCTCGCGATGCGCTAGCCGACGGTGATCGCGGCCCGGCTACGACGCGGCCTCACGCAGGAGGGTCTTGCCGAACGTTCCGGCCTCAGTGTGGGCGTGGTCATGAGGTTGGAACGTGGGCGCACCGGGCGGCCGGAGACCTATCACGCGCTCGCCCGCTCCTTGAGGGTACGCACCCCGGCGCTTCTCGGGTTCCGGCCTGGTCGCGTCGTAAGGCCCCCCAGGGCGTTCGCGCCGCCCCTTTCACGGTGGTCGTGGGCAGCGCTAGCGTCCTGGCGTATGAACACCGAGCTGGTGGTGGCCTCGCTCTCCGGGGTGGTCGCCCTGTCAAGCATCCTGGTCAGCGCCCGGTTCAGCCGGAAACAGACCGTGCTCGCGGCGCAGTTGGAGCAGCAGGGCGCGGCGCAGTCGAAGCTCGCCGAGCACCAGGACCTGATGAGCCAGCGCCGAGATCCGCTGCTGTGGGCGGCGTTCGACTTCCAGTCGCGCCTGTTCAACATCGTGGACAGGGATTTCCTGAACGTCTACTACACGCACGGCCACGACCGCGATCGCGACTACGCGCTCCGGAGCACTCTGCACGTCGCGGGCGAGTACCTCGGTCAGGTGGAGTTGCTGCGGCGCCGTATCCAGTTCCTGGACCTGGGCAACCGGGAGAGCTCCCGGACCGTCGTCCGGCATCTGACGGCGATCAGCAACGTGCTCAACAGCGACGGCTACGACGACCCCCACTTCCGGATATTCCGGAGCGACCAGCGGGCCCTCGGAGAACTGCTGACCAGTGGCGGCGACGACCAGTGCCTGGGGTACGCGGAGTTCTGCCGGCGCCTGGACACCGACCCTGACTTCGCGTCGTGGTTCGAGCCGCTGTCGGACAGCGTCCGCCGGCTGGCCTCCCGTACCGAGCCGCACCCCCGGCTCGTGGCGCTGCAGATCGCGCTCATGAACCTGATCGACTTCCTCGACCCGGACGCCGACCGCTTCCCGGACCACCGCAGGTCCCGGCTGGCCTAGCGCCGAAGGCCTGCCCTACGGCTCCACGGACGCTTGCCTTACGGCTCCGCCGACGCGCGCAGCCGGCCCGCGGAGGCGACGGTGGCCGCCGCCTCGCGTTCGCTCAGGCCCGTGTGGACCGCGGCCGTCACCAGCGCCGGGGCCAGCGCGTCGCCGAGGCCGGCGTCGTAGGCGCGGCAAGCCGCCCAGAACAGACGGCCGTTGCGCTCGCCCTCCTGGGAGTCGAGGACGAATCGGATCAGGGCCGCGGCGCGCTTCTCGGCCGGATGGCGCGGGGCCGGCGGGGCGGGCTCTCGGCCGGGCGGCGGCTCGGGCGGGGCGGCCAGCAGGAGCAGTGCGCGCGGCGCGGGTGCCAGCGGGTGCTGCGCGGTACCGGGTTCCAGGAGGTAGTGGCCGGCGACGGTGCGGGAGCCGGGGCCGACGACGTAGCCGCCGGCGCCGCGTATGTCGATGCCGGGGGCGAGCCGGCCGGCCGAGTTGGGCACCGGGCCGGGCGCGGTCAGCCACAGGTGGCGGCCGCCACTGGGGGTGAGGACGGTGACGGTCCGCGGCACGGCGAAGTCGTGCCGCTCGGCGAGGGCGTGCAGCGCGGCCATGCCGTCCGTGCCGTGCTTGACGTCGAGGTCGAGGCCCACGAGGTGGTGCGGGGCGCGGCCGCACGCGATGCCGTAACCCGTCGCCCAGGGCGCGAGGGCGAACAGGGCGCGGATGCGGTCGGGGTCGGTGGTCGCGTCGTGCACGCCGTGGCCGGGGCGGCCGCAGGCACCGCGGCAGTCGGTGGCCCGGGGCTCGTCGCGGTGCGGGGAGCGGACGGCGGGGAGTTTCGTGCGGGACAGCGGGAAGACCGGCAGTCCGCGCAGGGCGGTCAGCAGCGCCGTGTGCAGGGCGCGGATGTGGTCGGGGCGTGGCATGGCCTGCTCCCTGATGTTCGAACGCGTGTTCGTCTCCACCCCTCAGTGATACCGCGCCCGGCCGCCGGCGTCCACCTCATACCGGTCGTGTCGGCGACACGGGCCCGGTCCGCGCCGGCGATACGGGCCCCTGGTCGCCGTACCGCGGGTCACGGTGCCATCACCCCGGTGCCGCGGCGCGGCGCTCGGGTAATACCGTCGGCACTGGCGGCATCGTCGGCGCGCACCGGCCGGAGGACCGCCCGGGACACCGCACGGGGCGACGCCGGGGGGCGCCGCCGATGGCGCGGCCCGGGACGCCGGCCGGGTGCGGCCCACGCGGGACCGAGGGGTGGGGGCAGATGGACGAACGGCACACGCACGGCACGGACCCGAACCGGGACGACGGAGCGGAACGCCTGGCCGCGGAGGGCGAGGTGGCACTGGCCCGGCTGATCATGGACGGCGGCGACCTGACGCACGCCGCCGACCACCTGGGCAGCGCGTTCGCCGCCGATCCGCGGCTGCCCGACGCGCACGCGGCGCTCACCGAACTGGCCGGGCGGGCCGGCGGACCGGCCGCGGCCCTGGTGTTCTTCCCGCCGGACCGGTCGTTCGTCGGCGCGGTGGTCTGCCGTGCGCACCTGCTCGCCGCCTGCGAGGAGTGGGGCGAGGCGGTGCTGCTGATCGCGGGCGCGATCCGGGCCCGGTACGACCACCCGTGGGCGCATGTCGCCTGGCTCGGCCAGGAGGCGCTGCCCGGGCTGCTGTCGGCCGACGTGGTGACCCAGGCGCTGGCGCACATGGTCACCGCGCTGCCCGACCCGCTGCCGGAACCGGGCCGCGAGGCGATAGCGCCCTTCCACGAACTCGTCGCCGCCGTGGTCGAACAGCACCCGGACGACGCGCGGCTGGCCGCGATCGGCTCGGCGCTCGCCCGCCGGATCGGCGCCACCGACCAGGCCGTGGCCTGGGCCGAGCGGGCGCACCGGCTCCAGCCGGACCACATCCCCAGCATCATGCTCGGCTACGCGCTGCGGGCGGCCGGGCGGCCCGACGACGCGCTGCGGGTATGGCGCGAGGAGATCGCCAGGGACGCCACCGACCTGTCCTTGATGGTCGACATCGCCGAGCTGTACGCCTCCACCGGGCGGGCCGCGCAGGGCCTGCCGTGGGCCGAACGGGCCGCCGCGGCGCGCCCGGACGACCCGCAGGCGGGCCCGGCCGTCTTCGGGGTCCGGTACGCCGCCGACGGCGACGCCGCCCACCTGCTGGCCCTCGCCGACCACCTGCGCGCGCACCCCGACCACTCCTACGCGGCGACCGTGCTGGCCCGGCACAGCGAGTGGCAGCCGTGGCTCGGCGTGGTGGCGGGCGCCACCGAGGCCACCGTCAACGTGCTGCACCAGCTCCTGCGCAGCCCGGACGCGGACGCCGCCCGCGGCCGGCAGGTGCAGCTCACCGCGTCGATGATCGAGCCACCCAGCGCGGTGCTCACCTTCCTGATGTCCTTCCCCAACGGCGAGGTGGCCGGCCGCTCGGTCGGCGACCCCGACCCGCGCGAGCCGGTCGGCGCGGTCGGCCGCACCCTGTGGGCGTACGACGGCCTGATCGCCCACCCGGCCGTGCCCCCGCCCTCCCCCGAGGCCGCGCGGCTGGTACGGGACACCGCGGCAGCGTCCTGGCCGCACATCCCGGCCGCCTACGACCACGGGGTGCGGCTGTCCGGCCTGCCGCTGGCGGACCTGCTCGGCGTCATGGTCCACCCGCCCGAGCCGCCCGACGACGAGCAGGGCCGCCACCTGCGGGCGTACCGCCCGGAGCTGTGGGTCCGCGCGGTGCAGACCTTCGCCTGCCTCGGGGTCGCCCACCACCGCACCGACGAGCCGTGGCCGCGGTCGATGCGCCGCTCGGTGCTGCTCGACCTGCTCGACGGCCCCGAGGACTGGCTCGCCGAGACGGCCTCCTTCGCGATGGTGGCCACCGCCTGGGTCGACCCTTCCGTGCGCGAGGACGTCGGGCTGCGGATCACCGAGCGGATGCTCGCCGCGGCGAAGGCGTACCGCACCCGCGAGGTCACCGTGCTGGGCTCCCTGTGCCGCCTGGTGCTGCTGTGCCCGTGGCTGGACGCGACCTATACGGACCTGGCCCGCGACCTGCTCGCCGCGATCGGGCGCGCCGAGCAGGAGCCCGACAGCACGGGCACGGACTCGGATACGGGTACGGACGCGGCCTCGGAATCGACTGCGGCCACGGACGCGGGGTCAGGCACGCACGCGGGCACCGCATCCGACCCGCCGCCGGCCGCGCCCGGACAACCCGCCGGCCCGCCGCCGCGGCCCGCCCGCAGGGGTCTCTTCCGCCGCCGGCGGCGCTGAACCGCACCGGCCCCGCCCCGTGTCGGCCCCGCCTCCACCCCTTCTCCGCCGCCATGCGGCCCTTTTGACCTGCACCTACCCTGGGGGCAGCCGCAGCGCGCGGCATCGGAGGACCGTGATGAAGAGCAGCAACCCCGTGCTGACCGGCCGCGGCTTCACCGAGGGCGGCGGAGCCTCCCAGCAGCCGCGGGACCTGACGGCCGCACAGCTGGAGACGATGTACGCCCGCCCCTCCGCCGGGGCCGCGCGGACCGGCCGGATGACGATGGGCGACGTCGTCACCCGCACCGCGGCGACCCTCGGCATGGTCGTACTCGGCGTGCTGCTCGGCTGGTTCGCGCTGCCCGAGCGGTACGGCCTCGCGATCGGCGCCGCGGTCATCGCGTTCGTGCTCGCGATGGTGCAGTCGTTCAAGCGGACGCCGTCGCCCGCCCTGATCATCGGCTACGCCCTCTTCGAAGGCGTCTTCCTCGGCGTCCTCAGCCGCACCTACAACGAGGCGTGGCAGGGCGCTCCGGTCCAGGCGGTGCTCGGCACCGTGGCGGTCTTCTGCGGCATGCTGCTCGCCTACCGGACCCGCCTCATCCGGGTCACCGCGCGCTACCGCAGGATCGGGCTGGCGGTCTCGGTCGCCTTCCTGATCGCGATCGTGGTCAACCTGCTCTTCTCCGCCTTCGGCGGCGGCGACACGCTGGGGATTCACACCGGCGGGCTCGGCATCGCCTTCTGCGTGCTCGGCATCCTCCTCGGCGCCTTCTTCCTCTCGCTGGACTTCCAGCAGGTCGAGGACGGAATCCGGCACGGAGTACCGCAACAGCACGCCTGGCTCGCCGCGTTCGGCCTGACGCTGTCCCTGGTGTGGATCTACCTCGAACTCCTGCGCCTGATCTCCATCCTGCGCGACTGAGCGGACGGAACCGGACCGAGCCGGACGGAGTCAGGCGGGGTCCGGACGGACCCAGGCGGAGTCCGGGCCAGCCGCTACAGGAGGTTGCGCCTGGCCCGGCGCAGGTCGTACTCGTGGACGAGGGCCTTGGCGTGGCCGTAGGACAGGGCGTGCTCGCTGCGCAGCCAGCTCACGCGTTCGTCGAAGCGGAGGAGGGAGGGTCCGTCGGCGAGGTCGCGCAGCCACTCGCTGACCTCGCGGCCGGTGCAGTGCGGGATGCGGTCGATCAGGTTCCGGTGGGTTTCGTCGGAGATGTGCGTGGGGTACATGGCGCCTCCGGTGTGCGGTCCGGTCACCCCACCGTGCCCGAGAGGTCGTTCGTTGGCAACCATCCCGGGCGTGCGGATATCGGTGCGAAGCCGCACCGCGCGGGTGCGCCGGGCGCGCGGGTAGGGTCGCGGTCATGTCCGATCGCACCGCGCTGCACACCGCCGTCGACCGTCTCGCCGGGCGGCTGCGGTCGCTCCCGCAACGCAGGCTCCAGGGCGGAGCGGCCGCCGAGGCACTGGAGTTGGCGCGCTGGCTGGCCGTCCAGGCGGAGACCCTGGAGTTCCCGGACCGCGCGCCGCACCGCATGCCGAACGACGGGATGTTCATCGTGGGCGATCAACTCGCGGTCGCCGGCCATGACTTGGCGATGGCCCTCGGCTCGGTCGAGCCCGACAGGGCTGCCGCGGTCGTGACGGAGGCGCTGGAGCGGGTGGCACGGGCCGCGAAGAGCATCGGCTGACCCCTTGGGCGTTCGCGGCGCCCGCGGGGGCGTCGCAGGCCCGGTGCCGGCCGGGCCCGGGCGTTACAGCGACGCCACCACGCGGTCGGCGAGCACGTACACGGCCTCGTCGCCGCACGCGAAGGTCAGGGCGTAGGCGCCGGCTATCGCGGAGCCGCCGCGCAGCACGGGGACCTCGCCGCGGTCGAGGGCCTCGCTGAGCTTGAGGGCGGTCTCGCGGTGCCCCGGGGTCATGCAGAGCGTGGTGCCGTCGGCGAAGACGTAGACGTCGAGGGTGCCGAGCGGGCCGGGCCGGACGTCGGACAGCGGAATACGTCCGTCGGCGAGGTCGGAGAGGCGGTCCGCGGTCTGGTCCGGGGAGGCGACCACCGGGGAGGGCGCGAAGTCCGGGCCCGAGGGGTGCGGGATCGCGCCGGGCGCGGGGCGGGTGGCGTCGGGGCGCGCGGTCTCGGGGGCGTCCGGGGCCTCGGGGTCGGCGGCGGCGTCGAGAGCCGCCTCGAAGGCGACGGCGTCCGGGCCGCCGGGCTCGATCCCGGCGAAGTCGGCCTGCCGGGGCAGGTAGGGCAGCACCGGCGGGACTTCGTAGTCGCGGTGGCCGGCGAGGTCGGCGGGATCGTCCGCCAGGGCGCCAGGACCGCCGCTGGACGCGCCGTAGGGGCCGCGCGGCAGTCCGGTGTCACCGGCGCTCTCCCGGGCCTCCTGCTCGGCCCAGAAGGCGCGCGCCTCGGCCAGTTCGCGCTCGCGCTCGTCGGCGAGCGCCTCGGCGACGGCGGTGCGGATGTCACCCGCGCTGTCCCGGGGCCCGGGAACGCTCAGCCCGCCCAGATCGCGGCGCAGGGCGGACAGTTCGCGGCGGGTGCCGCGGGCGGTGAGCAGGGCGGCGGCGCCCGCGGCCGCGGCGAGTCCCGCGGCGACCAGCAGGACGGTGAAGTTCACACTCACTGAGCTACTCCCGACTGATGCGACCCGAGCAATGCCCACCAGGACGGTGGGCGAAACTTCCCCCTCACTCACTCTGCCGGTAAACCCCTGGCCTTTGCAGTGCGGAACGTCATGAATTGAACAGGTCTGCCCCCTTGCCTGGTTCCGTAACACCCGATCTGACCTGGGAAAACGCGAACGCCCCCGGGAAAATCACGTCCCGGGGGCAATTTGATTGCGACTTACGTCACACTGCGTACACAAAGAAGTCGCGTCATCGCGCGCCGTGACAAGGCCCAGCTCAGCCCGGTTCAGCCCGGTTCGGCTCGCTTCAGCTCAGCTCGGCTCGCTTCGGCTCGGCTCAGCTGAGCCGCTCGATCACCATCGCCATGCCCTGGCCGCCGCCGACGCACATCGTCTCCAGGCCGAACTGCTTGTCGTGGAACTGAAGGCTGTTGAGGAGCGTGCCGGTGATCCGGGCGCCGGTCATGCCGAAGGGGTGGCCGACCGCGATCGCGCCGCCGTTGACGTTCAGCCGGTCGAGGTCGATGCCCAGGTCCCGGTAGGAGGGGATGACCTGCGCGGCGAACGCCTCGTTGATCTCCACCAGGTCGATGTCGCCGATGGCCATGCCCGCCCGCTTGAGCGCCTGCTTGGACGCCTCCACCGGGCCGTAGCCCATGATCTCCGGGGACAGCCCGGAGACGCCGGTGGAGACCACCCGGGCCAGCGGGGTGACGCCGAGCTCGCGCGCCTTGGTGTCGGACATGATCACCAGGGCGGCGGCGCCGTCGTTGAGCGGGCAGCAGTTGCCGGCCGTCACGGTGCCGTCGGGGCGGAAGACGGGCTTCAGACCCGCCACGCCCTCCATGGTGACGCCCGCGCGCGGCCCGTCGTCCTTGGCGACCACGGTGCCGTCCGGCAGCGTCACCGGGGTGATCTCGCGCTCCCAGAAGCCGTTCTTGAGCGCCTCCTCCGCGAGGTTCTGCGAGCGGACGCCGAACTCGTCCTGCTCCTGGCGGCTGATGCCCTTCAGCGCCGCCAGGTTCTCGGCCGTCTGGCCCATCGCGATGTACGCGTCGGGCACCGCCCCGTCCTCGCGCGGGTCGTGCCACTGCCCGCCACCCTCTTCGGCGCGCTTCTCGGTACGCGCCCGCGCCTCGTCGAAGAGCGGGTTCATCGTGTCGGGCAGGCTGTCGGAGTTGCCCTTGGTGAAGCGCGAGACCATCTCCACGCCCGCCGACACGAACACGTCGCCCTCGCCCGCCTTGATGGCGTGCAGCGCCATCCGCGTGGTCTGCAGCGACGAGGAGCAGTAGCGGGTGACGGTGCAGCCCGGCAGGTGGTCCATGCCCAGCCGCACGGCCACGATCCGGGCCATGTTGAAGCCCTGCTCGCCGCCGGGCAGGCCGCAGCCGAGCATCAGGTCCTCGATGTCGCGCGGGTCGAGCTGCGGCACCTTCTCCAGCGCGGTCCTGATGATGGTGGCGGCCAGGTCGTCCGGGCGCAGTTCCTTCAGCGAGCCCTTGAAGGCACGCCCGATGGGCGAACGGGCGGCTGAGACGATGACGGCTTCGGGCATCGCGACACTCCTCTTCGAGGCGGCGGGACCGCCGGCCGGCAGGTGCGGCGCCGGCCGGCGCGGCGTGGGGCCGTCGCCGGGCCCCCTGGGAAGTTACCCGCACGTAGCGGAGCGCGTCACCAGGCCGCCGCTGTGATGCGGGATACTTTCTGAGCGCTTGCTTACCCGCGGACGCCTACGCCATACCCGTTTTCGCCCCGCTCAACCCGCCCGACCCGCTGAACCCGATCAACGCTGAACCCGATCAACGCTGAACCCGATCAACGCTGAACCCGATCAACGCTCAACCCGCTCGATCCGCTCCGCTCGCTCAACCCGCCGCCGCGAACGCGATGCCGTCGAGGATGTCGTGCTCGCTCACCACGACCTCCTTCGCGCCGGTGCGCTCCATGATGCGCAGCAGCACCAGGGCGCCCGAGGCGATCACGTCGACCCGGCCCTCGTGCATCGACGGGATCGCGGCGCGCTCGGCGTGGGTGGCGGCCAGCAGCCGGCCGGTGATCTCGCGGACCCGCTCGACCGGGACCCGGGAGTGGTGGATCGCGGCCGGGTCGTAGGCGGGCAGGTCCTGGGCGATCGCGGAGATCGTGGTGACCGAACCGGCCAGGCCGACCAGGGTGCAGGCCCGGTCGAGGGGGACGTCGGCGGCCGCCTGGTCGAGGGCCGCGTCGATGTCGGCGATGATCGCGGCGACCCGCTCGGGGGTCGGCGGGTCCACCACCGCGCCGTCCACCAGCAGATGGCGCTCGGTCATCCGCACGCAGCCGATGTCGACCGAGCGGGCGGCGGTCACCTCGCGGTCGCCCAGCACGAACTCGGTGGAGCCGCCGCCGATGTCCACCACCAGGTAGGGCGCGGCCAGGTCGGGGGCGCCGGTCAGTTCGCGGGTGGCGCCGGTGAAGGAGTACTCCGCCTCCTGGGCGCCGGAGATCACCTCGGGGCGCACCCCGAGGAGGGCGACGACACCGTTCACGAAGTCGTCGCGGTTCTCCGCGTCGCGCGACGCGGAGGTGGCCACGAAGCGGATGTGCTCCGGCGCCACCCCGTGCGCGCCGATCACCTCGGCGTACTCCCGGCAGGCCGCGAAGGTGCGCTCCAGCGCCTCCGGGGCGAGCCGGCCGGTGCGGTCCACGCCCTGCCCGAGCCGGACGATCCGCATCCGCCGGTCCAGGTCGGTGAGGCCGCCCGTGGCCGGGTCGACGTCGGCGACCAGCAGCCGGATCGAGTTCGTGCCACAGTCGATCGCGGCCACCCGTACCGTCACTTGGCGGTCCCCTCACCGGTGCAGGGGCCCTTGGCCCACCACTCGGGCAGCAGCGCGAGCGTCTCGTCGCCGAGCGGGTTGACGCCCGGGCCCGCGGCCAGCGAGTGGGCGGCGAGCACGTGCAGGCACTTGACGCGGTCGGGCATCCCGCCCGCACTGGGGAAGCCGGGCAGCACCTCGATGGCGTCGCGGCGGGCGAGGTAGTCCTCGTGGGCGGCGCGGTAGGCGGCGGCCAGCTCCTCGTCCTCGGCGAGCCGGGCGGTCATCCGCTTCATCACGCCCTCCGCCTCCAGGGTGCCGATCGCGGAGGCCGCGCGCGGGCAGGTGAGGTAGTACGTCGTCGGGAAGGGACTGCCGTCCTCCAGCCGGGGCGCGGTCTCGACGACGTCCGGGTTGCCGCAGGGGCATCGGTGCGCGACGGCGCGCAGCCCGCGCGGCTCGCGGCCGAGCTGCGCGCGCACGGCGGCGATGTCGGACTCGGTGGGCGGGGTCTGTTCCGGGGTGGTGTCCATGAGCCGTTCTGCTTTGCGGTGTGCGGGAGTTCGGGCGGCGGGGGTCGGGACGGGCGGCGGGGCGGAGCGGGACCGCGGGCCGGGGCCCGCGGGGGCTTCGGCGGTCAGCGCCGGGGGGCCGCTGCCGCGTCGGCCTGGTCGACGCCGTCCCACATGTTGTCGTACCACGGGCGGTGCGCGGCGGCCTCGTCGGTGGCGCGGCGCTCTGCGGCGGGGTCGGGGTCGCCGGTGCCGGCGCTGCCCGCGACCGAGTAGCCGGTCTCGCCCGGCAGCACGAGGTGCAGGTGCGCGCGGGCCTGGGTGCGGACGTAGTCCGGGTCCTGCCAGCGGGCCTTCTCCTCGCGCAGCTGCTCGACCTTCCGTTTCGCCTGCTGCGCGGCGCGGCGCTGGTCGGCGATGTCGGAGCGCTGGGCGATGTACTGCCGGGTCGGGTAGGCGAGCGCGACCACGAGCGCGCACAGCACCAGCGCCAGCAGCGCCGCGCGCCCGGTGAGCTTGTTGCGCCGCACCGGCCGCCGGGCCGCGGCACGGTAGACGCGCGCCTGCGCCTCCTGGCCGATGGCCTTGAGCCGGGCCGAGGTGGTGAAGCGGTCAGAGAAGCGGTCCGACCCCACGCCGTGACTCCCCTCGCCGTCCTGCTGACGGTCAGATGCGTACGTCCCCGCCCCACGGTACGGGACCGGGTGCGGGGACGTCCGCAGGCTGACGGGACGTCAGCCGCCGAGCGGTGGACGGCCGCCTGGGGCCCGGGGGCCCTCAGCGGCCGTCGGCGGCCGTCGGCGGCGGCGTTCAGCCCTTGAAGCGCGGGAAGGCGCTGCGGCCGGCGTAGACCGCGGCGTCGTCCAGGATCTCCTCGATCCGCAGCAGCTGGTTGTACTTCGCGACGCGCTCGGAGCGGGCCGGGGCGCCGGTCTTGATCTGGCCGCAGTTGGTGGCGACGGCGAGGTCGGCGATGGTGACGTCCTCGGTCTCGCCGGAGCGGTGCGACATCATGCACTTGTAGCCGTTGCGCTGGGCCAGCTCGACGGCGTCCAGCGTCTCGGTCAGCGAGCCGATCTGGTTCACCTTCACCAGCAGCGCGTTGGCCGTGTCGTGGTCGATGCCCTTCTGCAGGCGCTCGGGGTTGGTGACGAACAGGTCGTCGCCGACGATCTGCACCTTCGCGCCGAGCCGGTCGGTGAGCACCTTCCAGCCGTCCCAGTCGTCCTCGAACAGCGGGTCCTCGATGGAGACCAGCGGGTAGGAGGCGACCAGGTCCTCGTAGTACTCGGTCATCTCGGCGGCCGACTTCTCGCCGCCCTCGAACTGGTACTTGCCGTCCTTGTAGAACTCGGACGCGGCCACGTCGAGCGCGAGCGCGACGTCCTGGCCGGGCGCGTAGCCGGCCTGCTTGATCGCCTCGACGATGAGGTCGAGGGCCTCGCGGTTGGAGCCGAGGTTCGGCGCGAAGCCGCCCTCGTCGCCGAGGCCGGTGGACAGCCCGCGGGACTTCAGCACGCCCTTGAGGGTGTGGTAGACCTCGGCACCCCAGCGGACGGCCTCCGAGAAGGACTCGGCGCCGATCGGGGCGATCATGAACTCCTGGATGTCGACGTTGGAGTCCGCGTGCGAGCCGCCGTTGAGGATGTTCATCATCGGGACCGGCAGCACGTGCGCGTTCGGGCCGCCGAGGTAGCGGAAGAGCGGCAGGTCGGACGCCTCGGAGGCGGCGTGCGCGACGGCCAGCGACACGCCGAGGATGGCGTTGGCGCCGAGCGAGGACTTGTCCGGGGTGGCGTCCAGGTCGAGCATCGCCTGGTCGATGAGGCGCTGCTCGGTCGCGTCGTACCCGACCAGCTCGGGGCCGATCTGGTCGCTGACCGACAGGACCGCCTTGCGCACGCCCTTGCCCTGGTAGCGGTCGCTCTCGCCGTCACGCAGTTCGAGGGCCTCGAAGGCGCCGGTGGAGGCGCCGGACGGGACCGCGGCGCGGCCGGTGCTGCCGTCGTCGAGGCCGACCTCGACCTCGACGGTGGGGTTGCCTCGCGAGTCGAGGATTTCCCTGGCTACGACGACGTCGATGGACGGCACGTTGTCTCCTTCTGAGATGTCTTCTCGTCTTTATCAGGACGAGCCTAACCGGCTTCCCCACCCGCGTTGGCGGAAGGCCCGACCGCTGAGACGGCCGGCGGCCGCGGTCCCGCGGAAACGCGCCGGCCGGGCGCGCGCGGTTCGGTGCGCGCGCCCGGCCGGGGCGGTGGGGACCTTCGTTCCGGTGTTACCCGGTGTTCAGCTCAGGTGCAGGTGCTGGCCCGGGTAGATCAGGTCGGCGTCCTTGACGATGTCGTGGTTGAGCGAGAACAGCTTGTGCCAGCCGCCGGACACGTGGTGCTCGGCCGCGATCTTGGAGAGGCTGTCGCCCTTGACCACGGTGTACTCGCCGTCGCCCTTGGGGATGCTGGTCGGCGCGGCGTGCCGGGTGGTGCTGCGGCTGCTCTGCGAGGTGCCGGTGTGCGTGCTGGTCGACGTCGACTTCGAGGGAGCGGACGCGGCCGGGGTGGACGGCGTGCTCGACGACGAGGAGGAGGACGACGAGGACGACGAGCCGGACGGGTTGATGTCCGGGGACGGGCCACCGGAGGTCAGGCCGCCGGCCGACGCGCAGGACCAGGCACCCGGGCCCTGCATGGCGAGCAGCTTCTCGGCGATCGCGATCTGCTGGTCCTTGGTGGCCAGGTCGGCGCGCGGGGCGTACTGCAGACCGCCCGCACCCTCCCAGCTGGACTGCGAGAACTGCAGGCCGCCGTAGTAGCCGTTGCCGGTGTTGATGGACCAGTTGCCACCGGACTCGCACTGGGCGACCGCGTCCCAGGTGGCGACGGAGGCGGCGGAGGCGGACGTGCTGGCGATCAGCGGAACGGTGATCGCGGTGCCGGCGACTCCGGCGAGCGTGGCGATGCGGACAAACCTCTTCGAGGCACGACGGTGCTTACCCATGTTGTTATAGCCCTCACCGACGCCTACGAGGTGAGCTGTCGGGTTCGGACGTGAGTTGCCCGGCCGCGCCGCCTCAGGCGGCGATTCGGCTTCACCCCGAGCCGGACCGTGCTGCCGCGGTGGCCGCGACGGTTGCTGTCCGTCGCCGCGGCGTGCGGCTGGTCCGGCGGAAGACCTTGGGTCCCCCGCTCCTGCCTGCGGCGCTTTCGCGTCGACTGTTCCCGTGGGGCGGCGGCAGGACTCGGCGTTCCGCTCCGAACGGGGCCCGCTGTGGCGAGCGGTTAGACGTTAAGCACACCGCACCGGGTTCTTCAAACATTCCGGCGGTGGGCTCCAACTGCGCGCTCACGCTCGGCGGGTGGATATCGGCGCAGGTCGGGAGGGTGGCATTCGCGAGTTGACGATCGAACGGCCGAACGAGGCCGCGAGACCCTTGTCACATCGGCGGCGGCGGCCGGGAGTTGATACGTCCGGTTTGTCTTCCGGCCGCCACGCGCCTTCCGCTCAGCCGAGGTTGAGGATCTGTCCTGGTTTGATGAGGTTGGGGTCGTTGCCGATGAGGGCGTGGTTGGTCTCGTAGAGCTGGTGCCAGCCGCCGGCGACGTGGTGCGCGGCGGCGATGCCGGAGAGCGAGTCGCCGGAGCCGACCTCGTAACCGTCGGTGCTGCTCTTGCCCTCGGCGGGCTGCCCGGTGGACGGTTCGGCCCGGTGGGCGCCCTGGCTGCCGCTGCCGTTCGCGCCGTCGGAGGCGGGGGTGGGGTCGGCGGTCGAGAAGACCTCGGTCCTGGTGGCCCGGTCCTGGGCGGCCAGTTCGTCGTCGGTCGGGTCGTACGGCTTCCCGTGCCGGCCGGAGCCGGTGGTGGGCGTGCCCGGGTCGGTCGGCGTGCCCGCGGTCGGGGTGCCCGAGCCGGTCGGCGTCGTCGGCGACGTGGTGGGCGTGCCGGAGCCGGACGGCGGCGTGCTCGGGGTGCCGGTGGTGGGCGTGCCCGGGTCGGTCGGCGTGCCCGCGGTCGGGGTGCCCGAGCCGGTCGGCGTGGTCGGCGACGTGGTGGGCGTGCCGGAGTCGGACGGCGCGGTGGTCGCACCGGAAGTCGGCTGGATGCCGGTGGGGCCCGACGGGTCGGGCGCCGGCGTGGCGGTCGGGTCGACGTCCGGCGTCGCGGTGTCGATGAGCAGCCCGGTGGTGAGCTCGCAGCCCGGCCACGCGTTGGGGCCGAGGTCGGTGAGGATCTTCTGGGCGACGGTGATCTGCTGCGCCCGGGTCGCGAGGTCGGGCCGCTTGGCGTACGTGTCGCCGCCGTACTGGTCCCAGGTGTCCTGGGTGATCGCCAGACCTCCGAAGAAGCCGTTGTCGGTGTTCGCGCCCCACACACCGCCGGTCTCGCATGCCGCCACCTTGTCCCAGGTGGTCGCGTCGGCCGCCTGGGCCGAGCCGGCGCTGATCAGGGGGAGCGCGATACCGACGCCTGTCGCGGCGGCGGTCGCCACGGTCACCACTGCCGCCGGGGCCTGCCGGGGGCGTCGGTGCCGGCCGTTACCGGACGAGAGCATGCGGTCGCCTTTCGTTCAAGCCCTAAGCCATTTCCGTGGGCCCTGCCACGCGTCGTGCCATGGGCCACGCGGTACACGCCTTGCGTTGACCGCAGAACGTAGCGGGCTTGGCCAGTGCGTCACAAGTCGGTGTAGCGATCATCACGTCGCGATCACGGTGCTGACGCCGCGTCACCTGACGGGCGGCGCCTCGGCGGTGAACTCCACCGGCAGGGTACGCAGTCCACGCATGATCAGGCCACCGCGCCAGCGCAGTTCGGCCGGTTCCACGGCCAGCCGCAGGTCCGGCAGGCGGGTCAGCAGCGCGGCGAACGCGGTCCTCGCCTCCAGCCGCGCGAGCGGCGCGCCCAGGCAGTAGTGGATGCCGTGCCCGTAGCCGAGATGCGGGTTGTCGCGGCGGGCGAGGTCCGGGGTGTCCGGCGCGGCGAACCTGGCCGGATCGCGGTCAGCCGCGGCCAGCACCACCAGCACGGGGTCCCCGGCCGCGATCGGCCGGCCGCCGATCTCCAGCGGCCCGGTGGCGTACCGCCAGGTCGCCATCTCCACCGGGCCGTCGTAGCGCAGCAGTTCCTCGACCGCGGACTCCAGCAGCGTGCTGTCACCGGCCGACAGCGACTCCTGGAGGGCGTCGCGCTGCGCGGGGTGGGCCAGCAGGGTGTGCACCCCGTTGCCGATCAGGTTGACGGTGGTCTCGAAGCCGGCGAAGAGCAGGATGAAGGCCATCGCGGCGGCCTCGTTCTCCGTCAGGTGCTCGCCGTGGTCACTCGCCCGGATCAGCCCCGAGATCAGGTCGTCGCCGAGGTCGCCGCGCTTGCGGTGGATCAACTCGACGAGATACGCCCGCATCTTCTTCACCGCCCGGGCCACCCCACCGCGCGGCCCGCCACCCTGGCCCGGCACGGCGTGACGCACCATCATCCCGGCCCAGTCCCGGAAGTCGTCCTGGTCCTGCCTCGGCACCCCGAGCAGGTCGCAGATGGCGTAGATCGGCAGCGGGAAGGCGAACTCGTGGATGAGGTCCGCCTCGCCCCGGCCCGCGAACGCGTCGATGAAACCGTCCGTCAACTCGCGTACCCGCGGCTCGAAGACCGCGACCGTACGCGGCGTGAACGCCTTCGACACCAGGCGGCGCAGCCGGGTGTGGTCGGGCGGGTCGATGTTCAGCAGATGCGTCGTCAGTTCCGCGGTCCGCTCCCCCGGGATGCCGGTCCTCCCTTTCGCGGCCGACTCCCCCGCGTGGTGCACCGGGTTCTTGCTCAGCCGCCCGTCGGCCAGCGCCTGCCGCGCGTCGGCGTACCGCGTCACGAGCCACGCCCCGACGCCGCTGGGCAGCGTCGTCCACCGCACGGGCGCGTGCTCGCGCAGCCACGCGTACGCGGGGTAGGGGTCGGTGGCGAACTCCCAGGAGAACAGTTCCGGCTGCGCCGGGGGCGTGCCGTTCGGCGGCGGGGGTAGGTCGGTCACCCCCTGACCGTACCGGGCGCCCTCGTCCGCGCCGGGCCCGGGCGGACGATGCCACCGGGGCAACGTTTCCCCTGGTCAGCGCGGTCCCGGCGGGCTCGGTTCACCCTTTCGGGTGAGGGATCGTCGTCCGGCCTGGGTACGCTTTCCGTACGCGCCAAAATCCGTCGCATGGGAGCGCTGATGAGCACCGCAGCCGAAGGCGATCAGGGCACGGGCCCCACCTGGCCTCTGCCGCCGCCCGGTGGGTGGACCGCGGACGACCTGGACCGCATTCCGGGCCTCCCGGCACACACCGAGATGATCGACGGAGGGCTGTTTTTCATGAGTCCGCAGACTTACTTCCACATGGCCGTATTGCGGCTCCTGGAAACTACGCTGCTGGACCAGGCGCCGGAAGAGTACGACGTGGTCCGGGAGATGACTGTCACGCTAGATGAGCAGGACCGGCCGGAACCGGACCTGATGGTCGTGCCCTACTCTGCCCTGGACCGGATGCGGCAGACGTCGTTCGATCCGTCACAGATCGTCCTGGCGATCGAGGTCGTCTCGCCCGAGTCCGTGCGTCGCGACCGCGACGTCAAGCCGAGAAAGTACGCGAAGGCCGGCATCCGCCACTTCTGGCGGGTGGAGGAGAACGACGGCGCACCCGTGGTGTACGTCTACGAGATCGACCCCGCCGCAGGTTCGTACGCGATCACCGGTATCCACCACGAGCGGCTGAAGGTCGCGGCCCCCTTTGTCGTCGACGCCGATCTGACCAAGCTCCGCCGCGGCCGCCCCGGTGGGGAACCGACACAGGGTTCCTGATCCCGAGCCCCGATCAGCCGGCGGCCAGGGCCTCCCTGCTGAGGTGGTCGGACTGGCGGGTGGTCTCGGGGAGGCGGTAGCGCGGGGACAGGTCCAGGACACGGGCGCAGGCGGTCGGCAGGTCGATCAGATGACCGGTGGAGACGTAGACCGGCTTGACGCGGCTCTGGGTGCGCAGCGCGCGGCCGACCACCTCGCCGTCGTCCACCAGGTCGGCGTGGTCGCCGCGGTCCGGGCCGAGGGCGGCCGGGTCGTGCCGGCCGGTGAAGGGGGTCTTGGCGACGCCCGCGGTCGGCAGGCCGGTGAGCACCCCGAGGTGGCAGGCGAGGCCGAAGCGGCGCGGGTGGGAGCGGCCGTGCCCGTCGCAGAGCAGCAGGTCGGGGGTGGTCGTCAGCTTGCGCAGCGCGGCGACCAGGGCGGGCAGCTCGCGGAAGGCGAACAGGCCCGGAACGTACGGGAAGGCGGTGGTCGCGGCGGCGGTCGCGCGCTCGACCACGCCGAGGGTCGCCGTGTCGATCACCACGACGGCGGCCGCGACCAGGTCGCCGGTGCCGCGCCCGTCGCCGGCGTAGGCGACGTCGAGGCCCGCGACCAGGCGGGGCGCGGCCGGCCCGGGGCCGCGGTGGTCGGCGAGCGGCCGCAGCCGCTCCTGGAGGGCGAGGGCTTCGTCCTCGCCGGCCGGCCAGGCATAGGGGACGTCCAGCCGCACCGGCGTCAACCGCCTTCCACGGTACGGCCGGTGGTGTCGGAGGCGTCGGTGTCCGCGTCGCCCGACGGACCGGTACCGGTACCGGTCCGCGCCGCGCGACGCGCCTCCGCGGCCTTCGTCGCGGCCCGGTAGCGGCGTGCGGCCTGCCGCAGCGCGCGCTCCGGGTCGATGCCGGCGGACTGCGCGGCGGCGGCCTCCGCGAGCAGGTGGTCGCCGAGCGCGGTCTCGTCGCCGGCACCGGGCGCGGCCGGGCCGGCGGGCAGCGGGAGTCCCGCGGCCCGCGCGCGGCCGGCGAGCTTCGCCGCGAGCGCGAGGGCGGGGGCAGCGACCGGGACGCCCTCGGTGACGGACTCCCGGGCCTTCTCGGCGCCCTTGCGCCGCAGCCAGATCGCGCGGACCTCCTCCGGGGTCCGGGCCTGCTCGTCGCCGAAGATGTGCGGGTGGCGGTGGATCAGCTTGGTGATCAGGCCCGCGGCGACGTCGTCGATGCCGTACGGCTCCTCCGGGTCGCCCTCGGCGATGGCCGCGTGGAAGACCACCTGGAGCAGCACGTCGCCCAACTCCTCGCGGACGGCGGTCCGGTCGCCCTCCTCGATCGCCTCGACCAGTTCGTACATCTCCTCGATGCCGTACGCGGCGAGGTCCTCGTGGGTGCGGGTGCTGCTCCACGGGCACTCGGCCCTGATCCGGTCCATCACCCGCACCAGGTCGAGCAGTCGCGCGCCGGGCAGGTCGTACGACCCCGGCAGCAGCTCCAGTTCGGGCATCGCGACCCGGCCGGAGCCGCCCAGCCGGGCCAGCTCGTCGGTGACGGCCGGGTCCGCGCCGGCGTCCGGCGGCAGGTACACCACGGTGCGGCCGCCCGCGGTGGCGTCCACCAGCTGCTGCCCGGTCGGCGCCGCCGTCTCGACGGTGACACCGGCCTGCCGCAGGTAGGGCAGCTGCGGGTGGTCCGGGTCCGCGCACAGCACGCGGTCGGCCTCGCGCAGCACCTGCCACGCGGGCCAGGAGAGCAGGCCGGGCGCGACCCGGTGGCTCATGGTGAGCAGCACCAGGCGCCCGGGGGGCACGGCGGCGGGTTCTTCGGTCACCCCTCGAACGTACCGCGCGCCGCCGGCCCGGCGATCACCCGCCCGGCGATCGACGGGGCGGGCGGCCGGGCGCGGGCGGGCGGGCGACGAGGCGGTCAGGGTCCGGCGGAGCGCTCAGGTCCGGCGAGGCGCTCAGGCGACGTCGGTGGGCGCGGCGGTGTCGTCGGGGCTCGTCACCGGGGTCTTGTCGATCACCCACGGGTCCTTGACCTTGCCGATGGACGCGCTCTTGCCGTCCCAGACGCCGTACCGCGGGTTGATGTGCACATGGAGCGACTTGGCGGTCTGCACCATGTAGTCCTCCAGCGCCTTCTCGCCGCCGTCGCTGCCCGGCTGGTACCCGAGCGCCGCGATGATCTTCGTGATCGCGATCTTCTCGTGCAGGTAGCTGTTGATCTGGTCGGGCGGCGTGCCGTACTGCGCGAGCATGCCGGCCTCGTAGCTCTTCTGGGAGCCGCCGGCGAGCTGCTGCACCTCGGCGTCGTACTCCCGCTGCACCTCGCCCGCGGACACCGTCAGCCCCTTGTCGGCGAGCGCCTTGTCCACCACCTGGGTCTGCACGATCACGTTGAGCACCTGGGTCGGCAGCTGGGTGGCGCCGGACACCGCCTGCGCGGCCTGCGGGTTGCCGTTCGCGGCCGTCCGCAGGTCCGAGACGCGCGCCTGCACGGTCGACATGGCGATCCGCTGGTCGCCGACCACCGCGGCCGCGCCCGTGCGGTTGGGCCCCGACCCGCACGCGGTCAGTGCGGGCGAGGCCAGCAGCAGTGCGACTGCGGCGGTGGAGACGGCGGTACGGCGGCGGACCATGGGTGCCTCCCGGCGGGTGATGGCGGGGAACAGCGGGGATGTTCTCCTCGCGTCTCGCGTCTCGCGTTCCTGGCGTGATGGATGATCGAGCACGAGGATATTGACCAACGGCGGCCGATATCCAGCACTCTGCACAACGTGATCCGGGCCGGGAGGGTTGCGGCCGGTCAGCCGGTGGGAAGCGGCTGCTTCGGGCAGGTGTTCAGCACCTTGCGCATGGCGGCCTGCTCGGCGGAGGTGACCGAAAGGCCGTACTTCTTCTTCACGGCGACCTGGCGGGCCACGTAGGAGCAGCGGAACGACGTGTTCGGGGGCAGCCAGGTGGCGGTGTCGCCGTCGCTCTTGCGGCGGTTGGTGGAGGAGTCGACGGCGAGCAGGTTCAGCGGGTCGTTGGCGAAGTCCTCACGGCGGTCCTTGGACCACTGCTGGGCGCCCTTCTGCCAGGCGTCGGACAGGGCCACGGCGTGGTCGATGTCGACCTTGCTGGCGCCGCGCTTGTAGACGATCCGCGTGCCGGTGTACGGGTCGGCGAGGGTGCCGCCGGTGATAACGCAGTCCTTGGTGCCGGCCCGGTACGTCTTCTTGGTGAGGTCGCGCTGCAGTATGTCGTCGCGGGTGTCGCAGTGGTTGTGGTCCACGTCGGCCCAGGCGGGGCCGAACCGGTCGCGGGAGTAACCGGTCTTCGGGGCACGGCCCTTGACCTTCAGGGCGTTCGCGGCGGCCAGCGCGCTGCCGTGGGCGGCGCTCGGGGTGGCGCCCGGATCGCCGCCGGTGGCAGCGGTGCCGGCACCGCTGCTCGCGCTGCTGGTGGGGTCCGCGCCCAGGCTGGTGTCCTTGCACCCGGCGACGCCCAGCGTCGCGGCCAGTACCGCCGTGCAGGCCAGCGCCCGCGTCCTGCGTATGCCCATCGATCACACCTCGGAAGTTCGCTCGTCCGGGGCGCCACCCGCCCCTCCCGCCCTGCCGAACGGCAGGTCCTACCCCTGAACCTGCCCCAACCAGGCGAGCGTACGGCGCACTTCCGCCGGGAAGGGGTGGTGGAGTCCGCGCACCCGCTCGGCGTCGTAGAGCAGGCGGGTCAGCACGTCGCGGGCCGCGTGCCGGTCGCCGACGGACAGCAGCAGGTGCCCGATCCGGCGCCGGATCTCCAGCGGCGGCCCGGGGTCGGTGGCGGCCCAGCGCTCGAAGTAGGGCAGCAGAACGCGGTATTCGGACAGCGCGGAGGTGGTGTCGCCCAACTGCTCCAGGCACTGCGTCGCTTCGTAGCGGTACTGCAGGGCCTGCCGGTCCGCGCCGCCGTACTGGGAGGCGAACTCCTCGGACAGCCGGCGCAGTTCGGGCAGCGCGCGGCGGTACTGGCCGTCCTCCATCAAGGTGGCGGCGTACTGCTTGCGCAGGCTGCGCAGCACCGGGGAGTGCTCGCCGTGCTTCTCGGCGGCGGCCGGCAGCAGCCCGCCGAGCACGTCCACGGCCTGGGTGATCCGGCCCGCGGCCAGCAGCCGGCGCACCTCGTCGACGGCTGCGGCCAGGTCGGGGCCCGCGGAGTTCACCGCCGGCGGGTAGGCGGGGCGTTCGGGCAGCGGCGCGGGCGCGGGCTTGTCCGGCCAGGGGGCGTGCGGGCGCAGGAACGGCCGGGTGGGGTCCATCGGGCCGAGCGGCGCGGAGCGGGGCCCGCCGGGCGGCACCAGGGCGACGAGCTGCCGGAAGGCGTCCTGCGCGTCCTCCGGGCGGTCCTGCGGGTCCTTCGCCAGCAGCCGCAGCACCAGGGCCTCCAGCGGCTCGGGCACCTGGGGGCGTATGCGGCGCAGCGGCGTCGGCGGCTCGTACAGGTGGCCGTGCAGCACGCCGAGCGCCGTCGGCGCCCCGAACGGCACCTCGCCGCCGAGCAGTTCGTGCAGCACCACGCCCAGGGCGTACAGGTCGGTGCGCGGGCCGATGGCGCCGCCCATCGCCTGCTCGGGCGCCATGTACGCGGGGCTGCCGATCGGCGAGCCGGTGTGGGTGAGCCGGGTGGTGTCGGTGTCCATCACGGACGCGACACCCAGGTCGAGCACGGTGACGGTGCCGTCGGTCCTGATCATCACGTTGCGCGGCTTGAGGTCGCGGTGGACGATCGGGACGGCGTGCACGGCCGACAGCGCGGCGCACAACTGCGCGCCGACGGCGACCGCCCACGGCCACGGGTAGGGCGTGTGCGCGGCCAGGTGGTCGCCGAGGTCGCTGCCCTCCACGTACTGCATCACCAGATACAGCTCGTCGCCGTCGGCGCCCGCGTCGTGCACGGTGACCAGGCCGGGGTGGTCGACCTGGGCGGTGACCCGGCACTCGCGGTCGAAGCGCTGCCGCAGCTCGTCCACGTTCTCCCCGCCGGCGACCTTGTCGGGGCGCAGCAGCTTCACCGCGACCCTGCGGTCCAGCCGCCGGTCGTACGCGGTCCACACCTGCCCCATGCCGCCCTGGCCGATGATCGCGGCCAGTTCGTACCGCCCGGCGATGAGCCGACCGGTCACCTGGCCCCCTCGCCCTCACCGCTGTCCTGGCTGTCGCCGCGCTCCTTGCGCAGGAAGTCGCTCAGCTCGTCGAGTTCGGCCCGGACCTGGTCGATGCGGGGGGCCGGCGGCGGGGTGGGACGGGGCACGGGGGTCGGGGTGGCGGGACGGTTCACCGGCGGCGGGGTGGCCGGGCGGGAGGGCGACGGGGTGGACGGGGTGGACGGGCCTTGGTTCACCGGCGCGTTCGGCACGCTGGGCATGCTCGGTATGTTCGGCGCGCCCTGCATCGGGGCCGGTTGGGCGGCCGGACCGGGGTACTGCCGCGGGGCCGGGTAGCCCTGGTGCGGCGGGGGCACCATCGGGCCGCCGGTGCCGTAGCCGGTGGCGTACGGGTTCGGCTGCGGGTAGCCGGGCGCGGCGGGCCACCCCTGGCGGCCGGTGCGGTACCTGAGGATGTCGGCGACCAGGAAGTACACCGCGCCGCCGAACATGCAGATCAGGATGAGGGTGCCGCCCGTGTTGGCCTGCCAGTCGTTGTCGTCGTCGGACAGCCCGAAGCAGACCACGGCGATCACGGCCATGCCGACCGCGACGGCCAGCATCAGCCAGTCGGAGGTGCGCTTGCGCAGCACCGCCAGGTACAGCATCGAGCACCACGCGAGGAAGCCCAGGGTGACCACCGGCAGCACGGTGAGGATCACCCGCAGCACGACGGCAGTCGTGGGGTGTGCGGGCTTGGGCCCCTGCGTCACCGGACCTGGGCCGTACATGTGGGTGCTCCTGGGTCGTCGGGCCACGGACGGCGGGCGGTCTCTGCTCGACGTCCGCCGCCACACGGACACCGCGGGTGCCCGCGCCCACCCATCGGCGAACACCCTGTGAGCGTATCGGCCGCAGAGCGCGGCCGTCCCCCGCTCACCCCGGACCTGTGGACAACTATTTCGGCCTGCCCGGTTCCCCGGCGCGACCCGGCGTCCGCGGACCGTCCACGCACCCTCCCCGCACAGTCCTCGCCTTCGCCCGCGGCCGCCGGGGCGGGGACCGTTCGCGGCACCCGGTCGGTGCCGGTGCCGCGCGGGGTCCCGCCGGCACAGCGTCGTCCCGTATCTTTTCCGGCAGACCCCGACCCCGCTTCCGCTGGAGGACGACGATGGACAGGGCCGAGGCCGTCATCCCGGCGCAGGAGGCCGACGCCGGCGCCGATGCCGTGGCGGGTGCGGGCGCGGCGAAGGCCGCCGGCGGGGCCGGCGGCACCGGGCTGCGGTTGCGCAGGTTCGGCGCCGACGCGGACCCCTACGTGCTCGCGGTCGTCTTCTTCGCCGCCTACACCGCGCTGTCGGTGACCCGCTACCGGCAGTTGCTCACGATGTCCTGGGACCTGGGCATCTTCGAGCAGGCGATCAAGTCCTACGCCCACCTGCACGCGCCGGTCGCGGACCTCAAGGGCCCGGGGTTCAACATCCTCGGCGACCACTTCAGCCCGATCACCGCGCTGATCGCGCCCTTCTACCGGGTCTTCCCGACCCCGGTGACGCTGCTGGTCGCCCAGGCGCTGCTGTTCGCGGTGTCGGTGATCCCGGTGACCCGGGTCGCCGGGCTACTGCTCGGGCGGGGCCGCGGGCTCGCGATCGGGGTGGCCTACGCGCTGTCGTGGGGCGTGCAGAAGGCCGTCCAGTTCGACTTCCACGAGATCGCGTTCGCGATGCCGCTGCTGGCCTTCTCCCTGGAGGCGGTGCTGCGCAAGCGCTGGGTGGCGGCGATGTGGTGGGCGGTTCCGCTGGTCTTCGTCAAGGAGGACATGGGTGTCACGGCCGCCGCGATCGGTGTGATCGTGTGGTGGCGCACCCGGGAGACGCAGGGCGCCGAAGCGGTGGACGCGGCGCGCGCCGACACGGACTACGGCACGGACACCGGCGCGGCGCCGGGCGAGCACGCCGCGGAGTCCGGCACCGGTTCCGCCACCGCCGGCACCGATTCCGCCACCGACCCCGGCACCGAGGGCGACGGCCGCACCGGTCACGGCGCCCACGGCGAGCGGCTGTCCGACGCCCTGCGCTTCGGCCCCTGGGCGATCGGCCTGGCCGGCTTCGGGGTCGCCATGTCCGCGCTCGCCTTCGCCGTGATCATCCCGGCGTTCAACAAGACCGGCGGGTACGACTACTGGAACAAGCTGAACGGCAACGGCGCCCCGATGCCCGGGCACATCCCGTTCGACACCGCGGCCCATACCCTGCTGTGGATTCTGCTGCCCACCACCGGGCTGCTCGCCCTGCGCTCCCCGCTGATCCTCGCCGCGCTGCCCACCATCGGCTGGCGGTTCGTCTCGCACGACGACCACTACTGGGGCACCGACTGGCACTACAGCGCGGTGCTGATGCCGGTGGTCATGCTCGCCCTCGTGGACGCCGCCGTGACCTCCCGGCGCAGCCCGCGCCCCTGGCTGCGCTCCTACGCCTCCGGGCTGCCCGCGGCCGCGGCCGGCGCCGCCCTGGCGCTGACCTTGACCCTCCCCCTGGCGTCGCTCAGCCACTCGGCCACCTACAAGGTCGACGCCCGCACCAAGGCGATCGAGCACACCCTCGACGAGATCCCCGACGGCGCCACGGTGGAGGCGAACGTCGGCCCGATCAGCCACCTGGTGCACCGCACCACCGTGTACTGGGTCGGCGACACCCAGGGCGTCACCCCGCAGTACATCGCGATCGACAACACATCCGGCTGGGCCGGCGACCCGGTGACGTACGCCAAGCAGCTGCACCCGGCCGCCACGTACAGCATGGTCGCCGACAACCAGGGATATGTGGTGCTCCACCTCACATCGGGCGGCCGGTAGGGCGAGCCGGTGGAACGGGCCGGTACAACGCCGAGGCGCCCGCCGTACCGCGGGCGCCTCGTGCAGCCGGGCAGCCGGCTGCCTCGTGCCTAGTTGTCGAGCACCGTGGTCAGGAACTCCGCGGTCCACTGGAGCAGTTCACGGCCCACCACCGGCTTCCCGCCGATCCGGGCGGTCGCCGGGCGCGGCACCAGCACCTGCTTCGTGGCGTGCCTGATCACCGAGCGCGGGTAGATCCGGCCGAGCCGCAGCTCCTGGGACTCGCGCAACTCGACCGGTCCGAAGCGGACGTTGCCGCCCTGGAGGGTGATGTCGCCGACGCCGACCTTGCGAGCCAGTATCCGCAACGCGGCCACCAGCAGCAGGTTCTCCACCGGCTCGGGCAGCTTGCCGTAGCGGTCGGCCAGCTCCTCGCGCACCGCGGCGATGTCCTCCTCGCTGTTCGCGGCGGCGATCGACCGGTACGCCTGGAGCCGCAGCCGCTCGCCGGGCGCGTAGTCGTGCGGGACGTGCGCGTCGACCGGCAGCTCGATCTTCACGTCCAGCAGCTCCTCCTCCGGCTCGCCGCCGCTCTCCAGCGCGTTGCGGTAGTCCGCGACGGCCTCGCCGACCATCCGCATGTACAGGTCGAAGCCGACCCCCGCGATGTGCCCGGACTGCTCGCCGCCGAGCAGGTTGCCCGCGCCGCGGATCTCCAGGTCCTTCATCGCGACGTACATGCCCGCGCCCATCTCGGTGTGCTGGGCGATGGTGGCCAGCCGCTCGTGCGCGGTCTCGGTGAGCGGCTTCTCCGGCGGGTACAGGAAGTACGCGTAGCCGCGCTCGCGGGAGCGGCCCACCCGGCCGCGCAACTGGTGGAGCTGGGACAGCCCGAAGGTGTCGCCGCGCTCGACGATGAGGGTGTTGGCGTTGGCGATGTCGATGCCGGACTCCACGATCGTGGTGGACACCAGCACGTCGAACCGCTTCTCCCAGAAGTCCACCACCACCTGTTCGAGCTGCGACTCCCCCATCTGCCCGTGCGCGGTGGCGATCCGCGCCTCCGGCACGATGGCGCGCAGCCGCGCCGCGGCGCGGTCGATGGACTCCACCCGGTTGTGGATGTAGAACACCTGGCCCTCGCGCAGCAGTTCGCGGCGGATGGCGGCGCCGATCTGCTTCTCCTCGTACGGGCCGACGAACGTCAGCACCGGGTGGCGCTCCTCGGGCGGGGTGGTGATGGTGGACATCTCGCGGATGCCGGTGACCGCCATCTCCAGCGTGCGCGGGATCGGCGTCGCGGACATGGTGAGCACGTCGACGTTGGCGCGCAGCTTCTTGAGCTGCTCCTTGTGCTCGACGCCGAAGCGCTGCTCCTCGTCGACGATGACCAGGCCGAGGTCCTTGAACTTCGTCTCCGACGAGAAGAGCCGGTGGGTGCCGATCACCAGGTCGACGGAGCCCTCTCGCAGTCCCTCCAGGACCGCCTTCGCCTCGCCGTCGGTCTGGAACCTCGACAGCGCGCGGACGTTCACCGGGAACTGGGAGTACCGCTCGGCGAAGGTGCCCATGTGCTGCTGCACCAGCAGGGTGGTCGGTACCAGGACCGCCACCTGCTTGCCGTCCTGGACCGCCTTGAACGCGGCGCGCACCGCGATCTCGGTCTTGCCGTACCCGACGTCGCCGCAGATCAGCCGGTCCATCGGCACGGACTTCTCCATGTCCGACTTGACCTCGGCGATGGTGGTCAGCTGGTCGGGCGTCTCCGCGTACGGGAAGGCGTCCTCCAGCTCGCGCTGCCAGGGCGTGTCGGGGCCGAAGGTGTGGCCGGGCGCGGCCATCCGCGCGGAGTACAGCCGGATCAGGTCGGCGGCGATCTCCTTGACCGCCTTCTTCGCGCGCGCCTTGGTCTTGGTCCAGTCCGCGCCGCCGAGCCGGTGCAGCGAGGGGGCCTCGCCGCCCACGTACTTGGTGACCTGTTCGAGCTGGTCGGTGGGGACGAAGAGCCGGTCGCCGGGCTGGCCGCGCTTGGCCGGGGCGTACTCCACCACGAGGTACTCGCGGGTGGCGCCCTGGACGGTGCGCTGCACCATCTCCACATAGCGGCCGACGCCGTGCTGCTCGTGCACGATGTAGTCGCCGCCGGTGAGGGTGAGCGGGTCGATGGTCTTGCGGCGCCGCGACGGCATCCGGCCCATGTCCTTGGCGGTGGAGCGCTGCCCGGACAGGTCGGTCTCGGTGAGCACCGCGAGCTTCAGCGCGGCGTCCACGAAGCCGTGTTCCAGCGAGCCGGTCGCCACGTGCACCACGGAGGGCGCCAGCACGGCCGGGTCGGTCAGCTCCGGGTCCAGCCGGGCCGCGATGCCCTCGCCGCCCAGCACCTCCACCAGCCGCGCGGCCGGGCCGTGGCCCTCGGTGACGTAGAGCGTGCGCCAGCCCTCGGCGAGCCAGCCCTTGGTGTCGGCGAGCGCGCGGGCGGTGTCGCCGCGGTACAGCTCGGGGGCGTGCATGCCCAGCCGCAGGGTGTCGCCGAACTCCAGCTCGGGCCCGAGCGACGGGCGCTCGTCGTACGGTCCGGCGGGCGCGGCGCCCTGCTCGTCGGCGGCGAACGGGCTCACCGACCACCACGGGGTGCCGAGGCGGCGGGCGTGCTCCCGGATGTCGGCGATGGACCACAGGGAGGCGGCGCCCAGGTCGATCGGCGCGGAGCCCCCGCCCGCCGAGGCCGCCCAGGACGCCTCCAGGAACTCCCGGGAGGTCGCCACCAGGTCCGCGGCCCGGGTGCGGACCCGCTCCGGATCGCAGACCACCGCCATCGAACCGGCCGGCAGCACGTCGAGCAGCAGCTCCATGTCGTCGACCAGCACCGGGGCCAGCGACTCCATGCCCTCGACCGCGATGCCCTCGGCGATCTTGCCCAGCAGCTCGTCCAGCTCGGGGTGCTCGGCCGCCAAGGCCGCCGCCCGGGCCCTGACCTGCTCGGTCAGCAGCAGCTCGCGGCAGGGCGGCGCCCACAGGCCGTGCTCGGCGACTTCCAGGGAGCGCTGGTCGGCGACCTTGAAGTAGCGGATCTCCTCGACCTCGTCGCCCCAGAACTCCACCCGCAGCGGGTGCTCCTCGGTGGGTGGGAAGACGTCGAGGATGCCGCCGCGCACCGCGAACTCGCCGCGCTTCTCGACCAGCTCCACCCGGGCGTACGCGGCCGACGCCAGTCCGTCGACCACGGCGTCCAGATCCGCGCTGCCACCGCTGCGCAAGGACACCGGCTCCAGGTCGCCGAGCCCCTTGACCTGCGGCTGGAGCACCGACCTGATCGGCGCGACCACCACCTGGACCGGGCCGGCCACCACGTCGTCGGCGTGCGGATGGGCCAGCCTGCGCAGCACCGCCAGCCGCCGCCCCACGGTGTCGCTGCGCGGGGACAGCCGCTCGTGCGGCAGCGTCTCCCACGACGGGTACTCCGCCACCGTGTCCGGCGGCAGCAGGGAGCGCAGCGCCGCGGCCAGGTCCTCGGCCTCGCGGCCGGTGGCGGTGACCGCGAGCACCGTACGGCGCGCGCGGGCGGCCAGCGCGGCGACCACCAGGGGGCGCGCGGCGGGCGGACCGACCAGGTCCACCTGCGGGCGGTTGCCCGCGGCGGCGGACTCGACCGCCTCGGCGAGAGCGGCGTCCTCGACGACGACGTCGACCAGACCGTTCAGACTCATCAGGGTTCCGTCCCGAAAGAAGTGGGCCCGAAAGAAGTGGGCAGAGCAACGCGAAGCGCCCGACACGTCGCACGGGCCGGGGGTACGTCCAGCGTACGACGTACCGGTGACAGCCACCGCCGGACCGCTCCTGGCGCCTCCTCGCCCGGGGAGCGTGCTGCTACGTTGCCAGCTTCGGGCCCGGCACACCGGGCCCCGGCAACCGAGGATTGTGGGGAGGGGCCTTGAGAGAGGCAGATCAGGGGCGCCACGGGGGGCCGCGCAGAGCGTGGACGGTGGCGGTGGCGGCCGTCGTCGCGGGCGCACTGTCCTGGACGGGTGTGGCGCAGGCCGCACCGGCCAGGAGCGGCGCGAGCGCCGCGGGCAGCACAGCCGGCACCGCGCGCGACACGCTGCAGGGGGACTTCGCGAGCGCCGCGAAGGAGTTCCACGTGCCCGAGGGCCTGCTCATGGCGGTGGCCTACCACCAGTCGCTGTGGGACACGCACGCCGGAGCACCCAGCACCACCGGCAACTACAACGTCATGGGCCTGACCCATGTGGACACCGCCGCCCTGCGGGCCGCGGGCACCGCGCCGGACAGCGGCCAGCGCGGCGAGGGCGGCAGCGCCGCCCCGGCCGCGCCGCGCGCCACCGCCGCACCGACTCCCGTCGGCCCGACCGCCGCCTACCGCACGCTGGACGCGGCGGCCGCGCTGACCGGGACGTCGCAGGCGCGCCTGCGCAGCGACCCGCTGCAGAGCGTCCGGGGCGGCGCCGCGCTGCTCGCGCACTACGAGAAGCAGCTGGCCGGCTCCCTGCCGGCCGACCCGGGCGCCTGGTACGGCGCCGTGGCCCGCTTCAGCCAGTCCACCGACGCCCAGGGCGCCGGGCAGTACGCGGACCGCGTCTACACCACGCTGCGGGCCGGGGCCTCGCGCACCACCGCCGACGGCCAGCTGGTCACGCTCGCGGCCGAGCCGGCCGTGGCGCCCAGGACCTCGGCCCTGAAGGACCTCGGCCTGCCCTCGGCGACCGCGGAGGCCGCGCAGGAGACGAAGGCCGGCGCGGCCGGTACCGCCACCCCCGCCGCGAACCCGACGCCCGAGTGCCCGTCCGGCCTGACGTGCAACTACGTGCCGGCCGCCTACAAGCAGACCGACCCGAACGACAAGTCGAAGTACGGCAGCTACGACCTGGCGAACCGCCCGGCCGACGGCAACTCCATCAAGTACATCGTCATCCACGACACCGAGGGCAGCTACAGCAGCGCGCTGGGCATATTCCAGGACCCGACACAGTACGCCACCCCGCACTACATCGTGCGCTCCTCCGACGGGCTGGTCACCCAGGTCGTGCAGACCAAGAACGTGGCCTGGCACGCCGGCAACTACTACATCAACGCGCACTCGATCGGCATCGAGCACGAGGGCATCGCGATCTCCGGCGCGTCCTGGTACAGCGAGTCGCTCTACGAGTCGTCGGCGGCGCTGGTGCGCTACCTGGCGAACCGGTTCGACGTGCCGCTCGACCGGCAGCACATCCTCGGCCACGACGACGTGCCCTCGCCGCAGACCGCGCAGCTCACCAGCATGCACTGGGACCCGGGCCCGTACTGGAACTGGTCGCACTACCTGGACCTGCTCGGCGCCACTCCCGGTGGCGGCGGCACCCCGGTGGTGGGCGGCGAGATCACCATCGACCCGCCGTTCACCTCGGCGAACGAGCCGACGGTCACCGGTTGCAGTTCCAACCCGTGCGCCGCGCAGCCGACCAGCTTCGTCTACCTGCGCACCTCGCCGTCCTCGTCGGCCGCGCTGATCGGCGACTCGGTGATGGCGGCCAACAAGGTCGCCAACGGCACCACGCAGGCCGCCGACGTCACCGACAAGGCGGTCGCCGGGCAGTCGTTCGTCGTGGCCGGCGTCCAGGGCGACTGGACGGCGATCTGGTACGGCGGCCAGAAGGCGTGGTTCTCCAACCCGGGCGGGCGGTTCGCGGTCGCGAACGGCAACACCGCGCGCCATGTGGTCACACCGGCCGGCAGCAGCGCGGTCCCGGTGTACGGCCGGGCCTACCCGGAGGCGTCCGCGTACCCGTCGGTGATCGCCGGGGTGGCGAGCGAGGACACCCAGATCGTGGCGCCGCTGGGCTACACGATCCCGGCCGGCCAGTCGTACGTCGCCGACGACCCGGTGAACGCCGACTACTACTACGCCAAGAACATCGACCAGAGCGCGCCGGGCGACCAGACGCGGGTGGTGGGCACGACCGTCTACTACCCGATCCGGTTCAACCACCGGCTCGGCTTCGTCAAGGCGAGCGACGTCACGGCGGGTTCGGCGGTGGTTCCGCCGGCCGGGACGTTCACCGCGGCGGGCCCGACCCGGATCATGGACACCCGCAACGGCACCGGCGTCACCAAGGGCGCTGTCGGCGCGGGCAAGACGATCAGCCTGCAGGTCGCGGGCAAGGGCGGGGTGCCCAGCAGCGGTGTGACCGGCGTGGTCATGAACGTCACCGCGGTCAGCCCGACCGCCACCGGCCACGTCATCGTCTACCCCGACGGCACCACCCAGCCGAACACGTCCAGCCTCAACTTCCCCGCGGGCCGCACGATCGCGAACCTGGTCGTGGTGCCGGTGGTCAACGGCAAGGTGGACTTCTACAACTCGGCCGGCAGCGTCAACCTGCTCGCCGACGTCACCGGCTACTACACCTCGTCCAGCAGCGGGTCGCGGTTCGATCCGGTCGGCCCCGAGCGGCTGATGGACACGCGTGACGGCACCGGCGGGGTGACCGGTCCGGTGACGGCGGGTCAGACGGTCTCGCTCCAGGTCACCGGCGGCACCACCGGCATCCCCGACACCGGGGTCACGGCGGTGGTCATGAACGTCACCGCGGTCAGCCCGACCGCCACCGGCCACCTGATCGTCTACCCCGACGGCACCACCCAGCCGGACACCTCCAGCCTCAACTTCCCGGCGAAGACCACCATTCCGAACCTGGTGACGGTGCCGGTGGTCAACGGCAAGGTCGACTTCTACAACTCGGCCGGCAGCGTCAACCTGCTCGCCGACGTCACCGGCTACTACGCGGCGAGCGGTTCGCTCTTCCACTCCACCGGGCCGACGCGGCTGATGGACACCCGCAACGGCACCGGCGGCGTCAAGGGCGCGGTCGGCGGCGGCAAGACCGTCACCCTGCCGCTCACCGGCCACGGCGGCCTGCCCGCGAGCGGGGTGACGGCGGTGGTCATGAACGTCACCGCGGTCAGCCCGACCACCACCGGCCACGTCATCGTCTACCCCGACAGCACCACGCGGCCGAACACCTCCAGCCTCAACTTCCCGACCGGGCAGACCATCCCGAACCTGGTGGTGGTCCCGGTGGTCGACGGCAAGGTCGACTTCTACAACTCGGCCGGCAGCGTCAACCTGCTGGCGGACATCACCGGCTACTTCACGTCCTAGACGCCGGAACGCGCACGCCGCCCGCTGCGGGCGGCGTGCGCGGGGCACATGACGCGGCGGCCCCGGAGCGCAGAAGTCCTGCGCATCCGGGGCCGCCGTGTCACGTGCGGGCCGGGGAACGGCCCGTCCGCCGCCCGGGGTCCGGCCGGGCCGCCTTCCTAGTCGGTGGCGATCGCGTTCAGTACGTTCATCCGCGCGGCCCGGAAGGCCGGCAGGAGCGCGGCCAGCAGACCGACGACCGCGGAGGCGACGAAGACGATCACGATCGTGCTCCACGGGATGCGCAGGATCTGCAACCCCTGGGAGGCGAGCACCTGCTGGGCGGCCGAACCCCAGCCCAGGCCGAGCGCGAGGCCGACCAGCGCGCCGAAGAGCGAGATGACCACCGACTCCAGCCGGATCATCCGCCGCAGTTGGCGCCGGGAGGTGCCGATCGCCCGCATCAGGCCGATCTCCCGGGTCCGCTCCACCACCGACAGCGCCAGGGTGTTGACCACGCCGAGCACCGCCACGATGATCGCCAGCGCCAGCAGCGCGTAGATCATGTAGAGCAGCTGGTTGACCTGGTCCTTGATCAGGTGCTTGTAGTCGGCCTGGTCGCGCACGTCGATCTGCGGGTAGTCGTGCGTCGCGGCCTTCAGGGAGGCGTACGCCTCCTTCTCCTTGCCGTCGGCGGCCTTGGCGAACATCAGGAAGTCACCGGGTATCTTGTCCGCCGGCAGGTAGGTCCGCGCGGTGTCGATGCTGGTGAACAGGGTGCCGTTCTCCAGGGCGGTGCCGCCCTTGGTGACCGCGGCGATCTTCAGGTGCGCGGTGCGCCCGCCGACCAGCGCCACGGTCATGGTGTCCCCGACCTTGACGTGGTTGTCCTTGGCGAACTGCTCCGGCACGGACATCGCGTCCTTGCCGTAGGCGTCGGACAGCTTGCCCTGCGTGGTCGCCAGCTGCACGTCCTGGGTGTACGTGCTGTCGGCGGCGCTGAGCTGGCCCTTGATCTTCTTGCCGGACGGCGTGGTCATGGTGCCGTTGACGATCGTGTAGTCGGTGATGTGGTCCAGGTCCGACGCCGACCTGATCGCCTTGGCGGCGGCCGGGGTGATCGGCTGCGAGCCGTTGCTGCCGACCTCGATGATGAAGTCCGCGCCCACGGACTTGTCGAGCTGGTCGTTGGCGGAGGCCACCATGGACGAGCCGACCACCGACATGCCGGCCACCAGCGCCAGGCCGATCATCAGCGCGGAGGCGGTGGCGCCGGTGCGCCGCGGGTTGCGCAGCGCGTTGCGCTCGGCGAGCCGGCCGATCGGGCCGAAGAACCGCAGCACCACGGCGCTGACCGCGCGGACCACCACGCCGGCGAGCAGCGGGCCGACGATGACGAAGCCGACCAGCGAGAGCAGCACGCCGATACCGAGCATCCCGCCGCCGGAGGACGCCTTGTCCGACTGGGATGCCGCGACCAGGGCGAGCACGCCCGCGGCGCAGACCAGCACGCCGATCGCGGCCCTGATCCGTCCGGCCCTGGCGTCGGCCGGGGTGCCGGCGTCGCGCAGCGCGGCCATCGGGGAGATCTTCCCGGCCCGGCGGGCGGGGATGTACGCGGAGACCACGGTGACGACGACGCCGATGACGAGGCCGACGATCGGGGTGGTGGCCTTGATGGTCAGCTCGGAACTGTCCAGCTTCAGACCGGCCTTGCCCATCAGCTTCATCAGCCCGATGGCCAGGCCGATGCCGCCGCCGATGCCGACCACGGAGCCGCTGACGCCGAGCATCACCGCCTCGATCAGCACCGACCGGTTGACCTGGCGGCGGCTGGAGCCGAGCGCCCGCATCAGGCCGATCTCCCGGGTGCGCTGGGCGACCAGCATGGAGAAGGTGTTGACGATCAGGAAGATGCCGACCAGGACCGCGATCCCGGCGAAGCCGAGCATCGCGTACTTCATGAAGTTCAGGAAGCCGCCGAGGTCGTCCTCCTGCTTCTTCGTGGTCTCCTTCGCGGTGTCGACCGTGTAGTGGCCGCCGATCGCCGCCTTCACGTTCGCCTTGAGCTGCTCGTCGGAGACACCCTTGGCGGCCGTCAGGCCGTAGCCGGTGTAGGCGTCGGCGCGGCCGAGCAGCTTGGACTGCGCGACGGCGGTGTCCACGTAGACCACGGCGGCGCCGGGGTTGGTCGACTTGAAGGTGACGATGCCGCTGAGGGTGACCTTGAAGTCGCCGGGCTGCGCGATGACCCGCAGCGTGTCACCGATCTTCAGGTGCTTCGCCTTGGCGGTGTCCGCGTCGATCACGGCGTCGGTGTCCGAGGTGGGCAGGTGGCCGGAGGTGAGCTTCACCGCCTTGGTCTCGGTGGAGTCCCAGTTGCTGACGACGGTCGGCGCGCCGGAGGACGGGCTGATCTTGTCGTTGTGCGCGTCGGCGACGGTGACGTCCTGGCTGGTGACGTCGGGCACCGAGGAGACGACGCCGTTCACGTGCGCCAACGTGGCCTGCAGCGAGGCGGGCAGGGTGTCCGGGATGCCGGTGGCCTGCTCGTTCTTCACCTCCTTGGCGCTGACGGTGACGTCGGAGGCGGTGTTGCCGAAGAGCCGGTCGAAGGTGGCGGTCATGGTGTCGGTGAAGACCAGGGTGCCGCAGATGAACGCCACCGACAGCAGCACCGCGACCCCGGACAGGGCCATGCGGCCCTTGTGCGCGAAGAAGTTGCGCACCGACGTCTTGAAGACGGTCACGAGGTCCTCCCGCGACCGTCGAAGGACTTCATCCGCTCCAGCACCGACTCGGCGGTCGGGCTGACCATCTCGTCGACGATCCGGCCGTCGGCGAGATAGAGCACGCGGTCGGCGTAGGAGGCGGCGACCGGGTCGTGGGTGACCATCACGATGGTCTGGCCGAGCTCGTCGACCGAGCGGCGCAGGAAGCCGAGCACCTCGGCGCCGGCCCGGGAGTCCAGGTTGCCGGTCGGCTCGTCGCCGAAGATGATCTCCGGCCGGGCGGCCAGCGCCCGGGCCACCGCGACGCGCTGCTGCTGGCCGCCGGAGAGCTGGGTCGGGCGGTGCTTGAGCCGGCCGGCCAGGCCGACGGTCTCCACCACGCGGTCCATCCACTCGCGGTCGACCTTGCGGCCGGCGATGTCCATCGGCAGCGTGATGTTCTCCGCCGCGTTCAGCGTCGGCAGCAGGTTGAACGACTGGAAGATGAAGCCGATCTTGTCCCGGCGCAGCTGGGTGAGCTTCTTGTCCTTGAGGTGGGTGATCTCGGTCCCGCCGATCCAGATCCGGCCCTCGCTGACCGTGTCGAGACCGGCCAGGCAGTGCATGAGGGTCGACTTGCCGGAGCCGGAGGGGCCCATGATCGCGGTGAAGCGCCCGCGGGCGATGTCCACGTCCACCGCGTCCAGCGCGACCACCCGGGTCTCGCCCGAGCCGTACGCCTTGGTCACCGAGCGTCCTGCGGCGGCAACGGCCGTACGTTCTCCGCTGCCCCCGGCTGTGGGAACCGTCATAGCCGTCGTCACTTCTGTCTCCCGTGGTGGTGTCGTCGTACGTGACCGCGTGCGTGCGGGGCGCCGATCGCCCTTGTGTCCATGAGCCTGCCGGAGTGTGCCGCACCTGACGATGGGGCAGGTCTCCGGATCGGGGGTGGGGCTATCCCCACCTCCGAGGTGCGGGTGAGCGGTTCCATCCCGCCCTATGACCGTAGGCACCGCCCGGCAGCCGATCGTCATCCGCCGGTACGAACCGGTGGGCGCCGAAAGTAGGTGTCTCCCCCTAGGGGTCTGGTACCACGGTCGGAGACGCGGCTCAGGGTCGGCGGTCGGCGGCCCCGGCCGACGTGCCGTCAGGCACCCGCGCGCAGCCCCGAGATGCCCACGTCGAGCGCGGCTTCGAGGTGGGTGAGCCGGCCGGTCTGCAGCAGGATCGACACCCCGCCCTGGATGCCGGCGAGCAGCGCCGCGGCCGCCTGCCCGGCGTCGACGCCCGGCGCGACCGCGCCCTGGTCGCGCATCGCCAGCACGCCGTCGGTGATCTTGCGCTGCCACTGTTCGAGCAGCCGCGCGGTCACCTCGCGCGAGGCGGGCGTGGTGCGGCTCAACTGGGTCATCAGGGCCCCCAGCGGGCACGTCGTGCCCTGCTGGCGGTAGCGGGCGAGCACGGCGTCGCGCCACGCGTCCCAGGCCGCCCAGGAGGTCAGGTCGCTCAGGTACGGCTCCTGGTCCAGCAGCACCCGGTCCGCCTCGTATTCCGCGACGGCGTACATCAACTGCTCCCGGCCGCCGGGGAAGTAGTGGAAGAGCTGGCTCTTGCTGGTCGCGGTCACCCGGCAGACGTCGTCCAGGGTGGTGGCGACCGCGCCCCGGGCGCGGATCTCGGCGGCGGCGCCCTCGACGATGCGCTGCCGGGTGGCCCGGCCCTTCGCGGTGAACCCGACCGGCTGCTGCGTCATGCCCCCAGCGTCGCACACCTCGGCACATTTTCTGGACTTGCTGGTCCACTTTCTGGGTGCCACGCTCGGCCGTGCCACCGGGGAGCACGACCAGGCGTCGGGAGAACGCCGAGGTCGCGCGACGGGTGGCACCGGGTGGCGCGCCGCAGCACCGCGTGCCACCGGAGACACCAGTCGAGGGCAGCACCCAGGAGGACGACAGTCATGGAACGGCGATTCGACGGCAGGACCGCCCTGGTCACGGGCTCGACATCGGGCATCGGGGCGCAGGTCGCCCGCACCCTTGCCGCCCAGGGCGCACTGGTCGTGGTCAGTGGCCGGCGGGCCGAACGCGGCGAGGCGGTGGCGGAGGAGATCGAGGCGGCCGGTGGCCGGGCGGTGTTCGTGCCGGCCGACCTCGCGGCGGGCGGCGCGGCCGTACGCGGCCTCGCGGACGCGACCCTGGCCGCGGTCGGCGGCCGCCTGGACATCCTGGTCAACAACGCGGCGCTGCTGCTCGAACCGCGCCCGACCGCCGAGGTGGACGAGGCGACCCTGGACGCCGCCTACGCGGTCAGCGTGAAGTCCGCCTTCCAGCTCACCGGCGCGCTGGTGCCCGCGATGGCCGAGCGCGGCAGCGGCGTCGTGATCAACATGGGCTCCATCAGCGGCACGAGCGGCTGGGCCAACTCCGCCCTCTACAGCATGACCAAGGCCGCGGTGCACTCCCTGACCAAGTCCTGGGCGGCGGAGTACGGTCCGCGCGGCGTACGGGTCAACGCGGTCGCCCCCGGCCCGACCGCGACCGAGGAGAACATCGCCAACGCGGACCAGCTCGGGCCGCTCCTGGCGACCACTCCCTCGGGGCGTCTCGGCCGCCTGGACGAGGTGGCCGCCGCGGTGGCCTTCCTCGCCTGCGACGAGGCGTCGCACATCCACGGGGCGATCCTGCCGGTGGACGGCGGGTTCACGGCGGTGTGAGCGGTGTGAGCGGTGTGAGCGGTAGGGGCGGAGGGCGCGGCGGACCGGGCGGACTTGCGGGCGGGGCATGCGGCCGGGCCGGGCGGCCGCCTTACGGGGCGGGGCGCCTTGCTCGGGCCGCCCTACAGGGCGGGGCGCCTTGCTCGGGGCGGCTCAGCTCATGGTGAGGCGGACCGGGCGGACCCCGCCGAGCAGTGCGGCCAGCGCGCGGTCGATGTCCGCGCCGACGTACCAGTCGCCGGTGTGGTCGACCGCGTAGACCCTGCCGTCGGGGTCGATCGCCAGCAGCGCGCCGGACCCGGACTCCTCGCCGATCGGGCTGATCTCGGTCTCCAGGGCGCGCCCGAGGTCGCCGAAGGTGCGGGCCAGGTGCAGGCCGCGCAGCGGGTCGACGACGACCGGAGCGGGCGCGACCTGCCGGCCCGGCCCGGACACCGGGGGGATGGTCAGACCGCCGAACTCCGCCCACGCCTCGACGGCGGCCGGGAAGACCGCGTGCTGGTGGCCGCCCGGCGACAGGTGCCCGCGCAGCCGGTCCGCCCACTCCTCGGCCTGCTTGATGTCCCAGCGGCCCGGCTGCCACCCGGCCGCCCGCAGCGCGGCGTCGACGCCCACCGGGAAGCGCGTGCCGCCGGCCGTGCCCGCGCTCACGCCCGCCCCACGCCGGGGTCGAACGGCCGCACCCCGAAGTGCGCGAGCAGCGGCGCGCAGGAGCGGCAGGGCGGCGCGTAGGCGCCGTGCGCGGGGTCGCCGTCCTCGCGTATCCGGCGCGCGGTGAGCTTGGCGCCGCGAAGCGCCTTGCGGGCCTCGCCCTGGGTGAGCGGGCGGCGCGAGGCCCGCTTGCCGCGGGTCGCCTCCACCGCCGTCAGGTGACGTGAAATCAGCACCGGTTCGGGGCACCGCCCGGTGAACCGCTCGCGCTGGGCGACCGGCAGCGCGTCCAGGAACTCCTGCACGATCGGGTGGAGCACGGGCGGCTGCTCCCCCTTGGCGCCGGTGCAGGTCAGCACCTCGTCGCGGATGGACAGCGCGGCCGCGATCGCGGGCAGGATGCCGTCCCTGCGGTGCCGCAGCACCGGGGGCTCCAGCGGGTCGCGGGCAGCGCTCCAGCTCAGCCTCGGGTCGGCGGTGTCCGCCGCTGGTAGGCGAGTTGTCATATCCTGCCCCGTTCCGTCATCCATCCGCCCAAGGCGGCAGCTCCCCCGTATGCCGAATCAGAGTGCCAAACAGGCCATCCGATGGGGAAGCGGAACGCGGTGTGGCGACCTTCCCGTGTGGGCCATGTCACCGTCTTGTGACGTTACGTCGGCGCCATGGACACGCAGCGCGCACATCTGCCGCCGTTCACCGGCCGGCCGCCGGCACACAGCGCGGTCACAGCGTCACCGCGCGCCGTTTACGGGGCCGTTCGCGACCGGGAGGATCGGATCGGCGCCGCGAGCCGGCGCCGATCCCCCCACACACACGACCCAGGGAACGTGACCCCATGCACCGTGCCCGAAGAGACGCGGACGCCCCGAGCACCCGCCGTGTACGACGTGTTCCCCGCCTGCGGCGTCCCCCACGCGCCCGGGCCCGCGCCGCCGCCCTCGCCGTGCTGCCCGCGCTGCTGCTGGCGGCCGGCTGCTCGTCCGGCTCCTCAGGTTCCACCGACGCCGACGGCGGCAAGGGCGGCGGGCGTTCCGCGGCCCAGGCGTCCGCCGACGCCGGCAAGGCGCCGCTGAGCGTGGCCCAGCTCTCCCGCGCGCTCGTCACCGACCATGACGTGCCCGGCTGGGTGATCGAGATGACGCAGACCGACGACGGCACCGCGACCACCGCACCGGCCGGGGGCTTCGACCCCGACGACCTGGGCGCGCAGGACGACACCAGCGGCCGGCCGGTGCTGGTCGCCGACAAGCCCGAGTGCCGGCCGCTGGCCGACGTCAGCAGCTCGCAGCCCGCGATCCACCGGATGGCCTCGGTCGGCGCCACTTTCGCCGAGGCCACCCCCACCGCCGGCGCGGCCCCGGACGAGATCGACCGGATGCTGATCGCCAGCCACGCCCCGGGCGACGCGCGGAAGGTGATGGCCGCGATCAAGGGCGCGCTCGCCACCTGCACCGCGTTCGAGGCCCGCGACCAGAACGGCACCCGCACGCCCTTCCGGGTCGGGAAGGGCCCGGTGGTGAAGGTCGGCGACGAGTCGGTGGCGTACGTCATGACCGACACCGCGGACAAGAAGACCGGCGCGGCCCTGGTGACGGTGGTGCGCACCGGCGACACCGTGACCTCCTACCTGTCGACGAAGGCCGAAGGGGGCGCCGGGCAGGTGCCGTTGGAGGTCGCCCGCAAGGAGGACCGGAAGCTGCGGGCGGCCCTGGCCGCGCGGAAGTGAGCGGCGCCGCGCACGGGACGGCGGCCGGAGAGGAGGAGTGCGTCACCGTGACCGTGTGGTGATCGTGTTGTGAGCAGTGCCATAGGAGGCAGGGCGGGCCCGGTGCCGTAGAGTCGCGCGGCAGCGGGCCCACGCCCGCGAGGGCCGGGCCGGGACGCTCCGGACCGGACGCGGCACGCGGGCAGGGGCGGCGCCGCGCAGCCGGGCCCGCACACGACACAGGGGTACTCATCGATGCGGATACGCGCAGGCCGTCGCCTACCGACCGGTAGCCGCAAGGTGCTGGCAGTGGCCGTACTGCTGCCCGCGCTTGCGCTCACCGCGGCCTGCGGGGGCGGCGGGAAGAGCAAGGACAGCGGCAGCGCGGCGTCCCGGAAGCTGACCCGCTCGGTGATCACGGCGAAGGACCTCGACCACCTCAAGGTGGTGCCCGCGACCAGCACGAGCCAACTCCTGGGCGACGAGCAGACCACCGACCCCGCCGCGTGCCAGCCGGTGGCCGACCAGTGGAGCCTCAAGCCGAAGCTGGTCCGCACCGTCTACACCGGCGCGCTGGTCACCGACACCGCCGCCAAGGACGCGGGCGCCAAGACGATCTCGCTGGAGGTCGTGGCGTCGTATCCGGCCGGCCGCGCGAAGCAGGTCCTCGACCAGCTGTCCACCGCGATCGCCCACTGCCCCGGCTACAAGGTCACGCGCAACGGCCGGACGTCGCAGTTCACGGTCAAGAGCGTCGACCCGTCCACCGGGCCCGCCGATACCGCCGGCACCTACGGCGACCAGCGGGTCACCTACACCGTCACCGACCCCGCCCTCGGGGCCTCCGGGGTGGCGCTGGTCACCGTCGTCCGGGTCGGCGACTCCACCGCCGCCTTCGAGACCGTCCGCGCCGACCACAAGACCGCGTCGCTGCGGCCGGCGATCGCCAGCAAGCAGGTCGCCAAGTTGCGGGCCGCGGCGGGCAGGAGCTGAGACCCGTACCGGCCGCGGCGGGTGGGAGCCGGCGCGAAACCGGGCCGATCCGGGGCCGATCGGGGCGATCCGGATGGCGGTGGCCGAGTTGTCCACAGGGACGAGGACGGGACCCGCGCGGCTCTTGCCGGACCCCCTAGGCTGTCGTCATCAGCTCAGACGCAGCAGGGGGCAACCGCCATGACCACAGGCCCGCAAGGGCTGGGATCACCTCCCGGACCCGTAGCCGCCGCGCAGGCCGCGCCACCGAACGCGGCCTACGCCGGACAGGTCGTGCACTTTCCCGACCCGGTCCGGGCCGCCCGCCACCCGCAAGGCGTGTGGGTGGACGACGAGGGCTACCCCGACTTCTCGCCGTACGCCCGCGCGGCGGCGGAGATAGCCGAGCCTCCGGAGGGCTTCGGCGTGGACGAACTGCGCCTGACGGACTACGTCTCGGCGAACGCCGCCCTGCACGCGGCCGGACACGAACTGTGGGGCAACCTGCTGCCGGTGGCCACCCCGCACGGCTGGACCTGGCACCACGTCCGCGGCAGCCGCCGGCTGGAGTTGGTGCCGGTCGAGGTCAAGTCGCTGCTGCGGCACCACGGCGGGCTGGCCACCTCGGTGGCCGACCACACCAAGCGCGGCACCCGCCCGCTCCAGGAAACCCGCCCCGTGCACTTCGGGCTGCCCAAGGAGCCGGTCGCGGTCACCGAGCAGCAGGTCCGCGACGTGGAGGAGGAGTTGGGGTACCGCCTGCCCGGCGCGTACCGCGCGTTCCTGAAGGCGGCCGGCGGCTGCGCCCCCCAGGGCGTCGCCCTCGACCCCGGCCTCGGCCTGCTGCTGGACCAGCCGTTCTTCACCGTCCGCGACGACGCGGCGGTCAACGACCTGGTGTACGTCAACAAGTGCCTGCGCGACCACCTCACCAAGGACTACCTCGCGATCGGCTACGTCCAAGGCGGCCTCCTCGTGGTCCGGGTGAAGGGCGAGGGCACCGGCTCCGTCTGGTTCTGCGGTTACGACGACGCGCGCGACGGCGACGGGTGGGACACCCCGGCGGACCGGGTGGCCGACCTGCTGCTGCCCTGCGGCGACTCGTTCGACGAGTTCCTGCTGCGACTGGCCGGCAATCCACCCGAGTTGGACACGGTCGCGAATCTGATGGTCGACGGCGGCTTCGCCGACGCCGTAGCCGTGGAGGGATGAGACAGCACATGGTCACTTTCGCGCAGGCGCAGGAGCGCGCGGAGCGCTGGGTGAACGCGGACGTCCCCGCGTACGAGACCCGGGAGATCCGGGTCCGTGAGTTCGACCTGGGCTTCGTGGTGTGGTCCGAGGCCCGGGAGGACGGCCCGTCCTCCGACGAGGGGTCGGTCCGGGTGGTGATCGCCCGTGACAGCGGCGACGCCACCTTGTGGCCCGCCCTGCCCATCGGCGAACTCATTCGCCGCTACGAGGAGGAGTACGGCCCGGTGCCCGATGACGCGGCGCCCGAGCCGCCCCAGCGACTCGACCTCGAAGCGACCTCGTTCCTGCTCAGCCCCCCGCAGTGGCTCCAGGACGCCGCCGACCGGATGGGCATCCCGGACCGCCGCCCGTCCGCCGCCGAGCAGCCCCCGGTTCCCGCTCCCGCGGCGGGTGACGCCCCGGCGGCCGGGGAGCCGGCGCCCTCGACCGGCGGCCGTATCGACTACCGGCGCCCCGGCGACAGCGGCGCCTCCCGTCCGGGCGCGGCCGAGCAGCCGGACGGGCAGCAGGCAGCGGCGGCGGCCGGCTCCGGGTCCGGGTCCGCCGGATCGGCGGGCGGCGGCGCGCAGGGCCCCGCGGGTTCCGCCTCGGGCGGCATCGACTACCGGCGGCCCGGCTCGGTGCCCTCGCAGAGCTCGGGCGGCGGCAGTTGGGCCGGGAAGACGGTGAGCGACTCCGGCGAGGGGCAGTCCGTCCCGGTGCCGGCGACCGTCTTCGCCCCGCCGATCAGCGACACGGACCAGGCCGAGGAGCCGGCGACGGGCGCGGAGGCCAGGACCGAGCTGCTGTCCGGGGGGAGTTCGCTGCCCCGCACCGGGCCCGCACCGCAGCAACAGCAACAGCAGCCGGCACCCCCGGCCCGGCCCGGGGTGCCGCACACGATCGGCGGTTCCGAGTACCCGCCGCCCGGCGGTCCGGCGGTTCCGCTGCCGCCGCCGGGCAGCGCGGGCGGTCCGGCCGGTCCGGCCGCGCCCGTGGGCCCCGGCCCCGCCGACATCGGCCGGCAGCCGAACCAGGGCCAGGCACCGGGCCAGGGCCAGGGTCAGGGCCTCGGGCAGGGTTCGGCTCAGGGCACCCCGCCCCCGCCGCCGTATTCCGGTCCGCCCGTACCCGGCGCGGGCACCCCGCCGCCCGCGGGCAACGACCCGCACTACGCGGCCACCATGCTCGCCGGACCCGGCACGCCCCCGCCCGGTCCCGGCGCGGGCGGCCCTCCCCCGCCGCCCCCGTACATGGGCACGCCCCCGCCCGGCGCGGGCACCCCGCCGCCTCCGCCGCCCGGCGCCGGCACCCCGCCGCCCGCGGCCAACGACCCGCACTACGCGGCCACCATGCTCGCCGGACCCACCCTGCCCCCGCCCGGCATGGGCACCCCGCCCCCGCCGCCGCCCGGAGCAGGAGCTCCGCCGCCGCCCCCGGGGATGGGCACCCCGCCCCCGCCCCCCGGCGCCGGCACCCCGCCGCCCGCGGCCAACGACCCGCACTACGCGGCCACCATGCTCGCCGGACCCGGCATGCCGCCGCCCGGCATGGGCACCCCGCCCCCGCCGCCACCCGGCATGGGCGGGCCGGCGATGGCTCCGCCCGCGCCGCCCGGATACGGCTACCCGCAGGGCGGAGCGGTGCCCACGGTCGGCCCCGGCTACATGGCGGTGCTGCGCTACCGCGGCCAGGACGGCAGCGAGCAGCAGCTCATCCGGCGGTCGGCGCCGGGCACCCCGCACCCGGAGTGGCAGATCCTGCACGAGTTGCGCTCGCTGGGCATCCGTCCGGAGCAGGTGCTCGAACTCCACACCGAGCTGGAGTCCTGCGATCTGCCCGGCGGCTACTGCACCCGGATGATCCGGGAGACCTGGCCGCAGGTGCGGATCAGCCACACCGCGCCGTACGGCCGCGACCACGCCGGCCGCCGGCAGGGCGTCCAGCACCTGCTCACCCACCAGGGCGAGCTGCACCAGGTGGCCGGCGCCCCGGCCCGGCCGCAGCCGCAGCGGGTGCCGATGCCCGATCCGCACAGCGTGCTGCGAGTGCCGCCGGTCGGTCTCGACGTGATCGGCCAGGAGGTGGCGAGCGCGTTCGGGCCGCAGGGCGTGTTCAGGTTCGAGCAGCGGGCCGTGTCCCGGCAGGGCGTGCCGGACATCGTGGCCCAGACGCTGGTGTGGTCGGGGCTGCCGGTCGACTTCTCGCCGTTCTTCTGGGCGCAGGCCCAGCCCGGTCAGCCGGTGCCCACGCTCGCCGAACTGGCCGCGCAGCGCGGGGTGCAGCCGGCCGCGGACGCCGGGTCGTACCTCGTGATGGGCAACGACTTCGGCCGCCAGCTGTGCGTGCAGTACGGCACCGCGCACATCGTCGCGGTGCCGCTGGAGGCCGGGCCGGGCGGGCAGCCGGCGCAGCCGCAGTTCGTCAACTCCAGCCTGCCGGAGTTCGCCCGCTGCATGGCGCTGCTGGGCCGGATGTGGCGGCTGCGGATCGGGTTGACGCCGGAGCAGGCCGGGCACTGGACGGTGGACTTCCAGGCCCAACTGGCCGCGCAGGACCCGGCCGCGATCGCCTCGCCCGACAACTGGTGGTCGGTGCTGGTCGAGCAGATGTGGGACGGGCTGCTGTAGGCGGACCGTACGGATGTGCGGCCGTTTCGTGCGGGCCGGGTGGAAGCTGCGTCTTCCGCTCGGCCCGTCCGTGTTTCCGGGGTAGGAGACAGTCGGAGTGTCGAGGCTCGTACAATTCGGGCATAAGCGATAAATGGGAACACGGGAACGGCCCGACGTCGCGAGGGGCAGTGGCCATGAGCAGTGATACGTCCGCATCGACGCAGACGCAGCCGGAGGCACGGGAGAGGTTCGGTGCGGCGCGCGGGCGCGGCTACCGGCCGGACCAGGTCGACCGCTTCCTGGACGAGTTGTCCGAGGACCGGGACGCGGCCTGGGAGCGGGCCGCCCGGCTGACGGTGCTCGCCAACGAGATGGACGCCGAGTGCACCTCCCTGCGGCAGCAGGTCGAGGCGCTCGGTCCGACCGACTTCGCCCGGCTCGGCGCCGGCGCGCAGGAACTGCTCCAGATGGTCGAGGACGAGGCCGCCGCGGTACGCGAACGCGCCGAGGTCGAGGCGCAGTACGCCCGGGACGCCGCTGACACCGCCCGCCGCACCCTCCAGGACGAGGCCCGCGCGGCCGCGTCCGCACGGCTCTCCGCCGCCGAGGACCAGGCCCAGCACGTACTGGACGAGGCGTGCGGGCGCGCCGCGGAGATCCTCGGCGCCGCCCGCGCCGAGGCCGACTCCGTACGGGGCGAGGCCGGCGCCGCGCTCGACGCGATGCAGCAGCAGGTCGACCGGGACCGGGCCGCCGTCGACGCGGAGCAGCGCGAGCGGGTCGAGAGCCTGGAGCAGGAACTCGCCGAGCAGCAGGCCGTGGTCGACGGCCGGCTGTCCGGGCTGCTCGCCGACGCGGAACGCCGGCTGGCGCAGGCGCAGCAGGAGCGGGCCGACGCGGAGGCGGCGCTGCGCGACCAGCAGGCCGAGGCCGACGCGCGGGCCGACGCGTTGATCGCGGAGGCGCGCACCCATGAGGAGAGGGTGCGGCGGGACGCGGAGCGGGTGCTGCGGGAGCACGAGATGCACCGGGACGAGGTGCGGGCGCACCTCGCGCACATCAAGGCCACGCTCTCGGAGTTGACCGGGCGCCCCTGACGCGTGCGGCGCCGCTGACGCGTGGGGCGCCCCCTGGCCCACCGGGGTGCCCCGTTCTGCCGGTTCGGGGAGCACCTGCCGTTGGAGGGTTGTTCGCGCCCACGCGCCCCTTGCGGGGTGCCCCGGGGGTCAGGGCGCCGTCGGGACCATGGCGGAGACGCGGAAGCCGCCGTCGGGAGTGGGGCCGGCGGCGAACCCGCCGCCATGGGCGGTGACCCGCTCCCGCATCCCGGTGAGCCCGTGCCCGCCGCTCGGCAGCGCCGTGGCGACCACCGCCTCGGCCGGGCCGTTGACGATGAGGACGGCCACCTCGGCCTCGCGGTAGGCGAGCCGCACCTGCGCCTTCGCCCCGACCGCGTGCTTGCGCACGTTCGTGAGCGCCTCCTGCACCACGCGGTAGACGGTCGCCTCGATCCGCCGCCCGCACGGCCGCTGCTCGCCCTCGACGGCCAGCTCGACCCCCATCCCGGCCGCCCGCGACTCCTGTACGAGCTGCGCCAGCTCCGCCAGGCTCGGCCCGGCGTCGGGCTCGTGGCCGAGCCCCGCCTCGGCCCCTGCCTCGACCGCGGCATCGACCCCCGCCTCGCCGGCCGCCGGGTCCGCCGCGCCACCCGCGTACTTCGCCCGAGGCGCCGCATCCCCCGTCCCCGTACCCGAGGCCGAACGCAGCACCCCGAGCATCTGCCGCAGCTCGGTGAGCGCCTGCCGCCCCATGTCCCCCAGCAGTTCCGCGCTGGCCGACGCCTTGGCCGGGTCCTTCAGCGCCACCGCCTTCAGCGCGGCCGCGTGCACGACCATCAGGCTCACCCGGTGCGCGACCACGTCGTGCATCTCCCGGGCGATCCGGGCCCGCTCGGCCGCCCGCGCCCGCTCGGCCCGCTCCAGCGCCTTCTCCGCCAGCAGCTCCAGCTCGCGCTCCAGCCCGTCGGCCCGGTCCCGCAGGCTCTCCACCAGCCGGCGGCGGGCTCGTACGTACAGCCCGAACAGCACCGGCGGCGCGGTGAGGCCGAAGGCGACCAGGATCGAGATGGCCAGCACCAGCGGCAGCCCGAGCCGGCTGCTGGAGTGCCGCACGCTGGACTCGATGCTCACGAAGGCGACGAGCATGGTGCCCAGGCCGCTCATCCCGGCGAACAGCGCCGTCAGCCGGCGCGGCACCTCGGACGCGGCCAGGGTGTAGAAGCCCACCATGGACAGGATGAGGCCGGTCTGCGCGGGGGTGACCGCGATCGCGACCAGCACCACCGCGATCGGCCAGCGCCGGCGCAGCACCAGCATCGCGCCCACCAGCAACCCGATCAGCGCGCCCAGTCCGCTGACGATCCCGATCCTCGCCGCGAACGTGGCGCCCTCGAAGGACGCCTCCAGCGCCGAGGCCGCCGCCAGCGACACGTCCAGCGCGACACTTCGCCGCCTCGTCCACCACCACAGGCCGGACCAGGACCGCGCGTGTGCCGCGTCGGCCTCCTCGTCCGGTACGCGCGCCCCCGTCGTACTCATGCCGTCCAGCGTAGGCGGTACCCGGAGCACGGGAACGGCCCGTCCTGGTGTCCGTCTGTTGGGCCGGGCGTCTCGCCGCGCGGCCCCCGACCTATCCTGGACCGGTCGGACAGCGCGGTCCGCGAGTCCCCGTACCCGAGTTCGTACCCACTCGTCTCCCAAGCCGTCGCCCATCCCACTGCACAAGGAGCCGCACCTGTGAGCAGCGCCGACACCCCACCGGACAGCAGCACCGCCCTGCGAGCCGATATCCGACGCCTGGGCGAACTGCTGGGCGGCACCCTCGTCCGGCAAGAGGGCCAGGAACTCCTCGACCTGGTCGAGAAGGTACGCGCACTGACCCGCAGCGACGGCGAGGCCGCCGCCGCACTGCTCGGCGAGACCGACCTGGAGACCGCGGCGAAGCTGGTCCGCGCCTTCTCCACCTACTTCCACCTGGCCAACGTCACCGAGCAGGTGCACCGCGGCCGCGACCTGCGCTCCCGCCGGGCCAACGAGGGCAGCCTGCTGGCCCAGACCGCCGACCTGCTCAAGGACGGCGACCCCGTACACGTGCGGGAGAGCGTGCAGAACCTCAACGTGCGGCCGGTCTTCACCGCGCACCCCACCGAGGCGGCCCGCCGCTCGGTGCTGAACAAGCTGCGCCGGATCGCCGAGCTGCTGGACCAGACCCCGGTCTCCTCCGGCGACCGGCGGCGCGCGGACCTGCGGCTGGCCGAGAACATCGACCTGCTGTGGCAGACCGACGAGCTGCGGGTGGTCCGCCCCGAGCCGGCCGACGAGGCCCGCAACGCGATCTACTACCTCGACGAGCTGCACGCCGGCGCGGTCGGCGACGTCCTGGAGGACCTGGCCGCGGAGCTGGAGCGGGTCGGGGTGCCGCTGCCGCCGCAGACCCGCCCGCTGACCTTCGGCACCTGGATCGGCGGCGACCGCGACGGCAACCCCAACGTCACACCCGAGGTGACCTGGGACGTGCTGATCCTCCAGCACGAGCACGGCATCACCGACGCGCTGGAGCTGGTCGACTTCCTGCGCGGCGCGCTGTCGAACTCCATCCGCAACTCCGGCGCGAGCCAGGAGCTGCTGGACTCGCTCTCCGACGACCTGGTGGCGCTGCCGGAGATCAGCCCCCGCTACAAGCGGCTGAACGCCGAGGAGCCCTACCGGCTGAAGGCCACCTGCGTCCGGCAGAAGCTGGTCAACACCCGTGAGCGGCTGGCCGGTGGCACTCCGCACGTCCCCGGCCGGGACTACCTGGGCAGCACCGAGCTGCTGACCGACCTGCAGCTGATCCAGGACTCGCTGCGCGCCCACCGCGGCGGTCTGATCGCCGACGGCCGCACCGACCGGACGATCCGCACGCTCGCCGCGTTCGGCCTGCAACTGGCCACCATGGACGTGCGCGAGCACGCCGAGGCGCACCACCACGCGCTCGGCCAGCTCTTCGACCGGCTCGGCGAGGAGTCCTGGCGGTACTCGGACATGCCGCGCGACTACCGCCGCAAGCTGCTCGCGAAGGAGCTGCGCTCGCGCCGCCCGCTGGCCCCGAGCCCGGCGCCGCTGGACGCCGCGGGCGCGAAGACGCTCGGCGTCTTCCACACCATCCGCGAGGCGTTCGAGCGGTTCGGCCCGGAGGTCGTGGAGTCGTACATCATCTCCATGTGCCTGGGCTCCGACGACGTGTTCGCCGCGGCGGTGCTGGCCCGCGAGGCCGGGCTGATCGACCTGCACGCCGGGGTCGCGAAGATCGGCATCGTGCCGCTGCTGGAGACCACCGACGAGCTGAAGATCGCCGACAAGCTGCTCGACGAGATGCTCTCCGACCCCTCCTACCGGCGGCTGGTGTCGCTGCGCGGCGACGTGCAGGAGGTCATGCTCGGCTACTCCGACTCCTCGAAGTTCGGCGGCATCACCACCTCGCAGTGGGAGATCCACCGCGCGCAGCGCCGGCTGCGCGACGTCGCGCACCGGCACGGGGTGCGGCTGCGGCTCTTCCACGGCCGCGGCGGCACCGTCGGCCGCGGCGGCGGCCCCTCGCACACCGCGATCCTCGCGCAGCCGTGGGGCACCCTGGAGGGCGAGATCAAGGTGACCGAGCAGGGCGAGGTGATCTCGGACAAGTACCTGATCCCCTCGCTCGCCCGGGAGAACCTCGAACTGACGGTCGCGGCCACCCTCCAGGCGTCCGCGCTGCACACCGCGCCGCGGCAGTCCGACGAGGCGCTGGCGCGCTGGGACTCGGCGATGGAGATCATCTCCGAGGCCGCGCACTGCGCCTACCGCGAACTGGTCGAGGACCCGGACCTGCCGAAGTACTTCTTCGCCTCCACCCCGGTCGACCAGCTCGGCGAGCTGCACCTGGGCTCGCGTCCGTCCCGCCGGCCGGACTCCGGCGCGGGCCTGGACGGCCTGCGTGCCATCCCGTGGGTCTTCGGCTGGACCCAGTCCCGGCAGATCGTGCCCGGCTGGTTCGGCGTCGGCTCCGGGCTGAAGGCGGCGCGTGAGGCCGGCCTGGACTCGGTGATCGAGGAGGCGCACGGCCAGTGGCACTTCTTCCGCAACTTCCTGTCCAACGTCGAGATGACGCTGGCCAAGACCGACCTGCGGATCGCCCGCCACTACGTCGACACCCTGGTGCCCGACGAGCTGAAGCACGTCTTCGCCACGATCGAGGCGGAGCACGAGCTGACCGTGCGCGAGGTGCTGCGGATCACCGGCGAGTCCGAACTGCTCGCCGCCAGCCCGGTGCTGGCGCAGACCTTCCACATCCGCGACCAGTACCTGGACCCGATCTCCTACCTCCAGGTGACGCTGCTCGCCCGGCAGCGCGAAGCGGCCGCCCGCGGTGAGGAGCCGGACCCGCTGCTGGCCCGCGCCCTGCTGCTGACGGTCAACGGTGTGGCCGCGGGTCTGCGCAACACGGGCTGACACCGCACCCGCACGTTCCCCGCGTCGCCACCCGGCGGCGCGGGGAACGTGCGACGGGGAACCCGCGGGCGATGCGCGCGGGGAACCTGCGCGGGGCGCCCGCGTGAGAAGGACGGGTGGGCAGCCGAGGGGGATCTGGCCGGCGGTTCCGCTTCGGGTCCGCCACCAGCGGCGGCACCCGGCCCGTCGGCGGCGCACGTCGGTAAAATCCAGGCCGGGAAGTTCGGCCAAGGTGGCTCCATTGTCCGGCCGAGCACCTACTCTTTTTCCACGACGCCGGTGGGGGCCGGCGTCCATCAGGGGGCGAGACGCACGGGGTCCGGCGCCTGGGCAAGGACGGCGGTCCCTGCCCGGTGCCGGGCTCCAAGCGAGGCGGACGCCCCATCGCCACTGGGGGAGTGCCGTGAATCGGGAGTGGTGTCCGTGGGTCGTATCCGGGTCCTCGTCGTCGACGACCATCGCATCTTCGCCGAGTCGCTCGCGGCCGCCCTCGCGGCCGAGCCCGACGTCGACGTGTCCGCGGCGGGCAGCGGCTCCGCCGCGCAGCGCTGCCTCGACCGCGCGGCCGCCGACGGCCGCCGCTACGACGTCCTGCTGGTCGACGCCGACCTGGGCGCCGGGCCGCGTCCGCCGGTGACGCTGGCCGCGGTACCGCCCGCGCTGCCGTCGCAGCCGCGCCCGCTGGAGCCGCGCGACCCGGTGCTGGACGGTCTCGCGCTGGTGGAGCGGATCAGGGCCGCCTACCCGGGCACCCGTACCGTGGTGCTCGCCGAGCGGGACGACCCGGTGCGCGCCGCGCGGGCTCTGCAGGCCGGCGCGTCCGGCTGGGTCGCCAAGGACTGCTCGCTGTCGCGGCTGCTCGCGGTGGTCCGCGGGGTGCTGCGCGACGAGACGCATCTGCCGCCGGCGCTGCTGACCGGGGTGCTGCGGGAGCTGACCGCGGCGCGCCGGCACCGTACCGAGAGCGAGCAGCTGGTGGAGTCGCTGACGCCGCGCGAGCAGGAGGTGCTGCGCTGCATGGTGGCCGGACTCGGCCGCAAGGCGGTCGCGGAGCGACTGTTCCTGTCCCCGCACACCGTCCGCACCCACATGCAGAACGTGCTGGGCAAGCTCGGGGTGCACTCCACGCTCGCGGCGGTCGCGCTGGCCCGGCGGGCCGGGGTGGGCCCGGTGGAACTGCTGCCGTCAGCCGGGGACGTTGTCGAACGGCGCGGTTAGCTGCCGCAGCAGCCCCGCGAGTTCGGTGCGCTGCCGGTCGGTCAGCTCGCCCAGGATGGCCCGCTCCTGGGCGAGCAGCCCGGCCAGCGACTGGTCGGCGCGGTCCTGGCCCTGCGGGGTGAGCCGGACCAGCACGCCGCGCCGGTCGCTGGGGTCGGGCTGCCGCTCCACCAGCCGCTTCTTGGCGAGCCGGTCGATGCGGTTGGTCATGGTCCCGGAGGTGACGAGGGTCTGGGTGAGGAGCTGGCCGGGTGAGAGCTGGTACGGCTCGCCGGCCCGGCGCAGCGCGGTGAGCACGTCGAACTCCCACGGCTCCAGGCCGTGCTCGGCGAAGGCGATCCGGCGGGCCCGGTCCAGGTGCCGGGCGAGCCTGCTGACCCGGCTGAGCACTTCGAGCGGCTCCACGTCGAGGTCGGGGCGCTCTCGGCGCCATGCAGCGACCAGCCGGTCGACCTCGTCCTCCATGGGATCAGTGTAGTAGGTCTGTCGACATGAAGTCTCTTGACATCAAGATATCTCTGGGAGCAGGCTGAAGGTGAAGGGCAGAACCTCGCCCTCCGTTTTCGCCGACTCCGTAGCACCCAGGGAGTACGAACGATGCCAGCAGCGCCGACGTGGGACCCGCACCAGTATCTCCGGCACTCCACCCATCGCACCCGCCCCTTCCTCGACCTCCTCACCCGGATCACCGAACTGCCCGGCGGCGACACGCCCCGGATCGCCGACATCGGCTGCGGCCCGGGCAACGTCACGGCGCGGCTCGCCGACCGCTGGCCCGGCGCACACATCACCGGCTACGACAGCTCGGCCGACATGCTCGACGCGGCACGCGAGCACGCCGGCCCCACCTCCGGCGGCGGGGAACTGGACTTCCGGAAGGCCGACGCGGCGGTGTGGACCCCCGACGAGCCCTTCGACCTGATCGTGTCCAACGCCGCGCTGCAGTGGGTGCCCGGACACGCCGACCGCTTCCCGTCCTGGCTGGAGCACATCGCCCCCGGCGGCGTCCTCGCCTTCCAGGTGCCCGGCAACTTCAACGCCCCCAGCCACGCCCTGCTCGCCGAGTTGTGCGACACCCCCCACTGGCGCGCCCGCCTGGCGGGCCACGGCCGCCGCTACGTGCACATCCTCTCCCCCGCCGACTACCTGGAGCGCCTGACCGAGCTGGGCTGCACCGGCGTCGACGTCTGGGAGTCCACCTACGTCCAGTTGCTGCAGGGCGAGGACCCGGTGCTGGACTGGACGAAGGGCACCGCGCTGCGCCCGGTGCTCACCGCGCTGGAGGGCGACCCGGTGGCCGCCCGGGAGTTCGTCGGGCAGTACCGCGACCTGCTCCGCAAGGCGTACCCGGTGGGGCCGCACGGCACGGTCTTCCCGTTCCGCCGGATCTTCGCGATCGCCCGCACCGCCGCTGCGCCCGCCGGGGCCACGTCGTGATCGCCGGCCTCGACCACGTCCAGCTCGCCGCACCGCCCGGCAGCGAGCCGGAGCTGCGCGCCTTCTACACCGGCGTCCTCGGCATGGCCGAACTGACCAAGCCGCCGGTGCTCGCGGGCCGCGGCGGCTGCTGGTTCGCGGCCGGCACCGCGGTGCTGCACCTGGGCATCGAGGAGCAGTTCCGCCCCGCCCGCAAGGCCCACCCGGGCCTGCGCGTCAACGGCATCCACGGCTTCGCCAAGGGGCTCCAGGCCGAGGGCACGACGGTCGTATGGGACTACGACCTGCCCGGCCACCTGCGCTTCTACTGCGAGGACCCGGTCGGCAACCGGCTGGAGTTCCTGGAGCCGACCACCATCTGATCCGACCGTACGCCCCTGCCACGATCCGGTCGTACGACCACCGGCAGCACCGGCATCGCCGTACTACCGTCACCACCGCACCACCTGCCCGGCTCGCCGCACCTCGGCGGGCCGGGCTCACAACGTCAGGAACGCACCGCCCAGCAGCGCCGCGCCCGCCACCGCGAGGGTCCACGCGACGCGCGGCAGCCGCAGCCCCAGCGCGACCACGACCGCCGCCAGCAGCAGCGCCCCGCCCAAGGGCACGAACCCGAAGAGCAGCCCGCCCATCCCGTCGCGCACCCCGGTGTCCGTACCGGGCTTGAGCACCACCCCGACGGAGTCCCCCACGTGGTGACGCACCGGGAGGCTGACGGTGACCTTCGCGCGGGGAAGCGCGTCGCCGTGCGGCGCGAACGGCCCGGTGCAGTCCGTGTCGCCGCACGCCACCAGCCGTACGGTGCCGTGGTCATGGCCCTTGCCGATCACCACGTACTGCGCGTCGCGCCACGAACCCCACGCGCCGGACACCAGGATCAGTGCCGCCACCGCCCCCACGCCCACCACCCGGGCGAACTGCACCAGCCCGCCCGCCTGCGCGGCACCGCGGTCACCGCTCCCAGTTGCCATGCGGGCGATCTTTGGCCATCGCATGCCACCGGGTCAACCTGCGGGCCCCTTACGGCAGTCGCGGCCAGGCCGGTCAGCCGTTGCCAGAGCCGGTCAGCCGTTGTAGCTGCTCTGCGCCCGCTCCAGCCCGCCGGTGACCAGCGCCTCGACGGCGTCGGCGGCCCGGTCCACGAACCACTCCAGTTCCTTGCGCTCGGCCGAGGAGAAGTCCTTGAGCACGAACGCCGCCACGTCCATCCGCCCGGGCGGCCGGCCGATCCCGGCCCGCACCCGCAGGTACTCGGCGCCGAGCGACTTCGTGATGGACTTCAGCCCGTTGTGGCCGTTGTCGCCGCCGCCGAGCTTGAGCCGCAGGGTGGGGAAGTCGATGTCCAACTCGTCGTGGACCGCGATGATCCGGTCGGTCGGCACCTTGTAGAACTCCTTCAGCGCGGTGACCGGCCCGCCCGAGAGGTTCATGTACGACATCGGCTTGGCCAGCACCACCCGCGCGCTCGCCGGGCCGGGCGGCCCGATCCGCCCCTCGACCACCTGCGCCTGCGCCTTGTGGGCCCGCTTGAACTTCCCGCCCATCCGCTCGGCGAGCAGGTCGGCCACCATGAACCCGATGTTGTGCCGGTTGCCGGCGTACTCCGGCCCCGGGTTGCCCAGGCCCACCACCATCCAGGGCCCTGTGCTGTCGCTCATCCACGTCTCCGAAAGCAGTCGCCGTACACCGTAGAACCGTAAGGGGCGCACATCCTGGCCGGCGGTCCTTACACGCGCCCGCCGCGTACGACCGCCGCACCGCGCAAACGGCCGCCGCCGCACCCGGAGGTACGACGGCGGCCGGCGCGTTCTGGTTCAGCTCTCGTCGGAGGCGTCCGCGGCGGGCGCCTCGGCGGCGGCCTCGCCCTCACCCTCGGCGGGCTCCTCGGCCTCGGCCTGCGCGGAGACGACCTGGATCACCACGGCGTCCTCCTCGGTGACCAGCGTGGTGCCCTTGGGCAGCTCGACGTCCTTCGCCAGGATGGACGCGCCCGCCTCCAGACCCTCGACGGAGACCGTGAACGCCTCGGGGATGTGGGTCGCCTCGGCCTCGACCGACAGCGTGTTGAGCACGTGCTCCAGCAGGTTGCCGCCCGGGGCCAGCTCGCCCTCGGCGGAGACCGGCACCTCGACGGTGACCTTCTCGCCGCGCTTCACGGACAGCAGGTCGATGTGCTCGATGAAGCCCTTCAGCGGGTCGCGCTGCACCGCCTTGGGGATGACCAGCTCGGACGCGCCGTCGATGTCCAGCGAGATCAGCACGTTCGGGGTGCGCAGCGCGAGCAGCAGCTCGTGGCCGGGGACCGTGACGTGCCGGGGGTCGGCGCCGTGGCCGTACACGACCGCGGGGACCTGGTTGGCGCGGCGCACCCGGCGGGCGGCACCCTTGCCGAACTCGGTGCGCACCTGGGCGGGGATCTTCACTTCAGCCATGGGAATCGGCTCCTCGTAATGGTGGGCAGTACGGTCGCCCGGCCGCGACGGGCCGATCCTTCACGAGGAGCGCGTCGATAACGGAGGTGCTGCGGACGTACGTCCGGGCCCTTCCCTCGCCGAGCAACCTCGACAGCGTAACCGTGGGAAGGGCCCGGAACGAAATCCGTGCGGCGGGCGGCCTGGGGCGCCCTGTCAGCTCAAGCGCCCGGTCAGTGCGCGTCCTCGAAGAGCTTGGTGACCGAACCGTCCTCGAAGACCTCGCGCACCGCGTTCGCGATGGTCGGCGCCATCGACAGCACCGTGATCTTGTCGAGGTCGGTCTCCGCCGGCGTCGGCAGCGTGTCGGTGAAGACGAACTCGCTGACCTTGGAGTTCTTCAGCCGGTCCGCGGCGGGCCCGGAGAGCACCCCGTGCGTGGCGGTGACGATGACGTCCTCCGCGCCGTTGGCGAACAGCGCGTCCGCCGCGGCGCAGATGGTGCCGCCGGTGTCGATCATGTCGTCGACCAGCACGCACACCCGGCCCTTGACGTCGCCGACCACCTCGTGGACCTTCACCTGGTTGGCGACGTCGGGGTCGCGGCGCTTGTGCACGATCGCCAGTGGCGCGCCCAGCCGGTCGCACCAGCGGTCGGCGACCCGGACCCGGCCGGCGTCCGGGGAGACCACGGTGAGCTTGGCCCGGTCCACCTTCGCGCCGACGTAGTCCGCCAGGACCGGCAGCGCGACCATGTGGTCCACCGGGCCGTCGAAGAAGCCCTGGATCTGGTCGGTGTGCAGGTCGACGGTGAGGATGCGCTCGGCGCCCGCGGTCTTGAACAGGTCGGCCATCAGCCGGGCCGAGATCGGCTCGCGGCCGCGGTGCTTCTTGTCCTGCCGGGCGTAGCCGTAGAACGGCACGATCACGGTGATGCTCCGCGCGGAGGCCCGCTTGAGAGCGTCGACCATGATGAGCTGTTCCATGATCCACTGGTTGATGGGGCTGGTGTGGCTCTGCATCAGGAAGCAGTCGGCGCCGCGGGCCGACTCCTCGAACCGCACATAGATCTCGCCGTTGGCGAAGTCGAAAGCACGGGTGGGGACGAGCTCTACACCCAGCTCGTATGCCACCGCCTCCGCCAGATCGGGGTGGGCGCGGCCGGAGAAGAGCATCAGCTTCTTCTCACCGGTCGTCTTGATCCCGGTCACTGCACCGTCTCCTTGGTGTTCGACTGGTGTTCGGCACAGCGTCGCCCGAAGTCGGGCGGGCTGGCGGAATTGTGTGCACCACACACGGTACGCCCCATCCGGCGCACCTGTGCACCTCACGTCCGGCCGATGAGACGACCCTCACTCACTCCGGCGCGTCGGTCTCGTCACCCTGCTGCTGTGCGCGTTCGGCCGCCTGCGCAGCGGCACTGCCGGGCCGCTTGCGGGCCACCCAGCCCTCGATGTTGCGCTGCTGGCCGCGGGCGACGGCCAGCGACCCCGACGGCACGTCCTTGGTGATCACCGAGCCGGCCGCGGTGTAGACGCCGTCGCCGATCACCCGGGGGGCGACGAACATGTTGTCCGCGCCGGTCTTGCAGTAGCTGCCGATGACGGTGTGGTGCTTGGTCTCGCCGTCGTAGTTCACGAAGACGGTGGCGGCGCCGATGTTGGTGTGGTCGCCGATGGTCGCGTCGCCCACGTAGCTCAGGTGCGGCACCTTGGTGCCCTCGCCGATCGAGGCGTTCTTCATCTCGACGTAGGTGCCGGCCTTGGCCTTCGCGCCCAGCCGCGCGCCCGGCCTCAGATACGCGTACGGACCGACGGACGCCTGCTCGCCGATCTCGGCGTGGTCGGCGACGGCGTGCGAGACCCGGGCGCCCGGCCCCACCGAGGTGTCGGTGAGCGTGCACTCCGGGCCCACCTCGGCGCCCGCCGCGATGCTGGTGGCGCCGAGCAGCTGCGTGTTGGGGTGCACCAGCGCGTCGGGCTCGACGGTGACGGTGACGTCCAGCCAGGTGGTGGCGGGGTCCACGATGGTGGCGCCGGCCAGCATCGCCCGCTCCAGCAGCCGGTCGTTGAGCGCCCGGCGGGCCTGCGCGAGCTGCACCCGGTCGTTGACGCCGGCGATCTCGTGGTGGTCCGCGGCGACGTACGCGCCCACCCGGTGGCCGCCGTCGCGCAGGATCGCCAGGGTGTCGGTGAGGTACTCCTCGCCCTGCGCGTTGTCGGTGGTGAGCTTGCCCAGCGCCTCGGCGAGCAGCCGCCCGTCGTAGGCGTACACCCCGGAGTTGATCTCCTTGACCGCCCGCAGCGCGTCGCCGGCGTCCTTCTGCTCGACGATCGCGGTGACCTGGCCGTCGGAGCCGCGCACGATCCGCCCGTAGCCGGTCGGGTCGGGCACCTGGGCGGTCAGGACGGTGACCGCGTTGCCCTCGGCGCGGTGCGCGGCGGTGAACGCGGCCAGCGTCTGCGTGGTCAGCAGCGGCACGTCGCCGTAGGTCACCACGACGGTGCCGTCCAGGGCCGCGCCGCGCCGGTTCAGCTCCGCCAGGCCGACGCGCACCGCGTGGCCGGTGCCGAGCTGCTCCTCCTGCACGGCCGTCAGCGCCTTCGGGTCCTGCTCGGCGAGGTGCGCGGTGACCTGCTCGCGGCCGTGTCCGACGACCACCACCAGGTGCTCGGGGTCCAGCGCGCGGGCCGCGGCGACGGCGTGGCCGATCAGCGAGCGGCCGCAGATCGGATGCAGGATCTTCGGGGTGGCCGACTTCATGCGGGTGCCCTCACCCGCGGCGAGGATGACGACGGCAGCCGGGCGGTTGGGGCTCACGCGGGAGACTCCTCGGCTTCGGGGCTTCGGGTGCTGGACAACCGCAGCTTACCGAGGGTGGGGGTTCTTCTCCCGATCCGCTCCGCCGCCAGGACTCGAACCCGGACTTAAGGCACCAAAAGCCCCAGTGCTGCCAATTACACCACGGCGGATCAACTCGACCTGCGGGACCCGTCGTCGGGGCCCTTCATGCCGGACGAAACCATCATGCCGTACGACACGGGGTGGACGCGACGCCGTTGCGGGGTAAAGATCCACTCGAACGACACCCGCAAGGGAAGGTGACCCTTACCCGACTGGTCCTGTCGCCCGCCGGACGCCGCTGCAATACTTACGGAGGCGTAGGTTGTGCGGCACACGGCCCCTGCGCCGTGCAAGTGACTTTCCCATCAGCTTTCCCATCAGCCCATTTCGGTCCCCTCCTCTCCTCAAGGGACGCACATGACCACACAGACGGACGTGATCACCGAGTCCCGGGAACCCGGGTCCTCAGGACAGGGATCGCCGGTGCCAAGTGCCACCCGCGGCGGCGAGAGCAAGCGATCGATCGAGCAGATCTCCCTGCTGCTCTTCATCTGCATCCCCTTCGTGGCGCTCGCCGCGGCGGTGCCGCTGGCCTGGGGACGGGGGATGAGCTGGCTGGACGTCGGCCTGATGGTCGTCATGTACTTCCTCGGCTGCCACGGCATCACCATCGGCTTCCACCGGCACTTCACCCACGGCTCGTTCAAGGCCAAGCGCCCGCTGAAGATCGCGCTCGCCATCGCCGGCTCGATGGCCGTCGAGGGCCCCATCGTGCGCTGGGTCGCCGACCACCGCCGGCACCACAAGTTCAGCGACGCCGAGGGCGACCCGCACAGCCCGTGGCGATACGGCGAGACCCTGCCCGCCCTCATGAAGGGCCTGTGGTGGGCGCACATGGGCTGGCTCTTCGACGAGGAGCAGACCCCGCAGCAGAAGTACGCGCCGGACCTGATCAAGGACCCGGCGATCCGCCGGATCTCCCGTGACTTCTGGCTGTGGACGGCGATCTCCCTGCTGATCCCGCCGCTGGTCGGCGGCCTGGCCACGATGTCCTGGTACGGCGCCTTCACCGCGTTCTTCTGGGGGTCACTCGTCCGGGTGGCACTGCTGCACCACGTGACCTGGTCGATCAACTCGATCTGCCACGCGGTCGGCAAGCGGCCGTTCAAGTCCCGGGACCGCTCGGGCAACGTGTGGTGGCTGGCGGTGCTGTCCTGCGGCGAGTCGTGGCACAACCTCCACCACGCCGACCCCACCTCCGCCCGGCACGGCGTGCTGCGCGGCCAGGTCGACTCCAGTGCCCGCCTGATCCGCTGGTTCGAGCTCGCCGGCTGGGCCTCCGACGTCCGCTGGCCGGACGCCGCCCGGATCGCCGCCCGCCGCCAGGAGAGCAACCGGCAGGACGTCGACGAAGCGGCATGATGGGCCGGTGAGCGACGGCGAAGACGGAAGAGCCCGGCAGTCCTCCGCCCCGGCGGGCCCGAGCGCGCGGCGCATCCGGCGGGTCCGGATGACCGGCAAGGAAAGACGCGAACAACTCCTCGACGTGGGCCGGGTGCTCTTTGCCGAGCGCGGCTACGAGGGCACGTCGGTGGAGGAGATCGCGCACCAGGCGGGGGTGTCCAAACCCGTCGTCTACGAGCACTTCGGCGGCAAGGAGGGGCTCTACGCCGTCGTCGTCGACCGTGAGATGCGCCGCCTGCTCGACATGGTGACCGGCGCACTCACCGGCGGCCACCCCCGCGAACTCCTGGAGCAGGCCGCCTTCGCCCTGCTGGACTACATCGAGCAGTACACCGACGGGTTCCGGGTCCTGGTCCGGGACTCCCCCGTCGCCCAGTCCACCGGCACCTTCGCCTCCCTGATCAGCGACATCGCCACCCAGGTCGAGGACATCCTGGGCCACGAGTTCGAGCAGCGCGGCTTCGACCCCAACCTCGCCCCGCTGTACGCGCAGGCGCTGGTCGGCATGGTCGCGCTGACCGGCCAGTGGTGGCTGGACGCCCGCCGCCCGCCGAAGGCCGAGGTCGCCGCGCATCTGGTGAACCTGAGCTGGAACGGCCTGTCCGGCCTGGAGCAGCAGCCCCGGCTGATCGGCCACCGCAAGAACTGACCTGGCGGCGGAGCCCGTTCAGAGCCGGTCCGGGGCCGGGCCGGAACCCGTGCTGGACCCGTGCGGAACCAGTCCGGGAACCCGCCCCGTACACCGCGGGCGTGTGGTCGACTGGTGCCGTGGAAGCTGTCTGGACGAGTGCCGTGGCGGTCGCCGGCACGCTGCTGGGTTCGGTGCTCACCTACGCCTTCCAGCGCCTCGCGGCCGGCCGCAGCGAGCTGTTCGCACGGGCCGAGGAACTCCGCAAGGAGCGCGTGGCGACGTACAGCGGATACGCCGCCGCGGTCGAGGAGTACCGCCACGGTCAGGCCACCCGCTGGTACGTCCGGGCGGAGCGCCCCGACGGCGAGGCGTATCCGCGGGTGCGCGACGAGGCGCACCGGCTGCGGACCGCGGCCCGGCAGGCGCTGTACCGGGTGAAGTTGGTCACCGACGCACCCGACGTGGTCCTCGCCGCGGAGCGGGCCTACCGGTCCGCCTGGGACCTGTCGAACGCGGCGGACCAGCGGGAGCACGACACGCGCGACGAGTCGGCCCGCCGGGCCATAGAGGAGTTCGTCTCCCGGGCGGCGCCGCTGGTGCGCTGACGGCGGCGGGCGGCGCCGGTGCTCCCGGCGCCGCCCGTGTCCCTGTGTGCCCCGCAGGCGCCGCGTGCCTACCAGAGGCGGCGGGCACCCGCCGAGGGGGCGATCGTGAAGTGCCGGGACTGCGGGAGCGCCGCCGCCACCGCCTGCGTGATCCTGTCCAGGTCGCCCGCTTCGAGCAGCACGATCGCCGAGCCGCCGAAGCCGCCGCCGGTCATCCGGGCGCCGAGCGCGCCCGCGGCCAGCGCGGTGTCCACCACGAGGTCGAGTTCCGGGCAGGAGACCTGGAAGTCGTCGCGCAGCGAGACGTGTCCCGCGGTCAGCACCGGGCCGATCTCGCGGACCCGGCCGGCGTCGCACAGCGCGAGCACCTCCTCGACCCGGCGGTTCTCGGTGACGACATGCCGGGTCAGCCGGCGCAGCCGGTCGTCGGGGAGGGCGGCGAGGGCGTCGGCCAGGCCGTCGAAGGGCACGTCGCGCAGCGCGGGCAGACCGAGCGCGGCGGCGGCGGCCTCGCAGCCACTCCGGCGCTCGCCGTAGGCGCCGTCGGAGTGCGCGTGCTTGACGCGGGTGTCGACCGCCAGCATCGCCAGCCCCGCGGCGCCCAGGTCGAGCGGCACCTGCCGCTGGGTGAGGCCGCGCACGTCGAGGTGGAGGGCGTGGCCGTCGGTGCAGCAGGCCGAGGCGGTCTGGTCCATGACGCCGACCGGCGCGCCGACGTAGGTGTTCTCCGAGGACTGGCAGAGCAGGGCGAGGTCCTGCCGGGACATGCCGTGCACGCCGTGCAGTTCGGTCAGCGCGAGGGCGGTGACGACCTGGAGCGCCGCGGAGGAGGACAGCCCGCCGCCGACCGGGACGGTGCTGTCGTAGAGCAGGTCGGCGCCGCCGATGTCGTGGCCGGCCTGCCGCAGCGACCACAGCACGGCGGCCGGGTAGCGGACCCAGCCGGGTGTGGTGCCGGGGGCGAGGTCGGCGATCGAGAGTTCGACGGTGCCGTCGTCCATGTCCGCCGAGTGCAGCCGCAGCAGCCCGTCGTCGCGCCGGGCGACGGCCGCGCGGGTGACGTGCGGCAGCGCGAACGGCATCGCGAGGCCGTCGTTGTAGTCGGTGTGCTCGCCGATCAGGTTGACCCGGCCGGGCGCCGCCCACGCGCCTTCGGGGGCGCGCCCGAAGACGTCCTTGAACGCGGCCTCGAATGCGGAGTCGTCAGTCATCGTATGTCGCCCTCCCCGAGCGATCGAGCGAAGTTCCAGGCGTCACGGACGATGCCGGCCAGGTCGGTGCGGGACGGCTGCCAGCCCAGCCGCTCGCGGGCCCGGTCCGCGGAGGCGACCAGCACCGCGGGGTCGCCGGGGCGGCGCGGCTGCGAGGTGGCCGGGATCGGGTGCCCGGTGACCTGGCGGACGGTTTCGATGACCTCGCGGACGGAGAAGCCGTTGCCGTTGCCCAGGTTGCAGATGAGGTGCTCGCCGGCCTGGGCCTTGTCGAGGGCCAGCAGGTGGGCCTCGGCGAGGTCGGCGACGTGGATGTAGTCGCGCAGGCAGGTGCCGTCGGGCGTCGGGTAGTCCTCGCCGTAGACGGCGATCGACGGGCGGCGGCCCTGGGCGACCTGGAGGACCAGCGGGATGAGGTGCGACTCGGGGTCGTGGCGCTCGCCGTGCGCACCGTAGGCGCCGGCAACGTTGAAGTAGCGCAGCGAGACCGCGGCCAGGCCGTGGGCGGCGCACTCCCCGCTGATCATGTGGTCGACGGCCAGCTTGGTGGCGCCGTAGGGGTTGGTGGGGGCGGTCGGCGCGTCCTCGGTGATCGGCACCGTGGCGGGCTCGCCGTAGGTGGCGGCGGTGGAGGAGAAGACCAGCGTGCCCACGCCCGCGGTGCGCATGGCGGCGAGCAGTTCGAGGGTGCCGGCCACGTTGTTGCGCCAGTACTTCTCCGGGTTCGCGACGGACTCGGCGACCTGGGAGGACGCGGCGAAGTGCAGCACCGCGTGGTAGGAGCCGTCGAGCACCTTGCCGGCGTCCTGGACCCGGCCCTCGACGAACTCGGCGCCCGCGGGCACCCCTTCGCGTACGCCGGTGGACAGGTCGTCCAGCACGGTCACCTGGTGGCCGGCCTCGACCAGATGCGCCGCCACGACGCCGCCGACGTATCCGGCACCGCCGGTGACCAGCAGCTTCTTACGTCCGGGGGACCCGGTGGTTTCGGTCACTTCGTGGCCACCTCTCGCAGTCGCAGCGCCGCGGCCTCCGGAGGCACGTCGTTGACGAACACGCCCATGCCGGATTCGGAACCCGCGAGGAACTTCAGCTTGCCCGACGCGCGCCGAATGGTGAAAAGCTCCAGGTGGAGGGCGAACTCCCGGCGGTCGGCCGCGGTGAAGGGCGCCTGGTGCCAGCCGGAGATGTACGGGGTCGGCGGCTGGTCGGGACCGAAGATCCGGTCGAAGCGGCGCAGCAGCTCCAGGTAGACGTGCGGGAACTCCGCCCGGGCGTCCTCGTCGAGGCCGAGCAGGTCGGGCACCCGGCGGTTGGGGTAGAGGTGCACTTCGTACGGCCAGTGCGCCGCGTACGGGACGAACGCCGTCCAGTGCTCGCCGGCCAGCACGATCCGGCTGCCGTCGGCGCGCTCGTCGGCGAGCACGTCGTCGAAGAGGTTGCGGCCGGTGGCCGCGCGGTGCTCGGCGAGCGAGCGCAGCATCAGCGCGGTGCGCGGGGTGGTGAACGGGTACCCGTAGATCTGCCCGTGCGGGTGGCCGAGGGTGACGCCGATCTCCTTGCCCCGGTTCTCGAACGGGAAGACCTGGACGACGCCGGGCAGCTGGGACAGCTCACGGGTGCGGTCGGTCCACGCGTCGAGCACCAGGCGGGCGGCCTGCGGGGTGAGGCTCGCGAAGGACGCGTCGTGGTCGGAGGTGAAGCAGACCACCTCGCAGCGGCCCTTGTCGCCGGTGAGCGAGGGGAAGCGGTTCTCGAAGACGACGACCTCGTAGTCCGCGGCCGGGATCTCGGTCTGCCGCCCCTCGCGCGAGGGACACAGCGGGCACTGGTCGGCCGGCGGATGGTACGTACGGCCCTGCCGGTGCGAGGCGACCGCCACGCTGTCGCCGAGCAGCCGGTCGAAACGCGTCTCGGTGGTGGTGGCCACCGGTTCGAGCGGGCGGGGATCGCTCGCGTCGCGGACCACGGCGTCGGCTGAGTCGTAGTAGATCAGCTCACGGCCGTCCGCGAGCCGGGTCGGCGTCTTCTTCACCTACGGCACCTCACACCACGATCACTCAACACGCTTCCAACAGAACCGCACACAATGAATCACAACGCAACAGAACAGTCAATGCCGGGGGCCTACGAAGTCACATAGCTTGGTCACGATGGGGGATCAGGCCGTACGGAACCGCGCCCGACCGCAGCGGGGCACAACCAAACAAAGCCGAACAGACCACGACGCAACGGGGCGCGGGAGCACTCCCCCGGAGCCTCGCCGGGGACACCCCCACCCGGGCGAAACCCCGGGGGGACAACGGCGCGAGGGACCGCCCGGGCACGGGCGGTCCCTCGGACCGTTCGGAAACGGGTGCCCCGGGCGGTCAGGGGCGCCCCTCGCTCATCGCGTCGGCTCTCCGGCCGCCCGCTCCAGCAGCCCGGTACGGGCCGCGAGCGCCGCCGCCTCCAGCCGGGAGCCCACGCCCAGCTTCATCAGCACCCGCTGCACATGGGTGCGGGCGGTGCTCGGCGCGATCCGCATCCCGGCCGCGATCACCCGGGTGTCCTCGCCCTCGGCGACCCGCACCAGCACCTCGACCTCGCGCGGGGTGAGCATGTCCAGCAGCCGGGCCCCCTCGTCGTCGGGCTGCCGGGCCGGGTTGAGCAGCTCGGCGAAGGCGCCCTGCAGCAGTTGCTGGGCCACCGCGACCTCGCCGGTCCTGGCCTTGGCCATGGCCCGCTCGACGCCCTCGATCCGCTCGTCGTGCCGGACATACCCGGACGCGCCGGCCGCGAAGGCAGCGGCGATCCCGCGCGGGTCGGGCACCGGCCCGAGCACCACCACGGCCACCGCGGGCCGCTCCCGCTTGATCCGCGCCACCGTGTCGAACGCGCCGGGCTCGGCGGGCGCGGCGGTACCGAACAGGCACACCTCCGGCGTCCTGTTGAGCACCAGTTCGGCCGCGCCCGCGGCGGGCGCCGCGGCCGCCAGCACGCGGTGCCCGCGCAGCCTCAGCGCCGAAGCCAGCGCCTCGGCGAGCAGCCGGTGGTCGTCGACCACGACGAGCCGTACACCCATCTCGGGTCTCCCCCATCCCCCTGCGGCCCGACGGCCGCCGGTACCGGTCCCCAGTCCATACCGCGACCGGACCGGTCCCAACCGCGCCTGCGGGCGCAAGCACGCGCTCGCCGCGAAATTACCCGCTTCCCGGCGCCGAGCGCGTCCCTACCGGTGGAAACGTGCCACGGTCCCACGATCGGATCGCCCGGTGCGCCCGGTATCCCCGGAGCGCCCGGTGCGTTCCGGGCCGACACGCGATCAGCCGTACGCCACCAGGTACTTCTGCCCGGTCTCGCCCGCGTAGACGGTCTTCGAGGCCAGGTAGAGGACGTTGTCGTGCCACACCATGTAGCGCTCGTCCCCGAAGGAGTCCAGCTTGTTGTACGCGTCGGACCCGAGCGTCGCGTAGGTGGTCATCGTGCCGTCGCCCGGATCGAGGGTGACGAGCTTGCCCGGCTTGTCGTACGACGGCGCCTCGTACCCGAGCACCTTGCCGTCCTGGAAGCCGATGCCGGTGATGTCGTAGTTGTCGGTCGGCTTGGCGACCCACTTCTGCTTGCCGTCCGAGAGGTTGAAGGCCACGATGCCGCTGAGCACCTTGCCCTCGCCCGCGGTGTCGCCGGCCAGCGTCAGGTAGACGGTGTCCTTGTCGACCAGCACGTCGTGCACGGACTGCACCTCGATGCCGTCGTCGTCGATCCGGTACTTCTTGGTGCCCAGCGACACCCGCGACTGCAACCGGCCGTCGACCAGCGACGCCACGTCGGTGTAGATCGTGTCCTGGGTGCCGAGCAGCACCACCACCGGGTCGGTGGAGACCACCGCCGTCACCCGCAGGCCCTCCGGCGCGGCCCAGGTCCACTTCGCGGCACCGGCCTTGGCGGGATCGACCACCTGCACCTTGTAGGAGGTGTCGTAACCGCAGTCGAGGACGGCCACGAACTGCGCGCCGCCGGCGTACCCGTCGTCCCTGCAGTTGTCGCCGCTGTCGCCGTCGCCGGACTGCCACAACGTCTTCTGCGCGCTGAGCTGGTAGCCGGCCGAGCCCTCGCCCCAGGTGATGCCGACCGAGTCCCCGCTGACCGCCATCTCGGCGTCGCGGTAGCTCGGCGAGCTGTCGCCGCCGGGGAGTTGCGCGGTCCACAGCATCTTGCCCGAGGCCAGGTCGATCGCCATGATCTTGCCGCAGTCGGCGCCGTACTGGATCGCGGTCATGTCGTGGTACGCGTCGCGCGCCGCGGTGCAGTCCGAGCCGGCGGCCGCCGGGATCGCCCACGCCTGCGCGCCGGTGCCGATGTCGTACCCGACCACCTGGTTGATCTGGTTCTTCACCACGTACTTGTCGGTGAACCAGACACCCAGCTCGTCCTTCAGGTTGTCCTTCTCCGCGACGGTGTCGGCGTCCTTGTCCCACTTGAAGTCCAGCTGGGACTTGTGCGCGGCGGTGCTCGGACCGCCGCTGGTGCCACCGGAGTTGGCCTGCGGCTTCGGATCGTCCTTGCCGCCGCCCTTGGTCGCGAAGTACACGCCGCCGCCGATCACCAGCACCGCGGCCACCACGGCCGCCACGATGATCACCAGCTTGTTCTTCGACCCGCCGCCACCGGGTATGCCCGGCTGTCCGTAGGGCGGTTGACCGCCGTAGGGGGGCTGCTGGCCGTACTGCGGGGCGGGCGCCTGCTGCGGGTAGCCGTACGGTCCGGCGGGCGGCGGCGTCTGGCCGTACTGCTGCTGGCCGTATCCGGGCTGCGCGTAGCCCTGCCCGGGTTGCGGCGGCTGCGGGCCGGGGTAGCCGTAGCCGGGCGCGGGCGCCGACGGGGGCTGCTGCGGCGGCTGTTGGGGCTGCTGCTGGGGGAACGCGGGCTGGGTCGGGGCCGCGTACGGGTTCTGGCCCGGGGGCGGCGGAGAGGCGTACGGGTTGTCCGGCTGCGAAGGGGGCGGCGGCACAGCTCCGCCGGCGCCACCGTACGGGGGCGGGTTTCCGGGGGGCGGGGGCGGCTGCGACATCAGCTGGTCCTTCTTCGGGCCGGGCGAATGGAGTTCGGGCGAGCGGAGACTCTTTCTATCACCCGCCCCACTTGACTCCCCGGGCCGCCGCTGTTCCGTTACCGGCCCGCTACACGTCCCCCACCAGCGCGCCCGCCGGTGCCCCCGGCACGCCGCCGCCGGGCCCCGCTACGCGTCCTCGGCCAGCTCCAGCCAGCGCGTCTCCAGGTCCTCGCGCTCCTCGCGCAGCGCGCGCAACTCCGCGTCGAGGGCGGCGACTTTCTCGAAGTCGGTGGCGTGCTCGGCGATCCTGGCGTGCAGTTCGCCCTCGCGCTCGCCGACCTTGTCCAACCGCCGCTCCACGCGCTGGAGTTCCTTCTTCGCGGCACGCGTGTCGCGGGCTCCGGCGCCGCCCGGGCCGGAGTTCGCGCCGTCGGCGGTCCGCTGGGCCGACTTCGCCGGCTTCTGGGCGGCGGAGGGCGGCGCGGCGGCAGCGACGAGCGCGTGCCTGCGCTCCAGGTACTCGTCCACGCCGCGCGGCAGCATCCGCAGGGTCCGGTCGCCGAGCAGCGCGAACACCCGGTCGGTGGTGCGCTCCAGGAAGTAGCGGTCGTGGCTGATCACCAGCATCGAGCCGGGCCAGCCGTCGAGCAGGTCCTCCAGCTGGGTCAGCGTCTCGATGTCGAGGTCGTTGGTCGGCTCGTCGAGGAAGAGGACGTTGGGCTCGTCCATCAGCAGCCGCAGGATCTGCAGCCTGCGGCGCTCACCGCCGGACAGGTCGCCGACCGGTGTCCACTGCTTCTCCTTGCCGAAGCCGAACTTCTCGCAGAGCTGGCCCGCGGTCAGCTCCCGGCCCTTGCCGAGGTCGACCCGCTGCCGTACCGACTCCACGGCCTCCAGCACCCGCTGCGTGGGGGCGAGTTCGGCCACCTCCTGGGAGAGGTAGGCGAGTTTGACGGTCCGGCCCACCACGACCCGGCCGTGTGCGGGCTGCCGCTCCCCGTCGCTTGCGGCCGCCTCGCCCAGAGCCCGCAGCAGCGACGTCTTGCCGGCGCCGTTCACCCCGACCAGGCCGATCCGGTCGCCCGGGCCGAGCTGCCAGGTGATGTGCTCCAGCAGCGTCTTGGGGCCCGCGGTGATCGTCACGTCCTCCAGCTCGAACACGGTCTTGCCGAGCCGGGAGTTCGCGAACTTCATCAGCTCGGCGCTGTCGCGCGGCGGCGGCACGTCCTCGATCAGGGCGTTGGCCGCCTCGATCCGGAACCGCGGCTTGGAGGTGCGGGCCGGGGCGCCGCGGCGCAGCCACGCCAGCTCCTTGCGCATCAGGTTCTGCCGCTTGGCCTCCTCGGTGGCGGCGATCCGCTCCCGCTCGGCGCGCGCGAACACGTAGTCGCTGTAGCCGCCTTCGTACTCGTAGACGGTGCCGCGCTGCACGTCCCACATCCGCGTGCAGACCTGGTCCAGGAACCAGCGGTCGTGAGTGACGCAGACCAACGCGGCGCGGCGCGCGCGCAGATGGCCGGCCAGCCACGAGATGCCTTCCACGTCCAGGTGGTTGGTGGGCTCGTCGAGCACGATCAGGTCCTGCTCGCCGATCAGCAGCTTCGCCAGCGCGATACGGCGCCGCTCGCCGCCGGACAGCGGGCCGATCACGGTGTCCAGGCCACGGTCGAAGCCGGGCAGGTCCAGCGCCCCGAACAGCCCGGTCAGCACGTCCCTGATCCGCGCGTCCCCGGCCCAGTCGTGGTCCGGGCGGTCCCCGACGATCTCCTGCCGGACGGTCGCGGCCGGGTCCAGCGAGTCGCCCTGCGTCAGCACGCCCAACCGCAGGCCGCCCTGCTGCGTCACGCGCCCCGCGTCCGGGTCCTCCAGCCGGGCCAGCATCCGCACCAGCGTCGTCTTCCCGTCGCCGTTCCGCCCGACCACCCCGATCCGGTCCCCCTCGGACACCCCGAGCGACACCCCTTCGAGCAGCATGCGCGTCCCGTAGGTCTTGCTGACGCTTTCGACATTGACGAGGTTGACGGCCACGGACGGCTCTCTCTTGGGGGACGGGGGTTGTCGTGGGGGACGGGTTCAAGGGTAAACGGGGCGGGGCGGCCGCCGGCGGCGGGGAGCGGAGGGAGGTGGGACGCCGGTGGGGCGGCGGGGTGAGGCGGCGGGCCGGGGGAGCGTCCGCGCCGCGGTGATGTGCGGGTGAGGCGGGCCCCCCGGGAGGGGTGGCGGGTGAGGTGACGGTCGGGGTGGCAGGCGGGTGGCAGATGGCGTGAGGACGGTGACGGGAGGGGTTACCGGTCGGCTTGCGGAAGGACGGTGGCTCCGGCGGCGGGTGCGACCGCGACCCTCGAACAATCGCCGAGCACGTCCGCGATCTTGGCGGCGCCCTCCTCCTCGGCGGCGAGGAAGGCGACGGTCGGCCCGGACCCGGAGACGATCCCGGCCAGCGCCCCCGCCCCGAGCCCCGCGGCAACGGTGTCAGCCAGGCTGGGACGCAGGGACAGCGCCGCTTCCTGGAGGTCGTTCACCAGCACCCGGGCCAGCGCGTGGGCGTCCCCGTCCGCCAGCGCGGCCACCAGCGCCGGGTCGGCCGCGGGCTCGGCCACCTCGCCCGCCAGGTCGCCCGCCCCGCTCTCCCGGCGGAGCCGGTCGCACTCGCGGTACACCTCGGGCGTGGACAGCCCGCCGTCGGCCAGCGCGAACACCCAGTGGAACGCACCGCTGACCTCCAGCGCGGTGAGCCGCTCCCCGCGCCCCACCCCGAGCGCGGCCCCGCCGAGCAGCGGGAACGGCACATCGCTGCCCAGCTCCCCGGCGATCCGCAGCAGTTCCGCCATCGGCGTGCCCAGTCCCCACAGCGCGTCGCACGCGAGCAGCGCGCCCGCCCCGTCGGCGCTGCCGCCCGCCATCCCCCCGGCCACCGGGATGTCCTTGGCGATGTGCAGGTGCACGCGGGGCTCGATGCCGTGGTGCTCGGCGAGCGCGACCGCGGCCCGCGCGGCCAGGTTCGTACGGTCCAGCGGGATGCCGGCGACATCCCGCCCCTCCGCGGTGATCGTCAGCTCATCCGCGGACCTGGCCGTCACATGGTCGTACAATCCCACCGCGAGGAACACGTTCGCCAGGTCATGGAACCCGTCCGGCCGCCGCCCGCCGACAGCGAGCTGCACATTGACCTTGGCGGGCACACGTACGGTCACGGCGGTCACGATCAGATTCTCCTCGGTTCGTACGACGTTCGTCTCTGCGTTCTTCCGGTTCGTCCGCCCGCCCCGCGGCCGGTGGGATCGTCACACCGGCCGGTGCTCGGCGATCGCCGCGAACTCCTCCACCGTCAGCGCCTCGCCCCGCGCCTGCGGCGACACCCCCGCGGCGACCAGCGCCGCCTCGGCGGCCGCCGCCGACCCGGCCCACCCGGCCAGCGCGGCCCGCAGCGTCTTGCGGCGCTGCGCGAACGCCGCGTCGACGGCCGCGAACACCTCGGCCCGGGTCGCCGTGGTCTTCGGCGGGTCGCGCCGCACCAGCGACACCAGGCCGGAGTCGACGTTCGGAGCGGGCCAGAAGACGTTGCGCCCGATCGAGCCCGCGCGCCGCACCCGCGCGTACCAGTTCGCCTTCACCGACGGCACCCCGTACACCTTGTTGCCGGGCGCCGCGGCCAGCCGGTCGGCCACCTCGGCCTGCACCATCACCAGGGTCCGCTCGATGGTCGGGAAGGTCGCGAGCATGTGCAGCAGCACCGGCACGGCCACGTTGTAGGGGAGGTTCGCGACGAGCGCGGTCGGCGCCGGGCCGGGCAGTGCGGTCACCGCCATCGCGTCGCTGTGCACCAGCGCGAACCGGTCGGCCCGCTCCGGCAGCCGCGCGGCCACGGTCGCGGGCAGGGCCGCGGCGAGCACGTCGTCGATCTCGATCGCGGTGACCCGGTCCGCGGTCTCCAGCAGCGCCAGCGTCAGCGACCCGAGCCCCGGCCCGACCTCGGCTACCACGTCGTCCGGCCCGACCTCCGCGGTGCGCACGATCCGCCGTACGGTGTTCGCGTCGATCACGAAGTTCTGGCCGCGCTGCTTGGTCGGCCGCACCCCCAGCGCGGCGGCCAGCGCGCGCACGTCGGCCGGTCCGAGCAGGGCGCCGGGCGCGTCGGGGTCTGTCGTACTCACACCCGCAAGGCTATCCGCCGCCCGCACCGGCTCCTACCAGCCGCCGGTCAGTACCCGAAGACCCGCGCCGTGTTCCGCGCCACCGCCGCCGCCAGGGTGTCCTCGTCCTCGCCCCTGGCCGCGGCCATCGCCCGCAGCGTCACCGGGATCAGGTAGGGCGCGTTGGGCCGCCCCCGGTGCGGCACCGGGGTGAGGAAGGGCGCGTCCGTCTCCACCAGCAGCCGGTCCAGCGGAGCGGCCGCCACCGCGTCCCGCAGGTTCTGCGCCGACTTGTAGCTGACGTTCCCGGCGAAGGACAGGTAGTAGCCGCGCTCGGCGCACAGCTTCGCCATGGCCGCGTCCCCGGAGAAGCAGTGGAAGAGCACGGTGTCGGGCGCGCCCTCCTCCAGCAGGATGCGCAGCACGTCCTCGTGCGCGTCCCGGTCGTGGATGACCAGCGCCTTGCCGTGCCGCTTGGCGATCGCGATGTGCCGCCGGAAGGAGTGCGCCTGGGCCTGCGCGCCGCCCGGCCCGGTGCGGAAGTAGTCGAGGCCGGTCTCCCCCACGCCCCGCACCTGCGGCAGCGCGGCCAGCGCGTCGATCTCGTCGATCGCCGCCTCCAGCGCGGCCATCCCGCCCGGTTCCCGGTCGCCCTGGCGTGACCAGTGGTCGGGGTCGCCGTGCACGATCCTGGGCGCCTCGTTGGGGTGCAGCGCCACCGCCGCCCAGATCGCGTCGTATTCCGCCGCGGTCCGCGCCGCCCAGCGCGAGCCCTCCAGGTCGCAGCCGACCTGGATGAGGGTGTGCACCCCGACCGCCGCTGCCGCCGCCAGCGCCTCCTCGACCGTGCCGGACTGCATGTCCAGGTGGGTGTGCGAGTCGGCGACCGGGACGCGCAACGGCTGCGGGGCGGGTGCGGGCTCGGCGCTCTTCTTCGTCGGCTTCGTCGGCATGGGTCCGATCCTAGGGATCGGCGCGACCGGGCCCGTCACGCGGCCGGCGGTCCCCCGCGGGGCCCGTCACCTGCCCGGTGGACCCGGGTGGGGTCCACCGGGTCCCGTCAGACCGCGGGTCCTGCGGGTGTGCCGGGTCCGCCGTGCCTGCGGTGCAGCAGCCCGAGCACCGACCAGTGGTGCGCGTGCGGCTCGGCGTGCGGCGGCCGCGGCGCGTGCCACCGCGACACCACCTCGTCGACCTGCCCGGAGCGCATGATGCGCACCAGGTGGCCGCCGCAGTTCCCGCAGTTGGGACGGGTCAGCGGCGAGGGGACCGGGGTGCCGTCGGCCAGGTACGTGACATAGGGGCGACCCGAGGTGTCGACACGGTGCTCTATCTCGTACGCCTGCTCCCAGCCGTGCCCGCAGTTCATGCACGCGAAGGAGTACGCCTCCCTGACGTTGTACGCGGAAGCACCGGGTGGCACCGGGTGTCCCGCACTCGTGCTCGCCCCCGTCGCCGTACGTCCGCTTCCGACGGTCTCGCTCATGGCAGCTCCTGCGGCCCTACGGACGCCTTGTCCGACCGGGACTTCCCACCACCAGCGAACGCCCCGCCCGCCCCTCCCGCAGCACACCAGGGAGAGACTTGGGCCAGATTTGGGGCGTATGTGGGAGATCGGCGATATTGCTTTGCCCTGCACCACGTTTATGTCCGCCCTCGCGGGCGGGCCGAAGTTCGCGCCGGTCACGGCCGGAAGCGCGGGAACTGCGGGGGACGGAGGTGACGGCGCGGCACGGCAAGCGACGGCGGGGAGGCTTCCGGCCGCCTCACGCCTTCCGGGTGGTCCTCACGCCTTCCCGTGCTTCGCCGCCACCACCGCGTCGAACACGTCCCGCTTCGGCACCCCCGCCTCCACCGCGACCGCCGCGATCGCCTCCTTGCGCCGCTCCCCCGCCTCCTCCCGTACCGCCACCCGCCGGGCCAGCTCCTCCGGTGCCACGTCCCCCGCCACCGGCGCCGGGGCGCCCTCAACCACCACGGTGATCTCGCCCCTCACCCGTTCGGCGGCCCAGCGCGCGAGCTCCTCCAGCGGGCCGCGCCGTACCTCCTCGTACGTCTTGGTCAGCTCCCGGCACACCGCCGCCCGCCGCTCGGCGCCGAACACCTCCGCCATGGCGGCCAGGGTGTCGTCGATACGGTGCGGCGCCTCGAAGTACACGAGCGTGCGGCGGTCGGCCGCGACCTCCCTGAGCCGGGCCAGCCGCTCCCCCGGCTTGCGCGGCAGGAACCCCTCGAAGCAGAACCGGTCCACCGGCAGGCCCGACACCGCCAGCGCGGTCAGCACCGCCGACGGCCCCGGCACCGCCGTCACCCGCACCCCGCGCTCCACCGCGGCGGCCACCAGACGGTAGCCCGGGTCGGACACCGACGGCATGCCCGCGTCCGTCACCAGCACCACCCGGGCGCCGCCCTGCAGCGCGTCGGCGAGTTCCCCGGTGCGGGCCGCCTCGTTCCCCTCGAAGTACGACACCACGCGCCCGGCCGGCTCCACGCCCAGCGCCTGTGTCAGCCGGCGCAGCCGCCTGGTGTCCTCGGCGGCCACCACGTCGGCCGCGGCCAGCTCGGCGGCCAGCCGCGGCGGCGCGTCCGCGACGTCCCCGATCGGCGTGCCCGCCAGCACGAGCAGGCCCTCTCCCGCGGGTACCGTCCGCACCGCGGACGGGTCGTATGCGAGGGGCGCGGGTGCGGTGCCGTTCGTCGCGACGTTCGCGGTGCCGTTCGCGGTGGCGTCACCGGTTTCGTCGGGCTCGGCGTCGTCCAGCTCGGCGTCGAGCGCGTCGCGGCCCGTGCCGTCGGCGACCGTGTCGTCGGCCACGTTCCGCTCCGCTTGCCGGGCCGCCTGCTGGGACGTGTGCCGGGCCGTGCGGTCGGACGGATCTTCGGATGAGCTGGTCACGGCTTGAGTCTAGGCGCGGCCCGAGGGCCGGCTCCGCGCTCGGATTACCGGACAAAGCCGCCCCGGGTGCGGACAGCTCATCGCAATCTCAGACGCTTTCCCTACGATGGGCCGGTGACGAGTGAGACCGTGGCGCAGGACCGTGCCCCAGAGGGCGTCCGGGCACAGGCGGAGCCGAGCGCGTGGGCGCGGCGGCTGCGCGGTTTCGGGCACGTCGAACCGCCCCGGACCGACACCCGCGAACGCCTGGTCCCGCCGTTTCCCGAACCCGGCACCAGGATCTGGCAGATGCTCGGCCTCGGCCCGCGCCTCGCCCACCTGGCCGCGAAGTGGTCCGGCTGGCTCGGCCCGATCATGGTCGCCGTCCTCGCGGGCGGCCTGCGCTTCTGGCGCCTGGGCAGCCCGCGCGATGTCGTCTTCGACGAGACGTACTACGCCAAGGACGCCTGGTCGATGATCAAGTACGGCTACGAGGGCACGTGGCCGGACGGCAAGATCTCCAACCCGGAGATCCTCGCGCACCCGCAGGTCATCCCGCTGTCCAAGGTCGGCAGCTACGTCGTGCACCCGCCCACCGGCAAGTGGATCATCGGGTTCGGCGAGTGGATCTTCGGGCTGAACCCCTTCGGCTGGCGCTTCATGATGGCCGTGCTCGGCACCCTGGCGGTGCTCATGCTCTGCCGGATCGGCCGCCGGCTGTTCCGCTCCACCGCGCTCGGCTGCATCGCGGGCACCCTGATGGCCGTGGACGGCCTCGAGTTCGTGATGAGCCGGATCGCGCTGCTCGACCTCGTCATCATGTTCTTCGCACTCGCCGCGTTCGGCTGCCTGCTGGTCGACCGCGACTGGGCCAGAGGCCGCCTCGCGGCCGCCCTGCCGGTCGGTGAGGACGGTTTCGCCGGGCCCGACGACGCCACCGCCTCCCGCCAGGGCATGGGCTGGCGCCCCTGGCGCATCGCCGCCGCCGTCCTCCTGGGCCTCGCCGCTTCCAGCAAGTGGAACGGCATGTACTTCCTGGCCTTCTTCATGATCCTGACGGTGCTGTGGGACATCGGCTCACGGCGCGTCGCCGGCTCCCGCAGCCCGTACCTGGCCGTCCTGCGCAAGGATCTCGGCTGGTCGGTGCTGACGATGCTGCCGGTCGCCGTGGTGACCTACCTGATCACCTGGACCGGCTGGTTCATGTCCAGCGACGCCTACGACCGGCACTGGGCGGACGGCCGCGGCGGCTTCTGGTCCTTCATCCCGGCGCCCCTTCGCAGCCTGTGGCACTACGAACACGACGTCTACAAGTTCAACATCGGCCTGCACACCTACCACCCGTACGAGTCCAACCCCTGGAGCTGGCTGGTCCTCGGGCGGCCGGTCTCGTACTACTTCGAGTCGCCCAAGTACGGGCAGGACGGCTGCACCGCCTCCGAGGGCTGCGCCCGCGAGATCCTCGCCCTGGGCACCCCGCTGCTGTGGTGGTCGGCCTGCTTCGCCCTGGTCTACCTGCTCTACCGGTGGATCGCCCGGCGCGACTGGCGGGCGGGCGCCATCCTCTGCGCGGCCGGCGCCGGCCTGCTCCCCTGGTTCCACTACCAGGACCGCACGATCTTCTACTTCTACGCGGTCGCCTTCGTGCCCTACCTGTGCCTGGCCGTCACCATGATGATCGGCGCCTTCCTCGGTCCACGCGAGGCCACCGAGAGCAGACGTATGTGGGGCGCGGTGGGCGCGGGCACCCTGGTGCTGCTCATCATCTGGAACTTCATCTACTTCTTCCCGATCTACACAGGGATGACGATCCCCTACCACTCCTGGCAGGCCAGGATGTGGCTGGATTCGTGGATCTGACCGGCGCCCGGTAGGCGGATGGCCTCGGATCCTGAGGTCCTCAGCAGGACCTGAGGACTTCAGGACATGAGGACGTGGGGACCTGAGGTCTTCAGGAGGTGTGCGGCCGGCCTCGCCTCACTCAGCCGCCAACGCGTCCGTGAAACCCGAATTGCTGTTCAGAATCCCGCCGTCCACCGGCAAGGTGACCCCGGTGATCCAGGCGGCGTCCCGCGACGCCAGGAACGCGACGGCCGCCGCGATGTCGGTGGGCTCGCCGATCCGCCCCAGCGGATACGACCCGGCGGCCTTCGTGAGGATCTCCTCGCGGCCGGCCCATGCCGGGGTGCGGATCGTGCCGGGCGCCACGAGGTTGACGCGCACCCCGTCCGGCGCCGCGTGCACCGCGAGGGTGCGGGTGAGCGAGACCAGGCCCGCCTTCGCCGCGCTGTAGGAGTGGTTGCCGAAGTACGACAACCCGTTGACCGAACCGATGTTGACGATCGCGCCACGTCGGCGCGGTGCGTTCATCAGATGGGGAAGAGCGGCGCGCGAGCATCTCATCGCACCGCTGAGGGTGACATCCAGGTCGCGCTGCCACTCCTCGTCACTCTCCAGGGTGAAGTCGTCGTGGTGCTCGCCGCAGGAGTAGGCGTTGTTGACCAGCACGTCCAGCGTGCCGAACACATCCACCGCGCGGGCGATCGCCGCGTCCACCGACGCCCGTTCCGCCACATCGCAGCGCACTGCCTCCGCCCGGCCGCCGTCCGCCCGGATCGCGGCGGCCGTACGCGAAGCCGCCACCCCGTCCAGATCGGCGATCAGCACCCCCGCGCCCTCGGCGGCGAACCTGCGCGCCGTCGCCTCACCGATCCCACGGGCCGCCCCCGTCACCACCACGCCGTAGCCGTCGAAGCGTTCAGTCATCCGGTCAGCGTAGGCACTGCCGAACAGCCCTGACCAGAGCTTGTGCACGCGCATCCGCGGTCACATTGCGCTGCATCCCGTTGGTGACGTACGCGAAGCCGATCCCGGCCTCGGGATCGGCGAACCCCAGCGACCCACCGCGCCCCGGATGCCCGAACGAACCCGCGGCCAGCAGCGGCGAGGCCGGACCGTGCAGCATGAAGCCCAGCCCGAAACGGGTGTTGACCACCAGCACCCGGTCGGGCCCGTCCGCCTCCACGGTGCGCGCGGCCGCCAGCGTGCCGGGCGCGAACAGCCGCCGGCCCCCGCCCTGGCTCGCTGCCACGGGCCCGCCCTGCTCGACGTCACGGGCCTGCTCGCCCCGCTCGACGTCGCCGACCAGCGCCGCGTAGCAGCGCGCCAGCGACCGCGCGGTCGCGATCGTGCCGGAACCCGCCAGCTGCCCGGCCCGGTAGCCGGGGTCGTTCTCGTCCGGCAGCGGGGTGATCGCGGCGAAAGCCCGGGTGGTCAGCGACGCGGGGTCGGCGTAGGCGTCCTGCACGGTGCGCTTGGGACGGGCCCGCAGCCCGCCGGACGCGGGCGGTTCAGGCGTGGCGACAGGCCCGATCCGGCCGACCCGGTGCTCCTGGTCCGCGGGCAGCCCCAGCCACAGGTCGAGGCCGAGCGGCCCGGCGACCTCCTCGGCGACGTACTGTCCGACAGTCCGACCGGAGACCCGCAGCACCAGTTCCCCGACCAGCCAGCTGAAGGTCTGCGCGTGGTACCCGTGCTCGCGTCCCGGCACGAACAGCGGCGCCTGCGCGGCCACCGCCCGCGGCCCCGACACGCCGTCGACCGCCTCCCGCGGGGTGAGCGGTGTGTCCAGCGCGGGCACCCCGGCCCGGTGCGCCAACACGTCCCGCACCGTCACCCGGTCCTTGCCCGCCGCCTTGAACTCGGCCCAGTACGTGGCCACGGGCGCGTCGAGGTCCAGCTGCCCGCGCTGGTGGAGCAGCAGCAGGCACACCGCCGCCACCCCCTTGCCCGCCGACCTGACGACCTGCGCGGTCCGCCCTTCCCACGGCCCGCCGCCGTCGAAGCCGGTGCGCCCGGCCCACAGGTCCACCACCGGCCGGCCCTCGTGGTGGAGCGCCACGGCCGCCCCGACGTCCCCGCGCCGCAGGAAGTTGTCCGCGAAGGCGTCCCGCACCGGCTCCCAGCCGTCCGCGACCGTCCCGTGCACCACGACACCGCCCGAACCGCCCGCGCCTTCCGCGCCTTCCGCGGCACGGTCGCCGCCGCCTGCATCGCGGATGCCGCCGCCCTCGCCGCTCATCTTCTGCCGCCTCCCGAAACACCCGCCCCCACCCGTCCCCGTACTCCCCGATCGTACGAACCGGCGGGCGAGGGCACGCGGCGGGCCCGTAGCGGGACCGTCCCGGTCGTGGTGACCCGGGAGCGGCCCCGTCACGGGCCCGGTGGGGGGATTCCGCTGCCTACCTGCCAGGTGCTACGACAGCGGCGGGTACGCGTTCTGCAGGAGCTGGTGGAACTGCGCCGAGAACCAGTGGCCCGCGAGCGGCGAGTCCGGCAGCGCGCCGGTCGGGTTGTTGCCGTTTCGCGCGTTGCCGCCGTAGGTCGGGTCGCACATCTGGTCGAAGCCCTTGCCCTCGTCGTTGGCGATGGCCTTGCTCGAACCGTCCGACTCGCCGGGAGGCTTGATCCACACGTAGGCGTCCAGTCCCGCGGCCGGGGCCGCGGTCGGGCGCTCGCCGATGCCGGCACCGGACTGGTTGCACCAGTTCCCGGCGTGGATGCGCCGGTCGATCCGGCCGCCGTCGACGTAGGTGTCCACGCTGGTGGTGGCGCCGGGGGCGGTGGGCCGGGAGGTACCGCCCCAGCCGTTGCGGCCGGTGTCGATCAGCATGCCGATGGTGCTGTCGAAGCCGACGCTGACCAGTTCGGTGCGCAGCGCGGTGGCGTAGGACTGCTCGTCGACGTAGTTGTTCCAGTCGACCCACTTGGACTGCCGCACCGTGGTGCCGTTGACGTTGTCGGTCACCTTGAAGTTGGGCTCCACGGTGGCGCTGTAGTTCGCCGTGTTGGTGATGAAGCCCTGTACGTCGTGGACGGTGGCGCCACTGGTGGTGGCGGCCTTCAGGAACTCCTGCGCGGCGGGGACGAAGTTGCTGTCCCAGCCGAGCCACGCGTGGTGACCGGCGTCGATGTAGTTGTAGGTGTTGGACAGCGCGCCGAGCTTGGCGAGCGCGTAGCCGACGCCCTTCTCGTAGTTGCCGTTCTGCTTCATCGTCGCGCAGGCGGCGGTGGAACCCGCCTCGCCGCTGGCGTTGGTGACGATGTTCGGCAGCGAGTCCGGTTCGATGATGTTGACGATCCGCAGGTTCGCGTACGCCGGGTCCGACATGATCGACGCGATCGGGTCGATGTACTGCGTCTCGTACGTCGACAGGTCGTCAGGGCCCAGCTCGCCGTTGGAGGCGAGCGCGGCGCAGTCGCGGCCGGGCAGGTCGTAGATGACGAACTCCACGGTCAGCGGCTGGCCGTTGGCCTGGGCGACCGCCTCGTCGAGATGGTCCTTGAGGCCCATCGCGCCGTCGACGCCGTTGATCGCGGCGATCCGGTCCAGCCAGACCGCGGTCGACTCGTCCGCGATCGCGGCGCCGCCGTCAGCGGACGCCTCGGACGACCACTCCGGGTTGACGTATCCCTTCGCGCCCACGTACGGGTTGTCCACCCGCTGGCCGTCGCCGCCGCTCGGCGGGGTGGTCGGGGGTGTGGTGGGGGGAGTCGTCGGCGGGGTGGTGGTCCCGCCGCCCGTGGTGCCGCCGTCGTCGCCGCCCGCGGCACCGCACGCGACGCCGTTGAGGGTGAACGCCGTGGGAACCGCGTTGGCCCCGCTGTAGGAGCCGTTGAAGCCGAAGTCGACGCTTCCGCCGGACGCCAGCGTGCCGTTGTAGGAGAGGCTGGACGCGGTGACGCCCGAGCCGGACTGGCTGATGTCGGCGCTCCAGCCCTGCGTCACCTTCTGGTTGCCGGCGAACGACCAGCCGACCTTCCAGCTGGTGGTCGCCGCGCCGTTGTTGGTGACCGTCACGGACGCGGTGAAGCCGCTGTCCCACTGGGACGACACGGTGTAGTCGACTGTGCAGGCGCTGGACGCGGCCTGGGCGGTGGTACTGCTCAACGCGGCCGCGACCGCGCCGGAGGCGACGACGAGCGCCCCTGCGGCCAGTGCGGCGGTTCTGCGTCGGATTATCGGAACTGCCATGTGCGAACGACCTCCATTGGGGGGATGGACCTTCGAAGCTCCGTCGAAAGGTCATGGGAGGTGGTGCCGTTGGTGCGGTGTGGAGTTACACGCTCTTAACGTGGGAGCGCTCCCATAGTGGGGAGCCGCCCCGCTCCTGTCAATGCTTGAAACACGACGAGGACACAGGTGCCGATCGTCGCCCAGGTCACGGCACGCCGCCGCAGGGCGCGAGCCGGATGCCGCCGCATGGACCGCAGGAGAGATCGTTGACGTCCCGTCAATAGATTTACAGAACCGCTGATTGACGAGCCGTCAGGCAGCAGGACGATCGGGCGCCCGCGGCCGTACGGGTGAGGTCGCGGGCGCCGGCGGACAGGTCGTCAGGTCACCTGAACGAGTGGGTTCGCAGGCACATCATGTGCCCGGCGCGTGCCATCACGTCGCCGTCAACACCGAGGCGTCGCATGCCGCCGAGGCACACGCGTCGTACGTATCCCGCCCGCCGCTCTCCTGCCCCGCGGCTCCCGCCGCCCGTCACCCTCTGTCGCCGATCCGGGGTGCGCGTCAGCCGGTCGCGGATACGTCCGGGCCGCCCGCCCGAGGAGCCTCGAAGCCGGGTTCGCCACAACCCCTGACCGCGGGAGCGCGCTCGCGTAACGTGCTGCCCTAAGGTTTCTACCGGCGAGTAAGGATGACCGAGGGAGCGGGTCGATGGCGCTGGACGCGGACGTCGTGGTGGTGGGCGCGGGGTTGGCCGGGCTGGTCGCCACGGTGGAACTGGCCGAGGCGGGTCGCAAGGTGATCCTCGTCGACCAGGAGCCGGAGACGTCGCTGGGCGGCCAGGCGTTCTGGTCGTTCGGCGGGCTGTTCTTCGTCGACTCTCCTGAGCAGCGCCGGATGCGGATCAAGGACAGCGCGGACCTGGCCTGGCAGGACTGGCTCGGCACCGCCGGCTTCGACCGCCCCGAGGACCACTGGCCGCGCCGCTGGGCGGAGGCGTACGTGCACTTCGCCGCCGGTGAGAAGCGCGCCTGGCTGCACGAACGCGGCCTGCGGGTCTTCCCGGTGGTCGGCTGGGCCGAACGCGGCGGCTTCCTCGCGACCGGCCCCGGCAACTCGGTGCCGCGCTTCCACATCACCTGGGGCACCGGCCCGGGCGTCGTCGCACCCTTCGAGCAGCGGGTACGCGACGCGGTCGCCGGCGGCCGCGTCGAGTTGCGCTTCCGGCACCGGGTAACGGCCCTGACCAAGACCGGCGGCGCCGTGGACGGTGTGTCCGGCGAGGTGCTGGCGCCCAGTGGCGTACCGCGCGGCGTGGCCAGTTCCCGTGAGGTGACGGGTGCCTTCGAACTGCGCGCGCAGGCCGTGGTGGTCACATCCGGAGGCATCGGCGGCAACCACGACCTGGTGCGCGCCGCCTGGCCCGAGCGCCTGGGCACCCCGCCGGCCAAGCTGCTGTCCGGAGTCCCCGCCCACGTCGACGGCCTGATGCTGGGCGTCGCCGAGGCGGCGGGCGGTCGTCTGATCAACGGCGACCGCATGTGGCACTACACCGAGGGCATCGAGAACTGGAATCCGATCTGGGCCCGGCACGGCATCCGCATCCTGCCCGGCCCGTCGTCCCTGTGGCTCGACGCGACCGGCAAGCGGCTGCCCGTACCGTACTTCCCCGGCTTCGACACGCTCGGCACCCTGGAACACATCATGGGCACCGGGCACGAGTACACGTGGTTCGTCCTCACCCAGAAGATCATCGAGAAGGAGTTCGCGCTGTCGGGCTCCGAACAGAACCCGGACCTGACCGGCAAGAGCGTGCGTGAAGTGCTCAAGCGGGTGCTGCCCGGCGCCCCGGGGCCGGTCGAGGCGTTCAAGCAGCACGGCGTCGACTTCGTGGTCGAGCGCGACCTCAGCGCCCTGGTGCGCGGCATGAACGCGGTCACCGGCGACGGGCTCATCGACGAGGCCGCGCTGCGCGGCGAGATCGAGGCCCGCGACCGGGAGATCGCCAACACCTACACCAAGGACCTCCAGGTGACCGCGATCCGCGGCGCCCGCAACTACATCGGCGACAAGCTGGTGCGCACAGCCTCCCCGCACCGCCTGCTCGACCCGAAGGCCGGCCCGCTGATCGCGGTCCGGCTCAACATCCTCACCCGCAAGTCGCTGGGCGGCCTGGAAACGGACCTGGACGGCCGTGTGCTGGCCGGAACCGCTCCCGGCGGCGACGAGGGCGCCGGCGGCCGCGGCGCGCCCCTGGCGGGCCTGTACGCGGCCGGCGAGGCGGCCGGCTTCGGCGGCGGCGGCATGCACGGCTACCGCTCGTTGGAGGGCACGTTCCTCGGCGGCTGCCTGTTCTCGGGCCGTACGGCGGGACGCGCGGCGGCCCGCGCCACGTCGTAGGCACGCGTAGGCATGCACAGCGCGCGGCACGCAGGCGTGCGTGCCTACTTCAGGTGCGGGCCCCGCCACTGCCTCCGTACGCCCCCGCTCCCGCATACCCGGCGCGGGGCGTACGGAAGCAGCCCGGGGGCGTGCGACGGCGTGAAAAGTTGCCCGTCCCGCGGGCGCCCCGAACCATGGGTGGGGTGAGCGACGGCGCGTACCTCCGGTTCCCGCACCTGCACGGCGACCTGCTCTGCTTCGCCGCGGAGGACGACATCTGGGTGGCCCCGCTCGGGCCACCGGGCGCCCCGCCCGGCCGCGCCTGGCGGGTGACCGCCGACCGCACGAGAGTGGGGGTCCCCCGCCTCTCGCCCGACGGCACCTCCATCGCCTTCACCACCTGGCGGAGCCTTGACCCCGAGGTGTACGTCGTCCCCGTGGACGGAGGCGCCCCGCGGCGGCTGACGTTCTGGGGCAGTTCCGACACCCGGGTGTGCTCCTGGACGCCGGACGGCGACATCCTGGCGGTGTCGTCGCACGGGCAGCCGTTCGCCTACCACACCTGGGCACACAGCGTGCCGACCGAGCACGAGCCCGGCGGTCCGTTGCCCTGGGGGCCGGTCTCCGACATCGCCGTGCACGACTGCGACGACGGGGAGCGCCGCACCCTGCTGCTCACCGGCACCCCGCCGCACGAACCGCACGCCTGGAAGCGCTACCGCGGCGGCGCCACCGGCCGCCTGTGGCTGCACGGCGAGCGGCTCGTGCCCGATCTCGACGGCCATCTGGCCTCCCCGATGTTCGTCGCAGGCCGCATCGCGTTCCTCTCCGACCACGAGGGCATCGGCAACCTGTACTCCTGCCGTCCCGACGGCAGCGACCTGCGCCGCCACACCGACCACGCCGACTTCTACGCGCGCTCCGCCGCCACCGACGGCAACCGTGTCGTCTACCAGTGCGCGGGCTCCCTGTGGCTCGTCGACGACCTGGCCGCCGATGCCGAGCCCCGACGCCTGGACGTCCGCCTCGGCGGACCGCGCAGCGGGCGCCGCCCCTACCAGGTGCCGGCCGCCGCGAACCTCGACGGCCTGGCCATGGACGGCACCGGCCGCGCCAGTGCCGTCTGCGTACGCGGCAGCCTGTACTGGCTCACCCACCGCGACGGCCCGGCCCGCACCATCAGCGATGTCCCCGGTGCCCGGGTGCGCCTGCCGGAGATGCTCGGCGACACCGGTCTGGTCGCCTATGTCACCGACGGCGAGGGCGAGGACGGCATCGAACTCGCCCATCTGCCGGGGCGCGCCTCCCGGGCGCTGACCCGCGGCCCCGAGGGCGCGGGTGACGTTCCCGGCGACTTCACCGCCGAACTCGCCTTCGTCCCGCGGGCCGGCGCCCCCGCCGACGCGGACGCCGATGTCGACGTCGTCCCGGTCGGCGGGCGCACCATCGGCGGGCCGGTCCGCTGGACCAGCGACCTCACCCGTACGAGTGGGCCGGCGGGCGCGGATGTGACGCCAGGCGAGGTCACCCGCGCGGGTGACGCGAACTCCCAGTCGTACGCCCCTGGCAGCAGCGACGACGGCCCGGACGACGGTCAGGAGGAGGCAGACGGCGAAGGCGGCGGCAGGGGCGGCGGGCGACACCGCGGTACCGGTGGTGCCACCCACCCGAGCCCGTTCGGCGACGCGCCCGACACCCCCCACGCGCGGCTGGCCGTCGGGCGTCTGGGCCGCGTCACCGAGATGGTCTCCTCGCCCGACGGCGCCGTCCTCGCCGTCGCCTCCCACGACGGTCGGCTGCTGCTCGTCGCCACCGGCGAAGGCGACACCGACGACGAGTACGGCCCGCCCCGCCCACCCGTGGTGACCGGCGCGGTCGACGAGCTTGTCCGCTCCACCAACGGCCCGGTCCGCAACCTCGCCTTCTCCCCCGACTCGGCGTGGCTGACCTGGTCGCACCCTGGCGTCGGACGCTCGCTGCGTTCCATCAAGATCGCCCGGCTCGCCGACCATACGATCATCGACGTCACCAACGGCCGTTTCGAGGACGAGCAGCCCGTCTTCACCCGGGACGGCCGCTACCTGGCCTTCTTGTCATGGCGCGGCTTCGACCCGGTGTACGACGTCCACACCGGCGACCTGTCCTTCCCGCTGGGCTGCCGCCCGTACCTGGTGCCGCTCAACTCCGCCACGCCGTCACCGTTCGCGCTGCGGGTCGACGGCAGCCCGGTCGGCACCGGTCTGGACCCGGGCGAGGGCGGCGGCGACGGACCGGTCGTGGTGGAGGCTGAGGGGCTTCCCAGCAGGGTGACGCCCTTCCCGGTGGCCGCGTCCAAGTACAGCGCTCTGGAGCCCGTACAGGGCGGTCTGGTGTGGCTGCGGTGGCCGATCTCCGGTGCGCTCGGCGAGACGTTCGTCAACCCGACCGACCCGTCGGCCCGCCCCACCCTGGAGCACTTCAACCTCGGCAAGTCCAAGCGCACCGAACTCGTCCGCCACATGGACTGGTACGCCGTCAGCGGCGACGGCCTGCGGCTGGCCGTCTTCGACGAGGGCGAACTCGCCGTCCTGCCCGCCACCGAGCGCGGCGACGACGACTCCACCGTCTACGTCGACATGCGCCGCATCCTGCACGAGGTGGAACCGACCGCCGAGTGGCGCCAGTCGTACGCGGAGGCCGGCCGCCTCATCCGCGACTACTTCTGGGCGCCCGACATGTGCGGCGTGGACTGGCCGGCGATCCTCGACCAGTACCGGCCCCTGGTCGAACACGTCGCCACCCCCGACGAGTTCGCCGACCTGCTGCGCGAGGTGCTCGGCGAACTGGGCACCTCGCACGCTTACGTGCAGCCCGCCCGCCGCAACGAGGGCCCGCCGCACTACCAGCGCCCCATCGGCCTGCTGGGCGCCGACTTCCAGCACAACAAGGACGGCACCTGGACCGTCGCCCGTATCCTGCCCGGCGAGTCGTCCGACTCCAAGGCGCGCTCGCCACTGGCCGGCACCGGCATCCGCGAGGGCGCGATCCTCACCCACATCGACGGCCGCCGCGTCGACCCGCAAGCGGGCCCGTACCCGCTGCTGTCGGGCGCGGGCGGCACCACCGTGGAACTGACCTTCACCCCGCCCGGCGGCCGCGGCGCGCCCCGCCGGATCGCCGTGGTGCCCCTGGTCGACGAACGGCCGCTGCGCTACCAGCACTGGGTGGCCAAGCGGCGCAGCGTCGTCCGGCACCTGAGCGGCGGCCGCTGCGGCTACCTGCACATCCCCGACATGGGCGGCTCGGGCTGGGCGCAGTTCAACCGCGACCTGCGCAAGGAAGTCGCCTACGACGCCCTGCTGGTGGATGTGCGCGGCAACGCCGGCGGCAACATCAGCGAGCTGGTCATCGAGAAGCTCACCCGTACGGTGCTCGGTTGGGACGTCACGCGCAACGCGCAGCCCGTCTCCTACGCCGGCAACGCCCCCCGCGGCCCGGTGGTCGCGGTCGCCGACGAGGCCACGTCGTCCGACGGCGACATGATCACCGCGGCCTTCAAGCTGCTGCGGCTCGGCCCGGTGGTCGGCCTGCGCACCTGGGGCGGCGTGGTCGGTATGACCGGCCGTCACCGCCTGGGTGACAACACGGTCATCACCGTCCCGATGAACGCCGCCTGGTTCGACGCCTACGGCTGGTCCGTCGAGAACCATGGCGTCGCGCCCGACATCGAGTGCCTGCGCACGCCGCTGGACTGGGCCGAGGGCAGGCACGGCCAACTCGCCGTCGCCGTACGCGAGGCGCTGTCCCTGCTCGGCGAACACCCCGCAGCGGTACCGCCCGACCTGTCCTCACGTCCCAACCGCGCCCGCCCGCCGCTTCCTCCGCGCGCCTAGGAGCGCCTAGGAGCGCCGGGCGGCACCAAGGAGCACCGACGGGGCGCCGCCAGGTCCGGGTTGCACGGCCTTCGCTTCCTTGGTGGCGGTCCGCCGCCATGGGCGCGGGGGTCGGCGTCCGGGCTCAACGGCCGCCGCAGGGCACGCAGAAGGGGCGCCCGCAGGGGCGCCCCTTCCGTGTCACGGCGTTCTCGGTGTCCGCGCGATGCGCGACGCCGAGGTCAGCTCAAGCGGACGTCAGGCCCAGTCGTCCTGGTTGTCGTCCTCGGACTCGCGGCCCATGCGACGCGACGCCTGGTCCTCGAGGTCGGAACGACGCTCCTGCCCCTCCTGCTGCATGCCGCGCTGGGCCTGCTCGGGGTTCTGGGCGGCAGCGGACTTGTTCCGCTTGTCGCCCTGCGCGCCCTTGGCCTGCTCGGCATAGTCCTCGGCCTTGTCCTTGAACTGATCGAAAGCGCCCATGGCTACTCCTCCTGGAGTTTTGTGGGGATGGGGCCTCGACAAGACTTACATGGCCGGACACCCCCCGCATCCTGGGACAATAACCCCAGGTCAGCAAGCGATTACAGCTACGGAGCGTGATTTGCGGAGGTCCGCGCCGACTCGTCCGCAGCGCCTCCCCTGCCCACCAGGCCGCGCCGCACCCCGGCCGCCCGGGCCAGTGCCGGCGCGGCCCGGCGCATCTCCCGCTGCCCCAGCGCGCCGCCGATGACCGACGGCAGGTAGCCGCGCACCGGCTGCATGCCGCGCAGCCACCACTGCGCGTACACATGAGGCGATCGTCGTACGATCCCGGCGACGATCCGCTCGACCGCCGGTTCCAGCGGGTACGTTCGGTTGGTCGGCCACGGCAGTCGCGCGCGCATGGCCCGCAGCGCGTCGTCCTCGTCGGCGCCGCGCACCATGTCGGTGTCGGTCCAACTGAGGTAGCCGACGCCCACCTTGACGCCCTTGGGGCCCATCTCGGCGCGCAGGCTGTGCGCGAACGCCTCGACACCCGACTTGCTCGCGCAGTACGCGGCCATCAGGGGCGCGGGGGTGATCGCGGCCAGCGATGCGATCTGTAGAAAATAGCCGTGCGAGTCAACGAGCGCCGGCAGGAACGCCCTTGCGGTCGAGACGCTGCCCAGCAGGTTGACCTGGATCACCCGATCGAAGGCGTCGGGGTCCGATTCGAGGAACGGCCCGCCGGTGGCGACACCGGCGTTGGCGACGGCGACGTCGATCCTCCCGAAGCGCGCGCGCACGTCGGCGGCCACCTCGGCCATCGCCGCCCGGTCGGTGACGTCGGCGGTCCAACTGGCCGCCTCGCCGCCCAGCGACGCGGCGACGTTCTTCAGTTCATCGGGTTCGAGGCCGACCAGGGCCAGCCGGGCGCCGCGCGCGGCGAGTTTGCGGGCGAGCAGCTCACCGACACCGCGAGCCGCACCCGTGACCACCACGACCCGGCCGTCCAACGATGATCCGCTCATGCGCTCTTCTCCTGTTCGCCGGCCGTCGCGGCCCCACCGCTTGTCGTACCTTCCGATCCCGCGTCACCCCGCGCCAGATGATCAGCCGCCAGGGTGCGTATCAGCGCCTCGACGGCGGGCGTGTCCTCGACCGGCGTCATGTGACCGCGGCCGGGCAGTTCGGTCAGTCCGACGCAGTGCGGCAGCGCAGCGGCGATGCGGTGCGAGTGCACCTTGGGAGTCAATTTGTCGACTGTTCCGACGACGACCGCGGTGGGCGCGGTGAGCACGGCCACTTCGGCGTCCAGGTCCAGGACGGCCTGCACCTTGCCCCACGCGGAACGCGGCCGCGCCCGGCAGGCGTGCACGATCCGAGCGCAGAAATCCACCTGTTCGGGTGTCGAATCCGGGCCCATCACCCCGTACTTCAACACCGCCTTGGCCATCGGCGTGACCGGGCCCAGCGGCAGGCTCGAGACGAGGATCTGGCGGTGCAGCACCCGCCGCAGCCACCGGGCGCTCAGTCGCGGCGGCAGCACCTGCGTCGACCCGATCAGCCGGCTGGCTCCGGTACTCACCAGCAGCACGGCGGCGGTACGGTCGCGCACGAACTGCCGTTCGGCGGCCGCCATGATCGTCATACCGCCCATGGAGTGACCGACGAGCAGCGCGCGTTCACCCTCGGGCAGCACGGCCTCCAGTACGGCCTGCAGATCATCGGCCATTATGGCCGTGCTGTAACCCTTGCGGGTGGCGGGCGCCGCACTCAGACCATGGCCGCGCTGGTCGTAGGCGATCAACCGGAAATCCGATGACAGGGCCCGCACCATCGGCGCCCAGAACAGCGTCGAGCACGTCCACCCATGCACCAGTACGACTGTCGGAGCGTCGGTGCGGCCGTACTTCTCCACGTTCAGGCGCGTGCCGTCCGCGGAGACCGCGGTCAGCGCCCTGCGCGGCTGCACAGCCTCGTATGTCGCGGTCATGACGCCACCTTTGCGGCCGGCCCGGTCACGGACTCGACGGACGACTGGCCCGCGGGGGCCAGCAGGTTGTATTCGGAGAGCTTCAACTGCCTGGTGGCGCGCCGGAACTCGGCGGTGGTGCCGGGCCACGCCGTGGTGTTGCGGCCGTTGGCGTCCAGGTACCAGCTCTTGCAGCCGCCGGTGTTCCACACGGTGCGCGAGGCGCGGCGCTGCATCTCCTCGTTCCACGCGGCGACCGCCGCCGGCTTGGCGTCCAAGGCCGCGGCACCGGAACGCTCCAGGGTGCGCAGGTAGTCGGCGACATAGTTGAGTGATGATTCGATCATCAGGATCATCGAGCTGTTCCCGAGGCCGGTGTTCGGTCCGATGATGAACAGAAGATTCGGGAAGCCGTCGACGGCGCAGCCGCGCAGCGCAGCCATGCCGCTCTTCCAGTGCTCGCTGAGACTGCGGCCGTCCGATCCGATGACCCGATCGCCGATCGGCATGTCGGTGACATGGAACCCGGTGCCGAAGATGATCGCGTCGACCTCGCGCTCGGTACCGTCAGCCGTCACCACCGATGAGCCGCGCACCTCGCTGAGCGCCGAGGTGACGACCTCGGTGTTGGGTTGCGAGAGCGCCGGATAGTAGGTGTTGGACAACAGAATGCGCTTGCATCCGATGGTGTAGTCCGGTGTGAGGCGAGCCCGCAGCCCAGGGTCCTTGACGGACCGCCTCAGGTGGCCGCGTGCGATCCGCTCGGCCGCCTTCATCAGTTTCGGCTGCTTGACGAACGCGCCGACCTGGAACTCCCGGATCAGCCACAGCGCGCCGCGCCGCAACTTCGCGGTGCCGGGCACAGTGCCGTGCAACCACCGCTCCGCCGAGCCTATCGGCCGGTCCACCCGTGGCATCACCCACGGCGGGGTGCGCTGGATGACCGTCAGCTTCCCGACCTCCGGCTGGATCGACGGCACGATCTGGATCGCCGACGCCCCGGTGCCTACCATGGCGACGCGCTTGCCCTTGAGGTCGAAGTCGTGCTCCCAGCGCGAGGAGTGGAACACCCGCCCAGGAAAGTCCTCGATCCCCGGCACGTCCGGGATCTTCGGGTCGGACAGCGGCCCGGTCGCGGAGACCACCACATCGGCGGTCAGTTCGCCGACGGCCGTCGTCAGATGCCAGTGCCGCGCCTCGGCGTTCCAGCGCGCCTGGAGCACCTCGGCGCCGAAGCGCAGGTGCGGCCGCAACCCGAAGGTGTCGGCGACCCGTTCGAGGTACGCGCGGATGTGCTCCTGGCCGGAGAAGGCGCGCGGCCAGTCGGGGTTCGGTGCGAACGAGAACGAGTAGAGGTGGGAGGGCACGTCGCAGGCGCAGCCCGGGTAGCTGTTGTCGCGCCAGGTGCCGCCGACCGCATCCGCGCGCTCGAGGATCACGAAGTCGGTGATCCCTTCCCGCCGCAGCCTCACCGCGGCCCCTAGGCCGCCGAAGCCGGACCCGATCACCGCCACCCGCACGTGTTCGATGTCGTCGTCCATGGCACCGCCTTCCCGCTTCTCTCGACTGTGCCAGCAATCACTGGCACAGTCGGACTGTAAGGCACCGGGCGTTACCTCCGGTAGGGGTAGGTCCGGATTTCGGCCGCCCGCCACGCCCGCAAGCGCCCGCCGCCGCCCCCGGTGCACGCGCGACGAGCGCGCCCCCAGCGGAGCACCCCGGTCGGCCGCGAGGAAGGATTTCTGCACCCCCTAGGCTGGCGACGTGGACGACAACGCGACCGTGCCGCGCGAGTACCGCGTCGAGGAACTGGCCGAAGCAGCCGGCATCCCCGTCAGGACACTGCGGTTCTACCGCGAAAGGCGCCTGCTCCCGCCCCCGCGCCGCGAAGGACGGATCGCGTGGTATTCCGAGGACCACCTCGCGCGGCTGCGCACCATCTCCGCCCTCCTGGAGCGCGGCCACACCCTGGGCGGCATCGCCGAGCTGATCGCGGCCTGGGAACAGGGCCGCACCCTCGACGGTGTCGCCGAACTGCTCGGACTGGAAGGCGCACTCGCCATCCCCTGGTCCGAGGAGACCCCGGTAAGGCTCAGCCCCCAGGAGCTCGCCGATTACTTCGGCGAGGACATAAGCCCCGAGAACCTCACCGACTCCCTGGAGATCGGCTACATCGCGGTCGACGGCGAGCAGGTCGTGCACGTCAGCCGCCGCCTGCTGGACGCCTCCGCCGCGCTCGTGCGCGAAGGCGTGCCGCTGTCCGCGGTCCTGGCCGCGGGCCGGGAGGTACGCAACCACGTCGACGCGATGGCCGACCTGTTCACCCAGGTCATCAAGTCCCACGTCATGGGCGACCTGACCGGGCTGACACCCGGCGACGCCCACCGGATCGCCGAGTCCCTGCACCGGCTGCGCCCGCTGGCCAAGAACATCGTCGACGCGGAGATGTCACTCGCCATGGACCGCAAGGTGCGCGCCGAGATCGACACCTGGATGCGAAGCCACACAGACCCTCCCCCCGCCACCCATGGCGACGCCCCCGGCACCGCGCACGACCACGACGCCGACGCGACTCCCGGCCCCGCCGGCGACGAGCGGCCGCAGCGGCCGTGCCCGCCTCCCCTCACGCCGGAACCCTGACCCTCGCCCCGCGCGCGTCGTTCCGTACGACCTGAGAGAGTGGAAACGGCCCATCGATCGGGAGGTGCCCCGTGCAACAGCCTCAAGACGCCAACGCCGAACATGCCATCCTGGGTCGCATCAGTGCGATGGTCTCCGACGAGAAGGCCCTGCGGGACCTGCTCGCGGGAGGCGACGACGAGGGTGGCGACCAGCGCGAACGCCTCGCCGCCCTGGAGCGCGAACTCGACCAGTGCTGGGACCTGCTGCGCCAGCGCCGCGCCCTGTCCGAGGCCGGCGAGGACCCGGGAGGCGCCCGCGTACGGCCCTCCTCGACCGTTGAGGGCTACCGTTCGTGAGCCCCACCCCCGACGACCTCACCGTCGTCGACGCCCCCGCCGCGCAGCGCTACGAAGCCCGCACGGACGGCGACCTGGCGGGCTTCGCCGCCTACCTGCGTGGCGACGTGCTGATCGCGTTCGTCCACACCGAGGTGCAGGAGGGCTACGAAGGCCGCGGAATCGGCTCGGCGCTGGCCCGCGCCGCCCTCGACGACGCCCGTGCCCGCGGGCTCGGCGTCCTGGCGATCTGCCCCTTCATCGACGAGTGGATCAGCAAGCACCCCGATTACGAGGACCTGCGCTACGCACCTGACAGCAAGGTGACGGACTAGGCACCCTGGATGTCGGGCCACGCGTCCATGGATGCCAGGCCGGCACCCGGCACCCGGCACCCACGGACAAAGGCTGGCTTCCGTCGCAGTGTCCGTGCCGTCCGCACCGAGGTCCGTGTCGGATTCTCGCCAGACCGACGCTGTGACGAGGCGCGACACTGGTCAGGTGCATACGGACTTCGACGCCTGCGTGCGGGCCGTGCAGTCGAAGGACTCCCGTTTCGACGGGTGGTTCTTCACCGCGGTGCTGACCACGCGTATCTACTGCCGGCCGAGCTGCCCGGTCGTGCCGCCGAAGGTCGAGAACATGACCTTCTACCCGAGCGCGGCAGCCGCCCAGCAGGCCGGGTTCCGTGCCTGCAAGCGATGCCGCCCCGACGCCAGCCCCGGCTCGCCGCAGTGGAACGAGCGCGCCGACCTCGTGGCCCGGGCCGTGCGGCTGATCGGCGACGGCGTGGTCGACCGGGAGGGCGTACCGGGCCTGGCATCCCGGCTCGGCTACAGCGCGCGGCAAGTCGAGCGCCAGCTGCTCGCCGAACTGGGCACCGGGCCCCTGGCACTGGCCAGGGCCCAGCGCGCGCAGACGGCGCGGCTGCTCATCGAGACGACCTCCATGCCGATGGGCGAGGTGGCGTTCGCGGCCGGTTTCGCCAGCATCCGCACCTTCAACGACACCGTGCGGGAGGTGTTCGCCCTGGCCCCGGGCGACTTGCGCGCCAGGGTCGCCAAGGGCCGCCCGGCCGCCGCCGTGGGCTCGATAGCGCTGCGGCTGCCGTTCCGCCGCCCGCTCAACCCGGACAACCTCTTCGGCCACCTCGCGGCCACCGCCGTCCCAGGTGTCGAGGAGTGGCGCGGCGGCGCGTACCGGCGCACGCTGCGGCTGCCCAACGGCCCCGGCACGGTGTCGCTGCGACCGGGACCGGACCACGTCGGCTGCCGGCTGTCGCTGACCGACTGGCGTGACCTGGGGCAGGCGATCAGCCGCTGCCGGCGCCTGCTGGACCTGGACGCCGACCCGCTCGCCGTGGACGCGCTCCTGTCCTGCGACCCGGTGCTGGCGCCCCTGGTGGCCAAAGCACCGGGACGCAGGGTGCCGCGGGTCGCCGACGGGCCGGAGTTCGCAGTGCGCGCGGTGCTCGGCCAGCAGATCTCGACGTCCGCGGCGCGCACCCACGCGGGGCGCCTGGTGGCGGCGTACGGGGAGCCCGTCGCGGACCCGAGCGGCGGCCTCACCCGCCTGTTCCCCTCGCCTGAGACGCTCATCGAGCGCGCCCCCGCGTCACTGGCGATGCCGCAGACCCGCAAGGACACCCTCGCAGCGCTGCTGCGCGCCCTGGTGGACGGCGAACTCGACCTGGACGTCGGCAGCGACTGGCAGCGCGCCAGGGCCCGGCTCACGGCCCTTCCAGGCTTCGGGCCGTGGACCGTGGAGACCATCGCCATGCGCGCGCTCGGCGACCCGGACGCGTTCCTGCCCACCGACCTCGGTGTCAGATACGCGGCCCGCGACCTCGGCCTGCCCACCACCCCGGCCGCGCTGACCCGTCACGCCGCCGCCTGGCAGCCCTGGCGCGCATACGCGACGCAGTACCTGTGGGCGACGGGCGATCATCCGATCAACGTGCTCCCGGACGACGACCACCCGGCCGTCAAACCCTCCGACGACCGCGCCACTTCAGTTCCGGAAGGCACCGCACCATGAGCACCATGACGACGACCAGGAAGGCGTCGGCCGTCCACACCGTGGTCGACAGCCCTTGCGGCCCCCTCACGCTGGTCGCCCGGGAGGGTGAACTCAGCGGCCTCTACATGACCGACCAGCGGCACCTCCCGCCCCTGGCGAGCTTCGGCCCGCGCGCCGGCCTGCCCGCCTTCGACCGCGCCCAGGAACAACTCGCCGCCTACTTTGACGGCGAACTCAGCTCTTTCGACCTCGCCCTGCACATGTTCGGCACGCCGTTCCAGAAGCGCGTGTGGGCGGCACTGTGCGACATCCCGTACGGCGAGACCGTCACCTACGGCGAACTCGCCGCGGAGATGGGGCGCCCCAGCGCCTCCCGCGCGGTCGGCCTGGCCAACGGCAAGAACCCGATCGGCATCATCGTCCCCTGCCACCGTGTCGTCGGCGCCGACGGCAGCCTCACCGGATACGGCGGCGGCCTCGCCCGCAAGCAGTGGCTGCTCGACCTCGAACGCGGTGCACATCAACCGACCCTGACGTGACGTCACCCGCGCGGGTGACATGCCGCGGCCTCGACACTTGGACGCGCGGGCCCCGGCCGTCACCACGACCGGCCGGGGCCCTGCACCTACTGCGCTACGACAGCGGCGGCTGTCAGACCCGCATGCCCTCCAGGTCCTCCTCGTCCTCGTCCGAGGACGCAACGAGACTCGGCCGCTCGGCGAGGTTCTTGCGCAACTGCTCTCCCTCGACGTCGACGTTGGGCAGTGCGCGGTCCAGCCAGCGCGGCAGCCACCACGCGGACTTCCCCAGCAGCGCGAGCACCGCCGGCACGATCGTCATCCTGACGACGAACGCGTCGAACGCGACCGCGATCGCAAGTCCGAAGCCCATCATCTTGATCATCGATTCCGATGATCCGATGAACCCGGCGAACACACTGATCATGATGACCGCGGCCGCGGACACCACCCGCGCACCATGGGTGAAGCCGGTCACGACCGCCTGACGCGGCGACTCGCCGTGTACGTACGCCTCACGCATCCGGGTGACCAGGAACACCTCGTAGTCCATGGCCAGTCCGAAGACCACACCGACCATGAAGATCGGCATCATGCTCATGATCGGACCAGTCTGCTGAACGCCCATCAGACCGGACAGCCAACCCCACTGGAAGACCGCCACCACCGCGCCGAGCGCCGCGAGCACCGACAGCAGGAAGCCGAGCGCCGCCTTCAACGGCACCAGCACCGACCGGAACACAACCATCAGCAGCAGGAACGCCAGCCCCACGACCAGCGCCAGGTACGGCAGCAGGGCGTCGTTCAGCCGCTGCGAGACGTCGATGTTCATCGCGGTGGTACCGGTGACGAGCACCTTGGCGCCCGTGGAGTCGGTGAAGTCACCCGCATGGCCGCGGATGGTGTGCACCAGGTCCTCGGTCTGTGTGCTGCTCGGCTTCGACGCGGGCACCACGGTGAGGGTCGCCGTGTCACCCTTCGGGTTGAACGCGGGCCCGGTCACCGTCTTGACGTCCGCGAAGCCGGCGATGGTCCGCTTGACGTCCTGGGCGGCCGACTTCGGCTGCTTGCTGTGCGCAGCGTCGACGACCACCGTCAACGGCCCGTTGAAGCCCGGTCCGAAGCCGTCCGACAGCATGTCGTACGCCTTGCGCTGGGTGGTGCTGACGGGCTGCGAACCGTCGTCGGGCAGCCCGAGTTCCATCCGGCTCATCGGGATGGCCGCAAGACCCAGCGCCACGACCGCGGCAACCAGGAACGGCACCCGGCGCCGCACTACCAGCCGCGCCCAGCGCGTGCCCATGTTCGGCTTGTCCGTCGGCTTGGCGCGCCCCTTGCGCACCTTGCGGGTGAGCACCTTGGGGCCGGCGAAGCCGAGCAGCGCGGGGATGAGCGTGAGCGCGATGAGCACGGCAAGCGCGACCGTCGCGGCCGCCGCCAGGCCCATCTTGGTAAGCATCGGGATGTTGACCACCGCCAGGCCCGCCAGCGCGATCAGCACGGTGAGCCCGGCGAACACCACGGCCGACCCGGCCGTACCGACCGCGCGCCCCGCCGCGTCCTCGCCGTCTCGGCCCTCCATGAGCTCATGGCGGTGGCGCGAGACGATGAACAGCGCGTAGTCGATGCCGACTGCCAGTCCGATCATCGATGCAAGGGTCGACGACGTGCTCGACAGGCCGAGGGTCGTCGCCAGGGCGGTGATCGACGCGATGCCGACGCCGACGCCCATGATCGCGGTCAGGAGTGGCAGGCCGGCAGCGACCAGCGAACTGAACGTGATCAAAAGCACGACCGCCGCTATGCCGACGCCTATGACCTCACTGTTACCGGTCTCGGGCGACGCCTGGAGCGCGGTGCCACCCGTCTCGACGGTCAACCCTGCGTCACGGCCGTGCTGCGCCGCGTCCTCGATCGCGGTGTGGGTCGCGTCGGTGACCTCTGTCGACTTGGCGACATAGCTGACAGATGCGTACGCGGTGGTGCCGTCCTTGCTGACCGCGTCCGCAGTGAACGGGTCCGCGACCGTCGCCTTCTGCGGGCTGTTCTTCAGATCGGTGACGACCTTCTCGACCGCCGCCTTGTTCGGCCCAGCGGTGATCTTCTGCCCGTTGGGCGCCTGGAAGACCATGCGCGCGGATGCGCCGTCGGCATTGGTGCCGGGGAAGCGCTCGTGGAGCAGGTCGAACGCCTGCTGCGCCTCGGTACCCGGGACGGTGAAGTTGTCGGCCGGCGCGGATCGCGCGGTCGCGGCGCCGACGCCCGCGAGGGCGAGCAGCGCCACCCACAACAGGACTACGTAGCGCCGCTGCCGGAAGGAGAACCGGCCCAGCTTGTAGAGGAATGTGGCCATGGAGGCATGGGCTCCCGTCAGGAGGGGGCGGACATGGGCGTGAGGAACCAGCCCGACGACGAGAGCGGCGTGTCAGGTGGAGAGTGGTGTGCTGATGTGGCGGTACGGAAAGGTTCGCTGGTGCGGACGCGGTCGGATCAGCGGCCGGACGAACCGATCCGGCCGACCGGACCGATCATCGGGTCGCTGTGTTCAGGACAGGCCGAGCGCGGGGACGACCACCGCGTCGATGTATCTGTGGCTGTATTCCGGATCGGGGTCGATGCCTTCGATGATCGGGCGGGTCAGCGCCCCCCCGAACAGCATGTGCGGCACGAAGTCCCGCGCCGGGTTGTCCGCAGCCAGCTCACCGCGGTCCACCGCGCGCTGCACCAGTTCGGCGAAGCTGACCAGTTCCGGCTCGATGAGCAGCTCGCGCAGGGCGCGGAACAGGTCGATGTTCTGGAACGCGGCATGCGACAGCCCGCGCATCAGCTCCTGGTCGCGCTTGACCTCGGTCTCGTCGTGCAGCCGCACGAGCTCGTGGAGGTCGCCCGCGAGGGACCCGGTGTCGATGTCCGCGAGGGAAATCGGCTTGCACTGCCGAAGCGCCGTGGCGACCAGTTCCGGCTTGCCCTTCCACTGGCGGTAGAGGGTGGCCTTGCTGGAGCGGGTACGGGCGGCGACAGCGTCCATGGTCAATGCCTCGTAGCCGACCTCGCGCAGCAGGTCGACCACAGCCTCGTACAGTTCCCGCTCGCGCTCGGGAGTCAGGCGACTGCGCCGCGTAGAAGTACCGGTTTCCGGCGACATGCCCTCTCCTCCCTGTCTGACGGTCGCGCCGATCATACGGACTCACCGCACCGTATGGATACGCTTCGAAACGATGTCGTACACCTAAGAGCGTAAACGGCCCACGATCGAAACGCCACCGTTTCGATCGTGGGCCGTATCACGTCTCCGCCAGGCAACCGTCAAGCCCCCATCAGGTGATTTCGATCCGGCACCCCTGGCGCCGCACACCCGAGCGCGCTCGTCGCATTCACCCACGTCAGGGACCGACCACCAAGACCGTCACGCCGGCAGTGCGATGGTGTGCCCGGTGCGCTCGACCTTCGCCCGCAAGTAGCTGACGTTCGACGCCGAGACGTGGACGGCGGTCGGCACCCGCTCGACGACCTCGACACCCAGGGCGTCGAGCTGCCGCGCCTTGTCCGGGTTGTTGGTCAGCAGCCGGGCGCTCCCGACGCCCAGGGCGATGAGCATCTGCGCGGCGGCGGTGTAGTCACGCTCGTCCTCCCCGCGGCCGAGGGCGAGGTTCGCCTCATAGGTGTCGAGGCCGTCGTCCTGAAGGGCGTAGGCGTCGAGCTTCGCGTAGAGCCCGATGCCGCGCCCCTCCTGCCGCAGGTAGAGCAAGTAGCCGCCGGTGGCGGCGATCCGCTCCACCGACTCCCTCAACTGCGGCCCGCAGTCGCACCGCTCGGAGCCGAACACGTCACCTGTCATGCACTCCGAGTGCGGCCGCACCAGCGGCACGCCGCCGGTGCGGTAGTCGCCGATGCCCAACGCCAGATGCTCCTTTCCGTCCACCAGACCGGTGAACGTGTACACATCGGCGGTCGTCCCCCACCCGTCGGAGAACCGAAGCGGAACACGCACCCTCGTACGGACCTTGGCGGCGGCCACAGCCGCACCAGCGTCAACCGTCATCGCCACTCCCTCGTAAGATCTTGAAACCTCAAGCTCCTCCGGGTCGCGGTTTATTTCCCCCGGATCACGTGGGTCGGGTCACACGGCGGCGCCGCCCACGGGGTGGAGCCACGCGACGAGGCGGGCGGCGCGATCATTGATGTCGGGATGCACCCAGGAGGCGGCCCAGCGCGCCGCAGCACGTCACCTGGGCCGGTAGACCGCCACGGCGAAGGATGCGCTCGTCTCGACCGGGTCACCCATGGCCCCGATACGTCGGCCCAGTTCCGCGGCGTCGACGTGGCGGGCCGACGGCCCCATGGACACGAGGTCGTTCGCCTCCTGGGGTGTCAGCCGCAAGCCGTACTCCAGTTCCAGCGCATCGGCGCGCTCGGGCCGGAAGTGAGCGTCGAGCGTACGGGAGAGCCGCTCCTCCTTCGCCGCGTCAACGGTCAGCAGGCCCGCGGCGCTCCGCAGCTCGGCCAGGTGCCGCGGGGTCGGGGTGACCACCACAAGCGCACCGTCCGGACGCAGGACACGCCGGAACTCGGGTCCGTTGCGCGGAGCGAAGACGTTCAGCACGACGTCCATCGACTCCGACTGCACCGGGAGGTCACGCCACACGTCCCATACGGCGGCGAGCGCCCGCGGATGTGCCCGCGCCGCGCGGCGCAGTGCGAACTTGGAGACGTCCACGCCGAGCCCGACCGCCTCGGGCACCGCGTCCAGGGCGGCGGCAAGGTAGTAGCCGGTACCGGCGCCCGCGTCCAGAACGGCGCCCCCCGCCTCGCACCAGCGGTCGGCGGCCTCGGCCACCGCGCGGGCCAACGGCGCGTAGTGCCCCGCGCTCAGGAACGCGTCACGGGCACCGACCATCTCTGCGGTGTCGGCCGTTCCGGCCCGCATGTCACCCGTCAGGAGGCTGACGTACCCCTGGCGCGCGATGTCGAAGGTGTGCCGCCTGCCGCACCGCAGAGCGCCCGCCGAGGCGTGGAGACCGTCACCGCACAGGGGGCAGCGAAGGACGTCCAGGAGCCGGCGGCGCGGGTCGCCGTCCTCGAACGCGGTTGGGGGCATGCTCTGTTCCTCGGCATTGCTCGGCGTCGATTGGGATTGCGGTTTGCGACTGCGGGCTGCAGTCGTCCTCCGGTGCAGGATAGGCGGCACGCGGTCGGCGAATGTCCGACAGGGATCACATACCGCCGACAGCCTCAGAATCGCCCCGTACGGCCACACGGTCGACCCGAGCGGGTTTTCCCCACCCGACGGCGCCGTCGCCGCAGACGGCCGCCTACGGGCTTCGGGCGGGCCACTGGAGGGGCTTCTCGGCCTGTTCCCCTCGTACGTGTAGCGCCGCCATCCCCCGGCGCTACACGTACGAACCGCTGCCCCAGGGCGGCGCACACGACGCCACACGCCGGCAAGGCCGTCGCCGGATGCCCTACTCGGGTTGGGGGGCGCTGCTGGTGGAACAGGGCGACGCCCTCCAGAACGCCCTTCTGCTCGACAGTCGGATTCTCGGACAACCACGTCAGCGCGGTCTCGTTGGTCGGAGAACCCGCAACCAGCTTGTAGACCCTCAAGTAGCCGGCGAGGCGGTTCAGGAGCTCGCTGTCCTTGATGGCGGCCGTGGTCCCGTAGACGGACAGGGCCGGGGACCCGGCGTGTGCGTGGCTGTCCATGAAGTGGAACTCCAGGGCGAGTCGTTTGCGTTCGGAAGAGAGTCGGTCCTCCTTGACGTCCTTGAGGATCGCGGAGAGTTTGCCCTGGCTCTTGAGGTAGCTGTCCCCGATGGCGAGCTTGAGCGCCGCCGCGGCCTTGCCCCCGAAAGGCCCGCAGTTCCGAGCAGATCCACCGCTCCTTCATCGTCAGCGCGGGGGTCTGGGACTTGAAGCGACGTGTGACGGAGTCGAGGGCATGCTGCATCTCATGGGTCACGGTTGCGGCGAACTCGCGCAGTTCGCGAGGCGACGCGTCGTCAGCGGGCCGCGATTTCCGCAGCACGCCGCCCTCCGCGGTCTGATCGTCGATGGCGAACTTGGCGCGCGCGCCCGCGAAGCTCGTCTCATCGTCGATCTCGACCCTGATGGATGCCTTCTCCAGCTCCTTGAACAGCTTGCGATACGGGATGGCGAAGTGAACTCCCTCCAACTCGCCCGCCGCCTTGGCGAGTCGTTCGGCGAAGCGGTCCGGCGGGAGGTTCTCCTGCGACCACTTGCCCTTCTCGTAGCCGATGGTTCGCTGGACGGCCGGCTCGTCGGGATGTCCGGCCGTCGCGCTGCCGACCGCCCGCTGCACAGGTGCCGAACTGGCCAGCACCCTGGTCGCGTTGGCCTCGGCCTCCCGTTCGAAGTGGTCGGTCGGGGACGAGATCTTCAGGCCCTGGCCGTTGTCGGTCCCCGCGACCGAGCACTGCCGCTGGTGGACGACTCTCAACTAGGACCTGTCCTGGCGATCATCCGGGAAGGCGCCTCGGTGATATTTTGACCGGAATCGTGGGAAGAGGCGGGCGAATCCGTGGACAGTGACCTGCGGCGTGCGGTGGTCGTGACGCTTGGCGAACTCGGGCGAAGCGATGACTGGCGTGACCGGGCGGATGCCGGTCACAGCCTGGCAGGGTTCGCCGAGATGCCGGAGGCCGTAGAGCTATTGCTGGACCTTGTGCTCGACCGTGGTGACACCTTCGTCACCCGGCGGACCGCAGAGGGCTTGCTTCGACGAAAGGACAGGGTCGGACTGACGATAGTCGCGTCCGCACTGGCAGTCGCCAACGACAACCACGCCGATTACATCCACACCGCGATCGTCGATGTCTTCAGCATCTTCTCGGACGATCTGGACGAGGCGCTACGGATCTGCGACGAGATGTCGGGCGACACCGACGATCGTGTTGCCCAGGGGGCCCGTCGGTTGCATGCGAGCCTGGCAGAGATCGATCCCGTTCTTCGCCCCGCATAGCGGCGGTTCGATCGCTGTTGTGAGGTGCAGACCCTCGACTACGGCAGCGCGGCACGTTGCCGGATCAGTGACACTGAGCATTCCCGTCGATCATGTGCGGAGCCAGATCGTGAGAGCTGCCGCAGTGGCGGTGCCGAGGTAGACATAATGGCGCTTGTCGTAGCGGGTGGCTACCGCCCGGTGTTGCTTCAACCGGTTGATAGCCCGTTCGACGGTGTTTCGTTTCTTGTACCGCTCCGCATTGAAGCGAGGTGGCCTCCCGCCGTGTGAGCCTTTGCGCAGGCGGGAGGCCTGGCTGTCGGTCTTCTCCGGGATCGTGTGCCGGATGCCCCGGTGTCGCAGGTACTCGCGGCACGGTCCGTTGCTGTATGCCTTGTCGGCGGCGACGCTGTCCGGCTTCTTGCGGGGCCTGCCCGGCCCGGACCTCGGGACGCGGATCTTCTCCAGCACCGGTTTGAACTGCGTGCAGTCCGCCCGCTGGCCGGGTGTGACGATCAAGGAAAGTGGGCGGCAGCGGCCGTCCGCGCTCAGGTGGATTTTTGTGGTGAAGCCGCCGCGCGAGCGGCCAAGGCCTTCACCTCTCGCACCACCTCCACCAGCCGGCCTTGCAGGCTCTGCCACGGCGTCTCGTCCTGGTGTTCTGGCCTTTCGGCCCCCTTTGAGCCGGGCGCCGGCGGCGGGTCGGTGCGGGCGCCCGCCGCATGCTGATGCGCACGAACGATGGTTGAGTCGACTGAGATGTCCCAGTCGATCTCACCTGCCGCGTCGGCTGCGGCCTGGACCTGCTGGAGCAGACGCTCCCACGTCCCGTCGGCCGACCACAGCCGGTGGCGTTCATAGACTGTCTTCCAGGGCCCGAACCGTTCGGGCAGGTCACGCCACTGCACGCCGGTCCGCACTCGGTGCAGAATCCCGTCGATCACCTGCCGGTGGTCCCGCCACCTGCCGCAACGACCGTTACTGACCGGCAGGAACGGCCGCAACCGTTCCCACTCGGCATCCGTGAGATCACCCCGCCCCATGTCCACATCAACGACACGGGCGCGGAGTAGTCACATGATCGACCGGACAGGTCCTAGTGGGTGAGGGTGTGCCGGTCGGCGCCGCCGTCGCCGATGACCACGTGATTGCCCATGGTGTAGGCGCGGGCGCCGATCTCGCTTGCGGACCGCTGGGCGGTGATTCCTGTGTGCAGCCGCACGTCGGAGAAGTCCGCTCCGATCCGCGCCTCCATGTCCCGCCTGACCGGCTCGGCCAAGGGCGTGCCCGAGGTACGGAGCACCTCGTCGAAGGACGAACGCTGCACTGCCGGAGCCGAGGCGGCGGATTGGTGTCCGCGGCTGCCCGAGTGGGCATGCTGGGCCTGCTCCAGCATCCCAGCCACCGCGGCGTTGCCCACGGTGCGTTGCAGGGCAAGGAGCGAGGCCCCGTCCAAGCCTCCAGGTTGGAGAGCCGCTGGAAGTGAGGGTCGCGATGCCGCTCGACCGGCCGCCCCACGGCGTACGGCCGCTTGCGGCGTCTTGTCACTCTCGTGGGCACGCATGAGTCAAGTCGCTTGTCACGGCACAGACGGGCAGTTCCATGCATATACCGGTGCCCGGCTCGCGCGGGAGGGCGAGAAGGGCAGAGCACGGTGCCCTCGCAGGTACCCACGCGGCGCGCGGATGACGAGCACGGGCTTGCCACCAGGAGGTCACCCCACTTCGGCGTCCCCCTGCTCACACCACCGACCTCGACGTACCGGCCGGCTGCGAACGACCCGAGAGAGACAGCCGCAGTTCGTGCCGTACAGGAGGAACAACAGGGCAAGGAGGCCAAGGACCGTCACCAGAGCGACGCCCAGCCGACGAACCCGTAGCGGGGCCGGATGCCGCCAGGCGGCTGCCACGGCGGCGACAGCGACGACCAGAACCGCGATGGCCCCCGAGGTGAGCACAGCACTGTGCTGCCATCCCCAGTAGACCCCGGTCGCGACTCCCGCGAGCAGAAGGCCGGCGAGGAGCTGCAGTATGCCCTCGCCGACGAACTCCAGGATGAACTCCGTGATCCATCCCCAGGCCGTGCGCGAGCTGTCGCCCTTCCGCTCCTGCGTATCCGGCCCAGCCGCACCCGTGCCCGGGTGGTCATCCGCGGGGCCCACCATCCGCCCCCTTGCTCCCCTGATGCGAAGTGGTTCCGGAGCGCCGCGGAACTCCGAGCCGAAAGCAATCGGGCGACCAGGCGATCAGGTCCGACGCCGCCGCGTCCGGATGCCGCGGCGTTCAGCCCCCGCAGACGCCAAAATCCCGCCTGGTCGCCATGACCGGGCGGGATCTCATTGAACTCTTCCCGAGGTAAATCGAGAACAGTCGTGTTGTGGACCTGAGGGGATTCGAACCCCTGACCCCCTCGATGCGAACGAGGTGCGCTACCGGACTGCGCCACAGGCCCTTGCAACGAGGAAAACTCTAGCATCCCCGGGAGGGTGGTCGTGAACCTGATATCGGCTGGTTCACCAGGCTCACTCGTTGGCGGCGCGAGGGCGGTCGGGGTCGGCGTACTGGTCGAACAGCGGGGTCCGCGTGGTGCGCGGGCGGCGCGCCGGCGGCTGCTGCTCGCGCGGCTCGGCCGCCTCCCGGGGTTGCGGGGCGTCGCGGCGGTCACGCTGCTCGCGCGCCGCCGCGGAATCGCCGGGCGTCGTACCGGAGCGGGCCGAACTCCAGGTGTCGGGTGCGCCGAGGTCGACGCCCCCGGACGTGCGAGGGGCGACAGGGGCAGTCACATAGGTGGGCAGCGGCACCGGTACGGGCGCCCAGCCGTCGTCGGCGGACTGCTGCGCGCGCTGCTGGTCGACCCACTCGGCGTGGTCGGTCTGCTCGACCAGGGCGCGGCGGTCGGCGGAGCGGGGCGACGGCGCAGGCGCGGCAGAGGGCGTCGGGCGGGCACCCTGGGCAGCGGGGGCGGGCGCCGGGCGCTCGTCACGGTCGCGACCGCGCTCGGCCGCCGGAGCGGCCGGCCGAGGGGCCCTGAGGCGGCGCGCGGCCTCGGCGGCGCGCCGCTGGTCGAGGCGGACCTCGTAGCGTCGGCGCTCCTGGCGGCGCATCTGACCGATGTAGACGGTCAGCAGGACCGCAGGGATGGCGGGGACCCAGAGCAGCGCGACGCCCCCGACGGCCGCGGCGATGGCGCCGATGGTGAAGGCGAGGAAGAGCGTGGTGGTGGTGCGGCGGCGCCGGGCGAGCAACTGGGCTCGCTGGTTGCCCGCGTCCCGGGAGCTGGCAGCCTGGGCGGTGGGCGCCGGGCGTGCCGCGGGGCGCCGTACCTCGGTCGCGGGCACGGCCAGCCCCCGGACGTCGACTGACGCGTCCGGTTCGTCCGGGTCGGCGTCGTCGTCCGGTGCGTCGGCGGCGGGGTCAACGGTCTCACCGCGCGCCTTGGCGACGCGCCGCTCCATCGCCGCCCGCCCGGACAGCAGCCGGATGGCGGTGCTGAAGCGTTCCGTCGGACGCGCTTCGTTGAGCTCGTCCTGCCTACGGAGCCACATCGGCACCAGGTAGGCAGCCCAGGCCCCGACGATGACTGCGTAGATGAGGCCGCTACTGCTCACGTGCTACACGGTAGGGGCGATCGAGACACGCCATTGGCAATTCGGCCCGGTGTGTCGCACGATCTGGCTGATACGTCGAGATTTTTGTGCGATGAACGCGCGATGAGCTTTACTTTCGAACAATAGTCTTATTTCTGAGGCGTGCCCGGCCTTGCCTGCCGCCATCGGCCGACGAGTCCGTCGGGCACTTCTTCCGCGGTGAGCGCGTAGACGAGGTGGTCGCGCCATCCGCCGTCGATATGCAGATAGCGCGGACGAAGCCCCTCCTCGCGGAAGCCGAGCTTTTCGGCGACCCGGCGGCTGGGCCCGTTCTCGGGGCGAATGCAGACCTCCACCCGGTGCAGCCCGACCCGCCGGAAGCAGTGGTCCACGGCGAGCGCGACGGATGTGGGCATCACTCCCCGGCCGGCGACCGCCTCATCCACCCAGTAGCCGATGTGCGCGGAGCACATGGAGCCCCAGGTGATTCCCGCGACGGTGAGTTGACCCGCGAGGCGCCCCTGGTAGTCGATGACGAACGGCAGCATGCGCCCGGCGTTCGCCTCCCGGCGCAGATGTCTGACCATCTGACGATATGTGGGACGTTGTACGACCTGCCCCGGCGGCGCGGGCGGCACCGTGGCCTCCCAGGGGCGCAACCAGTCGCGGTTGCGCCGGTTGACCTCGCGCCATGCGCGCTGGTCACGCATCCGGATCGGGCGGAGGGTGATGTCACCGTCCACCAACTCGGCCGGCCAGGACCCGTTCAGCTCGGTCTCCCAGTGACGGATTGCGGATCATCGTCCGAGTGACGATCCGACTGCTCTTTCGGGTGATCGCCGCCGCGGATCTGATCGACAGCATGGACGACGATCGGCGCGAGTACGGCAAGGCCGTCCTTCACCCCGCCGGTCGATCCGGGAAGGTTCACCACCAGGGTGCGGCCGGCGACCCCCGCGACACCACGGGACAGCGCCGCAGTGGGCACTTTCCGCCCGCCTGCCGCACGGATCGCCTCTGCGATGCCCGGCACCTCGTAGTCGAGCACCGCCCGGGTGACCTCGGGGGTGCGGTCGGTCGGTGAGATCCCGGTGCCGCCGGTGGTGACCACGACGTCGTAGCCCGCGTCGACCGCCGCGATGAGCGCCTTACGCACGGGCTCCCCGTCCGGGACGACCCGGGGGCCGTCCACGGCGAAGCCCCACTCGGCCAGCGCGGCAACGATCAGCGGGCCGCCGCGGTCCTCGTACACCCCCGCGGAGGCCCGGTTGGACGCGGTGACCGCCAGGGCGCGCGGCGGGCCCGGTGGTCGGCCGCCGCTGGGCGCGGTCATGGCCGCCGCCAGTCGCCGGACTTACCGCCGGTCTTCTCCTCGACCCGCACATCGGTGACGACGGCACCCTTGTCGACGGCCTTGACCATGTCGACAACGGTGAGCGCAGCGACTGCGACAGCGGTCAGCGCCTCCATCTCGACCCCCGTGCGGTCGGTCGTCCTGACCGTCGCGGTGATCTCGACCGCCTGATCGGTGACCGCCAGGTCGATCTTCACACCGGACAGCGACAGCGGGTGACACAGCGGGATGAGGTCAGGCGTGCGCTTGGCGCCCATGATGCCGGCGACCCGCGCGACCGCGAGCGCGTCGCCCTTGGGCAGGCCGTCGGCGCGTAGGAGTTCGACGACACGGGGAGCCACCAGGACGCGCCCGGTGGCACGCGCGGTACGTGCGGTGACGTCCTTCGCGGAGACGTCGACCATGCGGGCTGCGCCTGCCTCGTCTACGTGGGTGAGGTGCTGCTGCGCGCTGCTCATCGTTCTCCCGGTGCGGTCGCTTGGGCAGACACCGTACCGGCCTGCGACCGGGCGTGGCGCGCTGGCCCGCGAGCCGGGATGCCGGGTGCTAGTCCAGCACGACCACGTCGACTTCGCTGCCCGCGGAGAGCGAGGTGACGGCCTCCGGTACGACGATCAGTGAATCAGCGTGCGCAAGGGCCTTGACCAGGTGGGAAGCGGCGCCACCCACAGGGGTGACGGTACGGGACCGCTTGTCGTACTGCGCGCGCAGGAACTGCCGCCTGCCGTCCGGCGAATCCTCGATCGCGGTGGTGCACGCGGCTTGTACGACCCGCCGATGCACGTCACCCGCGCCCATGAGTGTGCGGATGACCGGTCGTACGAACATCTCGAACGACACATACGCGCTCACCGGGTTGCCCGGCAACGCCAGCAGCGGTGTGTGCTCGGGGCCGATCCGCCCGAAGCCCTGCGGCTTGCCCGGCTGCATCGCGAGTGTGCGGAAGTCGACATACCCGGCGGCCTCCTCCGCGTCCTCGCCGAACGATCCGCCCAGTGACGACAGCGCCTCCTTGACGACGTCGTAGGCACCGACGCTGACTCCCCCGCTGGTGACGATGATGTCCGCGCGGATGAGCTGGTCCTCGATGGTGGCGCGCAGCGTCTCGACCTCGTCGGCGACCGCGCCGACCCGGTACGCGATGGCGCCGGCGGCCTTGGCCGCGGCGGTGAGGGCGAAGCTGTTGGAGTCGTGGATACGGCCCGGGCCCAGTTCCTCACCTGGCTGGGCCAATTCGCTGCCGGTGGAGACGACCACGACCCGGGGGCGCGGTCGGACGGTGACCGTACCGCGGCCGATCGCGGCCAGCAGTCCGATCTGGGGCGCGCCGAGCACGGTGCCCGCGGCGAGTGCCAACTCGCCCGCGGTGACATCACTGCCGCGGGCCCGTACGAACTGCCCGGTCTCCGGAGCCTTGTGCACGCGCACCTCACCGCCGGCGCCCCCGGGGTCGTCACCGAAGGACGCCATGGAGCGGGCCGGCCCACCGCCTGTGCCACCGTCGGTCCACTCGACGGGGACGACGGCCTCGGCGCCGGGGGGAAGCGGGGCTCCGGTCATGATGCGGGCGGCCTGACCGGGCCTCACGGTGGGTGGCTCGCTGCTGCCGGCGGCGATGTCGCCGATCACGTCGAGTACGGCGGGGTGGTCGGTGGTCGCGGCCTTGGTGTCGGCGACCCGGACGGCGTAACCGTCCATGGAGCTGTTCGGGAACGGTGGCAGGGAGGTCGGCACCGTGACGTCCTCGACCAGTACGCACCCTTGGGCGTCGAGGAGTTGCAGGTCGATCGGGTCCAGAGGGGAGAGCTGCCCCAGGATGTTGTCCAGGTGTTCGGTGACGGACCACAAACGATCGACGTCGTGACTCACTCTTGCATCTCCTCATTGACGTACGAACGCAGCCAGGTCCTGAAATCGGGCCCCAGGTCTTCACGTTCGCATGCCAGTCGGACAATCGCACGCAGGTAGTCGCCGCGGTCGCCGGTGTCGTAGCGGCGCCCGGTGAAGACGACGCCGTGGACAGGGCCGCCGTCAGTCTCCTGGTGGGCCAACTCGCGCAGGGCGTCGGTGAGCTGGATCTCACCGCCTTGGCCCGGCTGGGTCTTCTTGAGCACCTCGAAGACCCCGGGGTCGAGCACGTAGCGTCCGATGACGGCGTAGAAGGAAGGCGCCTGTGAGGTCTCGGGCTTCTCGACCAGGTCGGTGACACGCACGACATCGGAGTAAGTAGTGGGCACTATGGCGGCCGACCCGTACAGATGGATGCTGGCCGGCTCGACCTCCATGAGCGCCACGACGCTCCCCCCGTACTCCTCCTGGACGGCGATCATCCGCGACAGCAGCGGGTCGCGCGGGTCGATGAGGTCGTCGCCGAGCAGTACCGCGAACGGCTGGTCACCGACGTGCGGTTCGGCGCACAACACGGCGTGCCCCAGGCCCTTGGGGTCGCCCTGGCGCACGTAGTGCATGGTGGCGAGGTCACTCGACTCGCGAACCTTGGCGAGCCGGGACTCGTCACCCTTGCGGCGGAGGGCTTCCTCAAGCTCGTAGTTGCGGTCGAAATGGTCCTCCAGCGGTCGCTTGTTGCGTCCGGTGACCATCAGCACATCCGACAACTGCGCCGCGACCGCTTCCTCGACCACGTACTGGATCGCCGGCTTGTCGACCACCGGCAGCATCTCCTTGGGAGTGGCCTTGGTGGCCGGCAGGAACCTGGTGCCCAGCCCCGCCGCCGGGATGACAGCCTTGGAGATCCGTGTACGTGTACTCGTCATGCCGTGCACCATAGCGGCGAAGAATGTGGAGAAGATGAAGAACGGGTGGATTATGGCTTATACACAATGCTTGGGCATGGTATGAGCGGGGTTCGAACGCGCAAGGCCGAGTTGCGGGTACAGCTCCTGGAGGCCAGGCGCGCGTTGACCGCGGATGAACGCCAGGCGGCGAGCGCGGCGCTGGTGCAGAGGGTACGTGACTGGGCGCCGCTGGCAAGGGCCGGGACGGTGGCCGCCTACGCGTCCATGGGCACTGAGCCTGGAACGCATGATCTGATCGACGCCCTGCACGCCGACGGCACGCGCGTACTGCTTCCGGTGCTTCAGGCCGACAACGACCTCGACTGGGCCGGCTACGACGGCCCTGGCAGCCTTGAACGTACCTCCCGCGGCCTCCTGGAGCCCACCGGCGAGCGCCTGGGACCACAGGCGGTCACCGATGCGAGCGCGGTGCTGCTGCCCGGGCTCGCCGTCGACCGCCACGGTGTGCGCCTGGGCCGCGGCGGCGGCTCCTACGACCGGGTGCTGGAGCGCCTGTCCGCGGCCGGGACGCATCCCGCGCTCGCGGTGCTCCTGTACGCGCACGAGGTGGTCGACACGGTTCCGCGTGAACCGCACGACCACCTCGTCGACGCCGCCGTCACTCCCGAGGGTGTGCGCCCCTTCCGTCACCCCGGCGGCACAGCTACGGGGTGAGCGCCATCTTCGCCTTTGTCGCCTTGTCGACGCGCTTGTCGGAGAAGTACCAGGGCAGGAGCTTCCCCGCGGCCCACAGGCTCGTCTGGTCGGTGTAGTGAGCGTTGTAGGCGTGTCCTGAGGCGCCAGTGAGGTTGATCCAGCGGGACTTGTCGAAGTCCTGGAGGTTGACGATCATCCGCATGGAGGGCACCCACTCGACGTCGTACCCGCCGGCCGCGTTCCAGCCGGTGGCGTCGACGGCCGCCTCGCCACCGCTGAGCTGCCAGGGGCCGCGGTTGAGCATCCACTTCAGGACACCGGGGCCGTCGGTGCCCAGCGTCTGGTTCTTCAGGTCCAGCTTGTGGAGCCGGCCCCAGCTCCAGGTGTCTATGTCCTTGCCGAGCTTTGCGGTCAGTTCGTAGCGAGCGTCCTTCATGGCCTGCTCGAGCAGCTGGTCGCGGTCACTGTGGTGGGCCGCGTTCTGGTCGACGCCGAAGAACGCGGTCGTGGACATCGTCCACCACTGGCTGTCGGGCTGCTGGAGGATGTTGCGGACCACCTCGAACCAGCGGTCGCCGCCGTCGGGCTGCGCCTCGTCGGCGTCCCGCTCGCCGCACTCCTCGATCGTCTTGGGCTTGCCGTCGAGGTCGTCGACCGGACCGGTCTCCCCCACGGGCGGCACCCTCAGACACTGGCCCTTGGGACGTAGCTCCTTGGGCAGCTTGTTGCCGAACGCCAGCTTCAGGACGTTCCGCCACACCGCGTTGAAATAGGCGGCCGCCGCCGAGTCCGAATCCTGGTTGTAGTCCCATCCTTCGAGCAGCTTTTGTGCGTCGCGCACATAACTGCCCTTGTCATTCTTGATGTTGATCTTCAACAGGTACGGCACGAGCAGTTTGGCGATCTCGCTGCTGTCGTCGTTCTGCATGGACTGCATGTCGTCCATGGAGATCTTGCCGCCGTCCTTGATCTTGGACGCGATGAGGTCGTTGATGCGCTGACTGCGGGTGCCGTAGTCCCAGTCGTTCGTCAGCAGGTACGGGTACTTGCTCTGGTCGATGACGGCCTGGTTCGCGGTGACGATGTAGCCGCTCGGCGGGTTGTACTCGTACGGCATCGACTTGAAGGGGATGTACTTCTTCCAGTCGTAGTGCGAGTCCCAGCCGGGTACGGGATAGGTGCCGTCGTCGCCCGTGGCGCGGATCGGGACCTTGCCTGGCGCCTGGTAGCCGATGTTGCCCTTGGTGTCGGCGTAGATGAGGTTCTGCGACGGCACGGCGAAGTCCGCAGCCGCCGCGCGGAACTGGGTGAAGTCCGTCGCCCTGTCGAGCTCGAAGACGGCGTCCATGGTCTTCGATGGCTGCAGCGCGGTCCAGTTCAGAGCGACCGCGTAACCGCCGTTGACGCCCCCTGGCGGATCGGTGACGGGCGCGGTCTCTCCGACGGTGCGCAGTTCGTCGCTACGGTCGGAGATCACCGGTCCGTTGTTCGTCTCGCGGACGGTGATCGTACGGGGCTTGCCGCCGGCGACCTTGATCGTCTCGCGCCTGGTCGTGAACGGCACCTGCTTGCCGTCGCGCAGGTACGTCTTCGCGGTGACCTTCTCCAGGTAGAGGTCGGTCACATCGGCACCCAGGTTGGTCATACCCCAGGCAATATCCTGGTTGTGGCCGATGATCACACCGGGCATGCCGGAGAAGGTGAATCCCGTGACGTCGTAGGGACACGACTTGCTCACCGTGCGGCAGTGCAGACCCATCTGGTACCAGACGGAGGGCAACTGCGGCGCGAGGTGCGGATCGTTGGCGAGCAGCGGCTTGCCCGTTGTCGTGTACTGACCGGACACCACCCAGGAGTTCGATCCGATGCCGCTGCCGGTCGGACCGAGCAGCGTGGGCATCTGGTCGATGATCTGAGAAATCCCGGCAAGCTGGGTGTCAACGGTGCTGCTGAGACCCTGCGGGTCGCTCGAGCCGGCGTTGCTCTGCGAGTCGGCCGAACCCGCAGGCTTGTACACCTTGGTGGTCGGGTCGACCGTACCCGCCTCGACGATCGGCTGATTGCGACTGTAGGGGTAGTCGGGATAGAGCTGCTTGATCTGCGCCTGGCTGAGTCGACTCGTCATCAAGGTGCGGTCGATCTCGTCCTGCATGTTGTCGCGCAGGTCCCACGCCATGGCCTTCAGCCATGCGACCGAGTCGACGGGCGTCCAGGGCTCCGGCTTGTAGTTGTTGCTCAAGGACAACGCGGCGTACTCCACCGACAGCGAGGCACCGCTGTGGTCCTTCAGGTACGCGTTGACGCCGTCGGTGTACGCGCGCAGGTACTCCTTCGTGGAGGAGTCGAGCTCGGTGTCGTACTCCGTCTGCGCGATGCCGTGCCAGTTCAGAGTGCGCAGGAAGGCGTCGGTCTCGACCTCGCTCTTGCCGAACATCTCCGACAGCCGCCCGGAGGTGAGGTGACGGCGCACGTCCATCTCGTAGAAGCGGTCCTGCGCCTGGACGTAGCCCTGGGCGCGGAAGAGGTCGTCGGGGGTGTCGGCGTAGATCTGCGGGATGCCGTTGGCATCCCGGTCGACGTCGACCGGCGCGGACAGGCCCTTGAGCTTCAAGGAGCCCGACGTCTGCGGGAAGGAGGCGCGCACCGTGCTGACGCTCCAGTACGACCCGTAGCCGAGGCCCGCCACGAGCAGGAGCACGACCGCAATCACGATGAGGCGTAGGCGGCGGGACTTCTTCCGTGCGGGCATCGCTGTCCTTCGAGGGGCAGGGTGGACCGGATGATCAAGTGCTGATTGTGCAAGGGCAACCATAGGCGTACGGCTTGTGGCCGGGAGACGCGGCGTCCAGGTGACCATGCAGTGGACCGAGGAACGTCAAGGGAGGGTAAATTGTTAGGTAAGGCAATGAAGTTGAAAGGATCGGGCCCCTGACTGTCCACCACCTGAACGAGATCCTGCTGATCGGCGCCTCGGTCCTCCTGGTCGCTGTGGTCGCCGTGCGGCTCGCCTCACGCAGCGGGCTTCCGACGCTCCTCATCTACCTCGGCATCGGCGTGATTATCGGACAGGACGGCCTGTTCGGCTTCACCTTTGACGATGTTCAGCTCACCCAAGTGCTGGGCTACGCGGCGCTGGTGGTGATCCTCGCCGAGGGCGGCCTCGGCACGAAGTGGCACGAGATCAAACCCGTGGTTCCGGCGGCCGCCGTCCTGGCCACCGTCGGCCTGCTGGCGAGCGTGTTCATCACCGCCGGCGCAGCACACTACCTGGTCGGCCTCGGCTGGCGTCAGGCGCTGATCATCGGCGCGGTGGTGTCGTCGACGGACGCCGCCGCCGTGTTCTCGGTGCTGCGGAACATCTCGCTCCCCAACCGGGTGACCGGCGTCCTGGAGGCCGAGTCGGGGTTCAACGACGCCCCGGTGGTGATCCTCGTGGTGGCGTTCTCCGCGGCCGGACCCATCGACCACTGGTACCAACTGCTCGGCGAGATTGCGCTGGAACTGGTGATCGGCGCCGCCATCGGCCTCACGGTGGGCTGGTTCGGCGCGTACGCCCTCAAGCACGTCGCTCTGCCCGCGTCCGGCCTGTACCCGATCGCCGTCATGGCCATCGCGGTGGCCGCCTACGCGGCCGGCGCCATGGCGCACGGCTCCGGCTTCCTGGCCGTCTACCTTGCCTCGCTCATCCTGGGCAACGCCAAGCTGCCGCACCGCCCCGCGACCCGCGGCTTCGCAGAAGGGCTGGGGTGGATCGCACAGATCGGTTTGTTCGTGCTACTCGGGCTCCTGGTGACTCCGCACGAGCTGGGCGACGACATAGTGCCCGCCATCGTCATCGGGCTCTTCCTGACGCTGGTCGCCCGCCCCGCGTCGGTCGTCGTCAGCCTGGTGCCGTTCCGCGTCCCATGGCGCGACCAGGCGCTGATGTCGTGGGCTGGCCTGAGGGGGGCGGTGCCCATCGTCCTGGCGACCATCCCCATGGTCGCCGATGTCACGGACAGCAAACGGATCTTCAACATCGTCTTCGTCCTTGTGATCATCTACACCTTGGTGCAGGGACCGACGCTGCCCTGGATGGCACGGCACTTGCACCTGGGCGACGTCGACGGCGCCGGGACCGCCGACCTGGGCATCGAGTCCGCGCCCCTGGAACGGCTGCAAGGGCACCTGCTTTCCGTCGCGATCCCGGGCGGCTCCAAGATGCACGGCGTCGAGGTCGGCGAGCTGCGACTGCCGCAGGGCGCTGCTGTGACGCTCGTGGTGCGCGACGGCAAGAGCTTCGTGCCGCTGCCGGCGACGATGCTGCGCAGGGGGGACGAGCTACTCGTCGTGACCACCGATCCGGTACGTGACGCCACGGAGGACAGGCTTCGTGCCGTCGGGCGCGGCGGCAAGCTGGCGGGCTGGCTGAGCGGCGGCTGATGGCTTCGGGTGGCGGACACGAGGTGAGGTTTACGTATGATGAGCCGGTATTAGTCGAGTACGACCCCTGCCTGACGCAGGACCGGCGCGGTGATCCGCGCTGAGCGGACGGTCCTCGGCGCGAGCGCGGCCAAAGGCACGTGTACGCGTCACCAGGCGGCAGAAAGTCCGGACCGTGGCATCCAAGGTGCCCACCTCTTCGCCTTCCCCCCTGCCCTCCTCGCCTCCCCGACCGGCGCCACAGGCGCCAGGTTCCACCGCCTCGGGCGCGCAGCCGGACGGAGAAGCTCGCAGCCCGGGGTATCGCAGCCTCCTGCGCACCCCCGGCGCCTGGGCGTTCGTCCTGCCCGGCCTCGCCGCGCGGCAACCGTTCGCGATGCTCACCATCAGCATGGTGCTGCTGGTGAGGCACGCGACCGGTTCCTACGGGATGGCGGGTGCAGCGGCGGCCATCACGGGGGCGGCGAGTGCGCTGTGCGCGCCGCAGGGCGGCCGGCTCGCCGACCGCTACGGGCAGCGCGCGGTCCTGCTCCCGGGAGTTGTCCTGCACGCGCTGTCCGTCACGGCAGTGGTGGTGCTGGCCGTGTCCGGGGCACCGGCGTGGGCGCTCCTCTCGACGGCCGTGCCGGCGGGCGCCACCGTCCCTCAGGTCGGGCCCATGGTGCGGTCGCGCTGGGCTGTCGCGCTGGACGATCCGCTGTCGCCCCTCATGCAGACCGCCGCCGCCTTCGAGTCGGTGACCGACGAGCTCACCTTCGTGGTGGGTCCCGTCATCGCGACGGCTCTGTGCACAGCGGTCCACCCGGCGGCGGGGCTGGTCGCAGAAGCCGCGCTGACCCTCGTCGGCGGCATGCTCTTCGCGGCCCAACGACGATCCGAGCCGCATCCGCACCAAGCGTCGGCAAGCGAGGGAAGGGCGCACGCCTCCGCCTTGTCGCTGCCGGGGGTGCGTGCCTTGGCCGTCGCGTTTCTGGGCGTCGGGGCAGTGTTCGGCGGCATGCAGGTGTCGCTCGCCGCGTTTACGCAGGAAGTCGGCAGGCCGGGGCTCAACGGCGTGCTCTACGGCACGTTCGCGGCCGGCAACATGGTGGCCGGTGCGGTCTACGGCGCCGTCTCCTGGCGCCATGCGCCCCGCACCCGGCTGCTCGCCGCCTATATGGGCCTCACGGTGGCCTGCGCGCCCCTGTGGGCCGCTCACTCCCTCGCCCTGTTGAGTGTGCTTCCGCTGATCGCAGGTCTGTTCATCGCCCCCACGATCGTGACCGGGTACTCGCTTGTCGACGCCCTGGTGCCGCGAACGGCCCGAACCGAGGCGTTCACGTGGCTGACCGGGGCCGTCGCGTTCGGGCAGGCGATAGCGGTGACGGTGGCAGGTCTGCTCACCGACGCGCGAGGCTCGTCGGCCGGTTTCATGGTGCCGCTGGTGGGCACATCGCTGGCACTGGTGGTGCTCGTCGGGCTCCGCGGCCGACTGGTGCCCGCTCCCTCGGGAGCGGGCGTGGCAGGTGGGATCGGTCACCGTCCGCCGGTCTCAGTGGACTGACGGCGGGAAATACTGCACTATTGAGCGTCGTTAGCACTCAACAAGTGAGAGTGCCAGGAGGAGCAAGTGCCGACGTACCAGTACCAGTGCACCGAGTGCGGCGAGGCCCTAGAGGCGGTGCAGAAGTTCAGCGATGACGCGCTGACTGAGTGCCCCAACTGCGCCGGACGGCTGCGCAAGGTCTTCTCGGCGGTGGGCGTGGTCTTCAAGGGCTCCGGTTTCTATCGGACCGACAGCCGCGGCTCGTCGTCGAGTAGCACCCCGGCGCCCAAGAGCGGCGGTTCGGACACCAAGTCCACCGAAAGCAGCAAATCGTCGAGTTCGAGCAGCACGACGACGTCAGGCACCTCCTCGTCGTCGAGCAGCACGTCGGCCGCCTGACCCGCACGTTCGCCCCCGGCCCGACACTCCAAGACCTTACGAACCCCTGCTGTCCCTACAGCAGGGGTTCGTCGTGTCTCCGGCCGCCGATTAGGCTGATCCACATGGTGGAGAGCAGCGGCGCGCAGGCACAGGCCGAAATCGGCGTCATCGGGGGATCGGGGTTCTACTCGTTTCTTGACGATGTGACAGAAGTCACTGTCGATACTCCTTACGGCGCTCCCAGCGACTCCCTGTTCATCGGCGAGGTCGCCGGACGCCGGGTGGCATTCCTGCCGCGACACGGCCGCAAGCATCATCTGCCCCCGCACAGGATCAACTACCGCGCCAATCTGTGGGCGCTCGCGTCGGTCGGCGCGCGCCAGGTCCTCGGACCGTGCGCGGTCGGCGGCTTGCACGCGCAGTTCGGTCCGGGCACCCTCCTCATCCCCGACCAGCTGGTCGATCGGACGAAAGGCCGCGTCCAGACCTACTTCGACGGCGAGACCCGAGCCGACGGGCAGGCACCCAATGTGGTTCATGTGACCTTCGCCGACCCCTACTGCCCTGTCGGCCGGAGCGCCGCGATCAGCACTGCGCGGGCCGGCGGCTGGGACGCCGTGGACGGGGGGACGTTGGTCGTCGTGGAAGGGCCTCGGTTCTCCACTCGCGCGGAATCCCTATGGCACGCCGCGCAGGGATGGTCGGTCGTGGGGATGACCGGGCACCCCGAAGCCGTCCTCGCCCGGGAACTCGGGCTCTGCTACACGTCGTTGACGCTGGTTACCGACTTGGATGCGGGCGCGGACACCGGTGACGGCGTCTCGCACGAGGAGGTGCTCGAGGTGTTCGCCGCCAATGTCGGGAGGATGCGCGACGTCCTCTTCGATGTGGTCGGAGCGCTGCCCGCCGACAGCGAACGGAACTGCCTGTGTGTCAACCCGCTGGGCGGCCAGGAACCCGGCATCAAACTTCCTTAGCGACACCGACCCGATAAGTCAACGAGCAGAATAATTTTCCCCCTGCTAGGCGACCGGTTATCCACAGGGTACCGGTTGTCCACAGGTACTCGAACGATGTTGCGGGAAATGCGTCACCGTGGATACGCCGACTGATTGCGGTCGGCCTTTCCTCCACGTCGGGCGGTGTTCGAGCATGAATTTCCCCAATCCCCCCATGTCTTCCGCATCCTGCGTTCCCGCCGGGCCGCACCCCGGATCGGCATCAAGCACGCCCGAGTCGTACACACCGCCTCGCATCGCGGTGCCGGTCTTCCCGCCCATCCGCGCAGGCGGACGAGGCGGAGGAAGGCTCGGTGCGGCCATTCGACGTAGACGGCGGCACCTTGCCACCGGGTTGGCCTTGGTGGCAGCGGTCGTTGCGGTCGCCTCGGCACACGGCGCTGCGCCACGGCGCGAACGGGCGGCACCCCGCGCGACCGCGCGGACCTCCCCGACCACCCCCGCGTCGCGTACGAATCCCGAGACGCGGCTGGTGAAGGCACCAGTAAGGATCGCCGATCCGGAAACGGTAGCTCTGCTGCGCCCGGGTACGCATGTGGATGTGCTCGCCGGTGCCCGGGTGGTGGCTTCGAGTGTCGCCGTGGTGTCGGTACCGCCAAGTCCCGCTCAGCTTCGGCAGGCGAGTCCCGTAGCGCCTGAGAACGCCGGTACGAGTGGCGGCGCGCTGATCGTGCTGGCCGTGCCGCGTCGCACGGCCGCGGCACTGTCCGGAGCCGCCGCGACGTCGCCCCTGGGGGTGACGCTGTGCTGAACCACCCGCTCACGAAAAGCAATCGGACTGCCACGGGCCCCAGCACCCCTCATGACGGCACACATCAATCCGCCGCAGCGGGAGCCGAGGAGACGCACAACACTGTGCGGCAAGGGCAATCCGAACCTGCCGGCCAGGTCCAAGGAACTCCTCACACGCGGCAATATGATCGGTCTCATCGTCGTGGCGCTCACCGGTGCCGTGTTCAGCAATATCGCGAACTCGGCGGCGGGCGAGTTCATCGGTCCGCTCGTCGGTGCATTCGGTATGACGGACCCCGCTGGGCACTCGTCCTGTCGCACAAGGCCGTGCATGGTGAACGGCAAGGGCGACGAGACCGTGCCGCTGAGGGACGTCAGGGACGTGACCGCCGCTCGCAGCGCTGGTGCCGACAGTTGATCGGTGCGGCGAACGCGGTCCGTGGGAACGGTGACAGGGTCGGCGGCCGGGACCTGCTTCAGATGTGGTGCGGTGGCTTCTCGTTGAGGAACCGCGTGAAGTCGTCGTCCGCCCCTCCCGAAGGGGAATCGCCCCAGACCCGGTCGGTGTCATCGGCCGCAGGCCGGTCGAGCGGGTCGTCGAAGACCAACCCGGCAGCCGCGGAGGACGGCACCCCGACCGAAGGCCGGCCGCCCGTGGTGGGGCGGACGGAGGGTCCCGGGCCCGATGTCGCGGGCTCGCGTCCGGTCTCGTCACCTGTGGTCATGGCACCAGGGTACGGCGCCGCACAGGGCTCGTGGGAGCCGTCCCCACCCAAGAAGGTGTACGGAGATACCCCAAGTGTCCGTTTGAGGCACCCGGCCGGATATACCTGGCCTCATGGACACCCCGAAGCCGATGCCGTCCCCAGCGCCACCGCCCGCAAGCGGACTCGTGCAGGTACTGGACCTCGACCGAAGCGACCACGCGTACCGTCGCTGGTTGAGCACTGCTGTGGCGAAGGTCCATGCCGACGCCAACAGGTCCGCCGATACCCATTTGCTGTCAGTTCCGCTCCCGGCGGACTGGGGCGTCGACCTCTATCTGAAGGACGAGTCGACCCATCCGACGGGCTCGCTCAAGCACCGGCTGGCCCGCTCACTGTTCCTCTACGCCCTGTGCAACGGATGGATCAGGCCGGGGCGCCCGGTGATCGAGGCTTCGAGCGGGTCGACGGCGGTCTCGGAGGCGTACTTCGCCCGTCTGATCGGTGTCCCCTTTGTGGCTGTGATGGCCCGCGGAACGGTACGGGCGAAGGTGGAGTTGATCGAGTTCCAGGGCGGCCGATGTCATCTGGTCGACAATCCGAGCGAGGTGTACGAGGCGGCTGCCCGGTTGGCCAAGGAGACCGGCGGCCACTATATGGACCAGTTCACGTACGCGGAGCGGGCGACGGACTGGCGGGGCAACAACAACATCGCGGAGTCGATCTTCAGGCAGATGGCCGCGGAACGCCATCCGATCCCGACCTGGATCGTGGCGACGGCCGGGACGGGGGGCACCTCGGCGACTCTGGCCCGATACGTGCGCTACGCGCAGGCGACGACGGGTATCTGCGTGGCCGATCCGGAGAACTCGGCGTTCTTCCCGGGCTGGCGGGACAACGACCCGAGCGCGACGACCGCGACGGGTTCGCGGATCGAAGGGATCGGCCGGCAGCGGGTGGAGCCGAGTTTCGTGCCGGGTGCGATCGACCGGATGATGCGAGTACCGGACGCGGCCTCGGTCGCCGCCGTCCGCGTCCTGGCAAAGCTGCTGGGACGGCGGGCGGGGGCATCGACGGGAACCGGCCTGTGGGCGGCGTTCCGGATCATCTCCGAGATGCGTGAGCGCGGCGAGCGTGGCAGCGTCGTCGGGCTGCTGTGCGATCCGGGCGAGCGGTACGTGGAGAAGTACTACGCGGACGCGTGGCTGCTGGAGCAGGGACTGGACATCGCGCCGTATCTGGAGTGTCTGGAGCGGTTCCTGGCCACCGGGCGACTGGAGGGGCCGTAAGCGGGGCAGCTCCGGATGGGCCGCACCGCCCTCTTCTGCGTGCTGTACTGGTCTCCTTCGTCATCTGGTGATCCGGAGGCAGCGTTCGCCGGTTCCTGAGTGTGGGCCGGATCTGCCTCAGACCCCGGTGGCGCCAAGGAGCGTGCCGACGGCGTAGGTGACGGCCATCGCGATGACGCCGCCTGCGACGTTACGGACGACGGCTGGGCGTACCGGGGCGTTGCCGAGAAGGGCACTGACCCGACCGCATGTGACGAGCGCGACGAGCACGGACACGACGGTGACAGCCAGGCGCCAGCCGTGGGGTGGCAGCACGATGGCGAGCAGCGGCAGCAAGGCGCCGGCCGTGAAGGAGACGAAGCTCGCCCAGGCGGCGTGCCAGGGGTTGGCGAGTTCGTTCGGGTCGATGCCGAGCTCGACACGGGCGTGGGCGCCCAGGGCGTCGCGGGCGGTGAGTTGCTTGGCGACCTCATGGGCGAGTTCGTGGGTGATGCCTTGTTCTTCGAGCAGGCCGGTGAGTTCGGCGAGTTCGGCTTGGGGGGTGGCGGCGAGTTCTTCGCGTTCGACGGCGAGGGCGGCCTGCTCGGAGTCGCGCTGAGTGCTGACGGAGACGTACTCGCCGGCGGCCATCGACAGGGAGCCGGCGAGCAGTCCGGCTAGTCCGGCGGTGAGGAGCGCGGAGCGGGAGTCGGTGGCTCCGGCGACGCCGACGACGATGCCGGCGGTGGAGACCACGCCGTCGTTGGCGCCGAGGACGGCGGCACGCAGCCAGTTCAGGCGGGTGCCGAGGCCGTTGTGGTGCGGCTCGTCGGGGCGTTCCCCGGGGTGGTCCGCCAGGTCACGTGCGTCGGGTCTGTCGCTGTTGCCGGCGCGGTCGTCGCTCATGCCAGGCAGCGTCTCATTCCGCGCCCTGCAGGCGGTGGCAGGACAGGCCGAACCCCGGCGCGGGGGGGGATGCACCGGGGCTCGGGTCTTGGGGCCACGGGTTGCGTGGCGGTGGGTTATGCCGCTTCGTAGTCCAGGCCGGTGGCGCGGGCCATGCGCTTGAGGTCGGCGAGGGCGTGCTTTTCGATCTGGCGGATGCGTTCGCGAGTGAGGCCGTGTTCCTTACCGACCTCGGTGAGGGTGCGTTCGCGGCCGTCCACGATGCCGTAGCGGGCCCGGATGATGGACGCGGTGCGGTCGTCGAGGCGGTCGATGAGGCCGTCGAGTTCCTCGCGGCGCAACATGACGAGGACCGAGTCCTCCGGGGAGGGTGCGGCGCCGTCTTCGACGAGGTCACCGAATTCCGTCTCGCCTTCGGCGTCGACCGACATGTTGAGCGAGACCGGGTCGCGGGCCCAATCCAGGACGTCGGAGACGCGCTCGGGGGTGGAGCCGAGTTCGGTGGCGATCTCGGAGGGTTCGGCGTCTCGGCCGTTCTCACGGTTGAATTCGCGCTGGACACGGCGAATCCTGCCGAGTTCCTCGACGAGGTGGACGGGCAGCCGGATGGTGCGGGACTGGTCGGCGATGGAGCGTGTGATGGCCTGGCGAATCCACCAGGTCGCGTAGGTGGAGAACTTGAAGCCCTTGGCGTAGTCGAACTTCTCGACGGCGCGGACCAAGCCGGCGTTCCCCTCCTGGATCAGGTCGAGCAGCGGCAGACCGCTGCGCGGGTAGCGTCGGGCGACGGCGACGACCAGGCGCAGGTTGGAGCGGATGAAGATGTCCTTGGCGCGTTCGCCTGCGGCGACGAGCGCTTCGAGTTCCTCGCGCTTGGCGTCGCTGCCCGCGGACGCGGGCAGTTCGGCGTCGGCGGTGAGTATGCGCTCCGCATAGACGCCTGCTTCGATGTCGCGGGAGAGCTCAACCTCCCTGGCGGCGTCGAGCAGCGGTGTGCGCGCGATCTCGTCCAGGTACATGCCGACGAGGTCGCGGTCGGCGACTTCCCCGCCTGCGGCGCGAACGCTGCTGGTCCCGCCTGCGTGACGACGGGCGACGGCACGGGTTGCCATGCGTGCTCCCTTTCGAAGGTGCGGTCGGTCTGTTTGTCGGATCGGTACGGTCGCTTCGTCGGCTTCCGCCGTGTGCGGCTTCCTTAGTTCTGCGGCTGCCCCATCCGTTCTGGATAACGACTGGAATACGGACACAATTCCCAAGTCGTCACCTGTTTTTTATGATCATGCAGTACCCTGTTCCGCCACACAGAGAGGCCACATGGTGGCAGATCGTATGAACGTGCAGGTCGACCCCGGCGGCGAGGCCGATCTGGCAGCCCTGACGGACATCTACAACCACTACGTCCGCGAGACGGCTGTCACGTTCGACGTCACTCCCCTCACGCCCGGCGAACGCCGTCCGTGGCTGCTCTCCCATCCGGAAGACGGCCCTCATCGGCTGATGGTTGCTCGGATACCCGGTTCGGACGGGCGGGTTCTCGGTTATGCGACCAGTAGCGCGTTCCGTCCGAAGGCCGCGTACGCGACGTCGGTGGAGACCAGCGTCTACCTGGCGTCCGATGTCGGCGGGCGCGGCATCGGGACTCTGCTTTACGAGCGGCTTTTCGAAGCACTGGCAGCCGAGGACGTCCACCGGGCGTACGCGGGCGTCACTCTCCCGAATGACGCGTCGGTGCGCATCCATGAGCGGTTCGGGTTCCGGCAGGTCGGGCTGTACGAGGAGGTGGGCCGCAAGTTCGGTGAGTACCACGACGTGGCGTGGTTCGAGAAGCGGCTCGCCTGACATCGCGCCCTACCAGGCCTCCAGGGCGCGGACCACCCGAGACGACTCTTTGAAGTTTCAATCTCATGGGATACCGTCAAGGCATACGGTTGAAACTTCAAGGAGGCGCGATGACCACGGCGGCACCGGAGCGCATGCCCGCGCTCTATCTCTCGCACGGCGCGCCGCCGCTGGCGGACGACCCCGTGTGGCCGGGGGAACTCGCCGCCTGGGCGGCTGCTCTGCCCCGTCCGAAGGCGATCCTGATCGTCTCGGCGCACTGGGAGGAGGCGCCTCTGGCGATCGGCGCCACCGGCCGCGTGCCCCTGGTGTACGACTTCTGGGGTTTCCCCGAGCACTACTACCAGGTGACGTACGACGCCCCTGGCGCCCCGGCACTCGCCGAGGATGTGCGCAAGTTGCTGCGCGGCGCCGGGCGGCCGGTGCAGGACGTCCCTGAGCGCGGCCTGGACCATGGGGCGTACGTGCCGCTGGTGGAGATGTTCCCGGCTGCCGACATCCCGGTGCTCCAGGTGTCGATGCCGACACTGGAGCCGCAGCAGCTGATGGAGATCGGGCGCAGGCTCGCGCCACTGCGTGATGAGGGCGTGCTGATCGTCGGCAGCGGCTTCTTCACGCACAACCTGGCGGCACTGCGGCATGCGGGCGACGGGCCGCCGAGTTGGTCGACCGAGTTCGACGACTGGGGGCATCGGGCTCTGGGAGCCCAGGACATCGACGGGCTGCTGGACTTCGAGCACGCCTCCCCTTCGGGGCGGCTGGCGCATCCGCGTACCGAGCATTTCGCGCCGTTGTTCGTCACGCTCGGCGCCGCCGAGTCCGAGATCGGCGGTCAGCGCAGCATCATCGACGGCTTCTGGATGGGGCTGGCCAAGCGTTCCGTCCAGTTCGGCTGAACAGCAAGACGCGCATACCCCTGCGGATTCGACGTATCGCGAAGGGCCTGGCCGTACCGGCCGGGGCGGCCTCGGTGCCGGGCTTGCGGGTCGAACGGCTCCGGCTTCGGTGCCTCGTCGAGCAAGGCCGGCACCGAGGCGGACACGGCGGACACGAACGGCAGGTCCCCGTCGCATCCGGGAAAACCCGGGGCGACGGGGACCTGCCGTTTACGCGTCGGCGCCTGGGGCGCGGCGGTCGATCGTCAGTGTGCGACGACCGGGATGGCGATGTCCTCGAGGGAGTCGTCGCCGTCGGCACGGGTGCCCGTGTTCTGGACACCGGCGTTCAGGAAGGTGAACGCGATGGCCGAGGCCGCGAGCAGGATGCCCATCGCCACGTAGATGGCGACGGAGTAGCCGTGGACCGCGCCCTCGTTGATCAGCAGCGGGTTCGTCTTGTCAGCCGCACTGTGCATGTGGCTGGCGGCCCAGGAGGTGGTCGCGCTGGCCGCCAGGGTGTTCAGCAGCGCGGTGCCGATGGAGCCGCCGACCTGCTGCGAGGTGTTGACCATGGCGGACGCGACACCGGCGTCCTCCGGCCGCACCCCGTATGTCGCCAGGCTCATGGCCGGCATGAACGCCGTACCCATGCCCAGGCCCATGAGGACCAGGCCGGGCAGCAGCACCTCGGCGTAGCTGGAGTCGACCTTGATCTGGGCGAGGATGGCCATGCCGATCGCGGCGACCAGGAAGCCGGGCGCCATCAGCAGCCGCGGGCGGACCCGCAGCATCAGTCGCGCACCGATCTGGGTGGAGCCCACGATCATGCCGCCGACCATCGGCAGGAAGGCGAAGCCGGACTTGAGCGCCGAGTAGTCCTTGACCTGCTGGAGGTAGTAGGTCAGGAACAGGAACAGGCCGAACATGCCGATGACGGCGAGACCCAGCGAGAGGTAGATACCGCCGCGGTTTCGGTCGGTGACGACGCGCAGCGGCAGCAGGGGGCTGCGGACGCGCGCCTCGACGTAGGCGAACGAGCCCAGCAGCACCACGGAGGCGACGAACAGGCCGATCGTCATGCTGGAGGTCCAGCCGTCGGCCTCGGCGCGGCTGAAGCCGTAGACCAGGGCGATCAGGCCGGCGCTTGCGAGGACCACACCCGGGGTGTCGAGGCGGTTGCGGTTGCGGCCCTTGGCGGGCTCGTGGATGTACGTGACGGCACCGATGACGGCGACCACGGCGAACGCGATGTTGACGAAGAGCACCCAGCGCCAGTTCAGGTACTGGGTGAGGACGCCGCCGAGGATGAGGCCGACGGCCGCGCCGGCGCCGGCGATGGCGCCGTAGACGCCGAACGCCTTCGCGCGTTCCCTGGCGTCGGTGAACATGACCGCGAGCAGCGACAGGGCGGCGGGCGCGAGCAGCGCGCCGAAGGCACCCTGCAGGGCGCGGGCGCCGTAGAGCATCGCCGGGTTGACCGCCGCGCCGCCGATGGCGGAGGCGGCCGCGAAACCGAGCAGGCCGACGACGAACGCGTTCTTGCGTCCCCACAGGTCGGCGATGCGGCCACCGAACAGGAGCAGGCCGCCGAAGGCCAGGGTGTAGGCGGTGATGACCCACTGGCGGTTGCCGTCGGAGATGCCCAGCGCCTTCTGGGCGGATGGCAGTGCGATGTTCACGACGGTCGCGTCGAGCACGACCATCAGCTGGGCGAGCGCGATGAATATGAGCGCTGTCCAGCGCTTCGGATCAGGTTGGAGCTGTTCAGGCATGTGTGGTCTCACAAAACGAGTTGCGGAGTGACAGGACGTGGGGACGTGTGTCAGCAAGTGGTCCGGGTGGGATGGGCGTCCTCAACCCGGTTCCGGCGCACGGGGGAGACGAGCGGTCTTCTGTGGCGCCGGTCAGCCGCCGTACTGGTCGGCCGTTGCGTGCGGGTCGCGATCCGTGGAGTGATCGACGGCGCGGCGAAGTCGCCCACGCTAATACCCGCCCGGGGTGACGAGCGAACGGTTAATGGCAGCCTTGCAGATCCTCCAGGGTCGCGGCGGTCCCCTCGAGCGTCGACCGCGCGGGGGCGCGCAGTCCGTCGAGGAAGAGTTGCAGGTGCCGTCGCATGAAGCGGTCGAAGCCGATGCAGCCGGTGCCCGGCAGCGGCCGGGTGAGCTGTGTCAGCGCGACCATGAGGTCGCCGACCGCGATGTCGCCGCGTATCTGGCCGGAGCACTGGGCCAGGTCCATGATCGCGGTGATCGCGCGTTCCATGCGGCGTGCTTCGTGGTCCACCGCGGGCTCGGCGCGGTCGAACGCGGTTGACAGCATGGGACACAGGGCGCCGATGCGTTCTTCAGCGGCCTCGAAGGCGAACCGCTGGAGTGCCGAGAGGGCGTCGGGCTCCTCGGCGAGTGCGTCCTCGGCGCGCTGCGCGGTACGGGCCATCACCGACAGGGCGACCTGGCGGACCAGTTCGGTGCGGTCCGTGAAGTGGCGGTACAGCGTGGCGTTGCCGACGCCGGCGCGACGCGCCACTTCGTCCAGGGGAACGTCGGGGCCGAACTCCACGATCGCCTCGCGGGCGGCTTCGACGATCCGCTCGCGGTTGCGGGTGGCGTCCGCACGCAGCCTCGCGGTGCGCGGCTTGGCGGCGGTGCCGATGTCGAGCGTCACGACCAAGCTCCTTTCGGCGGTCTGGGTGCCGGTGTCTGGTGGGCCCGGGAGGGCCGGTGGCGAAGCGGAGGGTCTCCCCGTTTCCGTACGCAGGGTTAAACGGGGAGTCGATCCCCGGATATTTCCCGCGTATAAGTGATGCGCGTCACATCCGATGATCCGTTTTTATTGAAGCTTCAATGAGGGGCCCTACGATGGGCCCATGAAGTGGCTGACCGAAGACGAGCAGGCGACCTGGCGGGCCTTCCTGCAGGCCACGACCCTGCTGGAGGACCATCTCGACCGCCAGCTCCAACGGGACGCGGGCATGCCGCACATGTACTACGCACTGCTCAGCGCGCTCTCCGAGACGCCCCAGCGCCGGATGAGGATGACCGATCTCGCCGAGCGGACCAAAATCACCCGCTCCCGGCTCTCGCACGCCGTCGCGCGCCTGGAGGGCAACGGCTGGCTGCGCCGCGAGAACTGCCCCTCCGACCGCCGCGGGCAGCTCGCGGTGCTGACCGACGCCGGATACGAAGAGCTGGTGCGCACCGCGTCCGGGCACGTCACCGCGGTTCGCACGGCGATCTTCGAACGGCTCAGCCCGGAGCAGACCGAGCAGCTCGGGGAGATCTCCCGGATCATCGCCGACGGCCTGCACCACCCGCAGGGCGCGGACCTGCCCTGGCTCCGCTGAGCGCGCAGCCGACCCCGCCACAAGCCGCCGAGCGGCCGTCTGCGGCGCTTTCGTCCCGAATTCGACCTCCGGGAGCCTCTCGGGTCCAGCAGGCCGTCAGCGACGCCCTGAGCGGGCCAGCCACCGGCCTTCGTGCCGGCTGACCTCGATCGGCCGGCCGAAGCACTCGCTCATCCGCTCCGCGGTGAGGACGTCCCCGGCGGGACCCGCGGTGAGCACCCGGCCCTCCTTGAGGAGCAGCACGTGCCCGATGGCCGGTGACAGCTCCTCCAGGTGGTGCGTGACGGTGATCGTGGCCAGGGCGGTGCGGATGGTCGCGAGCCGGTGCATGGCGTCGATGAGGTCCTCGCGGGAGGGCAGGTCGAGCGCGTTGAACGGTTCGTCGAGCAGCAGCAGCGACGGGTCGGCCATCAGCGCCCGCGCCACCAGGATGCGCGCCCGCTGACCGCCGGAGCACACGCCGAAGGCGCGGTCGGCGAGTTCCTTGATCTCCAACTCGGCCAGCAAGGCCTGTGCACGCTCCCGCACCTCGTCGTCGTACTTGCGCCACAGCGGCTGCACGGTGCCGGTGTGGCCGGTCAGCACGATGGTGTGCGCCGTCGCGTCCCGCGGGACCTTCTGCGCGGAGGACACCAGACCTATGTGGGCGCGCAGCTCTCGCATGTCGACGCGGCCCAGACGGTGGCCGAGCACCTCGACCGAACCGGTCGTCGGGTGCATGAGGGCGCCGATCAACCGGAGCATGGTCGTCTTGCCGGCACCGTTGGCGCCCAGCAGTGCCCAGTGCTCACCGGAGCGCACGGTCCAGTCGATGTCGTCGAGGATGACCTGGCCGGTGGTGTACCGGCGAACGCTGACCGCGTCGAGAGCCGCGACCACCGGCTGCGTGGGACCGGTCGTGTCCTTGCCGTTCGCTGCCATGGCGAAACGCTAGCTGTAGGCACCAACTGCCCGCACGGGCATTCCGCGATGTGGATACCGCCGCGTCGCGGCACGTGCATCGGCAGGCGGCCGCCGGCCCAGCCGCCCGGTTCACATCGCGGCGCCGCCCTGGGCGGTCGGGTCCGACAGGCTCGCAGGCACACCACGCCGGTACAGCAGCAAGGTGACCACGAAACCGACGGCGAAGAACCCGGAGGCCCACCAGTACGCGACCGAGTAGCTGTGCAACTGCGCCTGGGCGGCGACCGCGGCGGACGGCGGCTTGCCCGCCGCGTATCGGGTCGCGGCGCTGGTGGCCAGGGTGTTGAACAGTGATGTGCCGATGGAGCCGCCGACCTGCTGCGAGGTGTTCACCATCGCCGAGGCCACGCCCGCGTCGCGGGGTTTGACGCCCGCCGTGGCGAGGTTCATACCGGTGGCGAAGATCATGCCCAGGCCCACACCCAGGACGAGCAGCGGGGGCAGCACATGGGCCGCGTAGGTGCTGTTGCGGTCGAGCGCCGTCAGCCACGCCATCGCGCCGGCGGACAGCAGCATGCCGGTCGGGACGATCGGCTTCGCGCCGTAGCGCGGCACGAGGAGGTTCGTCGTGGTCACTGACACGATCATGATGACGGCGACCATCGGCAGGAACGCCAGGCCGGTCTTCACCGGCGAGTACAGCAGCGTCCGTTGCAGGTAGTAGGTCAGGAACAGGAACACGCCGAACATGCCCGCGCCCGAGATGAACATCGCGAGGAACGACGCACCCCGGTCGCGGTCGCCCACCACGCGCAGCGGCAGCAGCGGTTGGCGTGCCCGCCCCTGCCACCACACGAAGGCGACGAGGAGCACGACCCCGACGAGCAGGAAACCCCAGGTGCTCGGGGCGCTCCACGGGTGGCGTTCGGCGTTCGAGAAGCCGTAGACGATGCAGAACAGACCGCCGGAGACCAGGATCGCGCCGGGCAGGTCGAGGGTGGGTCGGTCGGGCTGGGTCCCCGCGCGCAGCAGGCGCATGCCGCCGATGAAGGCGATGACGGCGAAGATCAGGTTGACGTACAGGCACCAGCGCCAGTTCAGGTACTCGGTGAGCAGGCCGCCGAGGAGCAGGCCGACCGCGCCGCCCGCACCGGCGATGGCGCCGTAGATGCCGAACGCCTTCGCGCGCTCTCCGGGGTCGGTGAACGTCGTCGTCAGCAGCGACAGAGCCGCGGGGGCGAGCAGCGCCCCGAACATGCCCTGCAGGGCGCGGGCCGCGACCAGCACTTCGAAGCTCGGCGCGCCACCGCCGATGGCCGACGCGACGGCGAAACCGATCAGACCGATCAGGAACGTCCTCTTGCGCCCGATCAGGTCGGCGAGCCGGCCGCCCAGCAGCAGCAGGGAGCCGAACGCGAGCGCGTAGGCGGTGACGATCCACTGCCGGTTGCCGTTGCTGAAGCCCAGTGCGGTCTGGGCGGAGGGCAGCGCGATGTTCACGATGGTCGCGTCCAGGACGACCATCAACTGGGCCAGGGCGACGACGCCCAGCACCCACCAGCGGTGGTTCGAGGAGTCGACGACGCTCGGACGCCGAGGCCGTTTCGTGCCGCTGCCCACGTCCGAGCCCGCAGAGGTTCCCTGGGTGCCACGGGCCATGAGGTGGTCTCCTTAGCGCGAGTGGCGCACCCCCCGAGGTCGGTCCCACGCTAGGCGCAGGTCGGAAGGGCTGCCACGTGGGAGCGCCACCGCGCCCAGGTCTGCAGGGCCGGTCCTCCGACTCGTGGTCCGGGGACCGGCCCTTGCGCGCGGCTCGCGTCAGGTGGGCGGCGGCGCGGGTGCGGTGAGGGGCGGAGCGGATTCGGGGGGCCGCCCGCGCCCGGGCCCCGTCCCGGGCGTGGGGGCAGATCCTCCGTCCCCGGATTCGCCGCCTGGTGCCGGTGCGGGGAACCGGAGATCACCCGCGACCGCCATCGGGCGACCGTCCCGGGAGGCGATGACGGTCACGGAGCGGTCGGCCGCGCGGTGGTCGGCGGGGCGCGCGAGCGGGTTGCGAGCCGGCGGCACGGCGGGCGGGCGGCCCGCGGTGCCGCTCGACGGGGCCGGTCCTGTCACAGCCCTGCGTGCCCTGAGCAGCAGACGAACGTCCACCGGCGTGCCCTTCGTGTGACCGACCGCCACGCGACCCGTGCTTCACCGGGTGTGCGGCACCGACAAAACGATCTTTATCCGAGGGCTCCGTGCGGCTAACGCCGTGTCACCCGGATGGCGCGGCCCGATGAGCACATCGGCGCACGGCGGTGTACGGCGCTCCCGGGTTGCCGTGCGCCGGTGCGATGGTCCGCCGATCAGCAGATCCGCGTGATCGACGGTCACCCGCACGTGAAACGACCGCGGCTGTTCACGTACGCACTAACACCGCGCGCGGTGCGTGCGCCGAGGCCGTTTTCTGGGGTCGGAGGGACGGAGTGCCCGAGCGGTTCGGCGAGGTGGCGAGGGGAGGGTGCGGATGGCCGGCGACGCGGACGGCACGCACTCCGAAGGCGCGAGCCAGGCACCGCTCGGCTCCGGGGAGCGGGCGGAACTCGACGCCCTGCGCGCAGGTCGCCCCGCGCGCCACAGGCTGCGGTCGGCGCTGTCAGCCGTCCTGATCATCCTGGCCGCGCTGCTGGCGCCGCTGAGCGCGGTCGCCGTGTGGGTGGCGGACGACATGGCGAACACCGACCGCTATGTGCGTACGGTCGGGCCACTGGCGTCGAAACCCGAAGTCCAGGCGGCAGTGGCCACCACCGTCACTGATGCGGTCATGCGGCGGATCGACATCGACACCCTGCTGTCGCAGGTGGCGCCGGACAAGCGGCCCGGCGTCAAGGCGGCGTTGGGCGCGTTGGGCGGTCCGATCACCCAAGGCATCAGGGACCTCGTGCACCAGACGGTCGCCTCCTTCGTGGCGAGCGACGCCTTCAAGACCCTGTGGACGCAGCTCAACCGCCGCACGCACGCCGCTTTCATCGGCGCGCTCACCGGGAACAGCGACAGCGCGGTGCGGATCAACGGTGACGCGGTGACGCTCGACCTGGCGCCGGTCGTCGAGCAGGTCAAGCAGCGGCTGGTGGACCGCGGGCTGACGGTGGCGTCGCACATTCCGCCGGTGCACACGGACTTCACGCTGCTGGAGTCGGATGACGTCAAACGGGCTAGAACGGGGTTCCGGGTGCTGCAACTGGCCGGGAACTGGCTGCCCGTGGTCACCGTGCTGCTGGCCGGCGTCGGGGTGCTGCTGGCGGCACGCCGGCGGCGGGCGCTGGTGACCGCGGCGCTGGCGATCGCCGCGGGGGCGGCGGTGCTGGGGATCGGCCTGACGGTCTTCCGGATCGTCTACCTGGACCACCTTCCGACGGACGTCGACGAGCGGGCGGCGGGCGTGGTCTACGACCAGATCGTGCACTTTCTGCGGGAGACGGTGCGCACGGTGATCGTGTTGGGGGTGGTCGTGGCCCTCGGCGCGTGGCTGAGCGGGGCCGGGCGGTGGGCGGCGCGGGTCAGGTCGGCGTGGGAGTCGGGGCTCGCGGCGGCCAGGGATGCCACAGGGGTGTCGTTGGGGCCGGTGGGGCCGTGGGTGCACCGGTATCGCCACCTGCTGCACTGGTTGGTGGTCCTGGTGGCGGTGGTCGTCCTTCTCCTGTGGTCGTACCCGACCGGGATGGTCATCTTCTGGATCGCGCTTGCGGCGCTCGCGGCGCTGGCGGTCGTCGAGTTCCTGGACGACCGCCGTCGCGGAAGCGGCCCGAAGGCCACCGCCCCTTAGCGCGCGCCTTCGTGGCCTTCCGCCGTCAACCCGCCGCCGGAGAAGTCACCCTTTCGAAGACGCGCGTCATCTTCCGTCCGAAGACGTCAACCTTCCACGGCGAGCGCGGCGAGCTGCTGCGCGAACGGCACCACTTCCATGCCGTCCGCCCGGGCCGGCTCCCGCGGCTCCCCCAGGTGCTCCGTCCCGTCGGCCGGGTGCAGCGGCCGGCCGGGACGGGCACCCAGGAGCGCGGCGAGTTCGGCCGCGGCACGGTCGACGCGGGCGGCCAGTGCGCCGTCGCCGTCCGACGCCCAGTCCTCGGAGGCGGCGTACACCGCGGTGGGTACGACCACTGCCCGCAGGTAGGCGAACAGGGGCCGCATCGCGTGCTCGAGCACCAGGGAGTGCCGGGCGGTTCCGCCGGTCGCCGCGGCCAGCACGGGCAGGCCGGTGAGGGCGTCCTTGTCGATGACGTCGAAGAACGACTTGAACAGTCCGCTGTAGGAGCCGGTGAACACCGGGGTGACGGCGATCAGACCGTCGGCGGAGGTAACGGCTTCGACGGCGTCGCTCAGTGGCGGCGAGGGGAAGCCGGTGACCATGTTCTGCGCGATGTCGGTGGCGAGTTCGCGCAGCTCGATCACCTGGACGTCGACGTCGGCGTGCCGCGCGGTGGCGGCCGCCAGGCGGTCGGCGAGCAGCCGGGTCGACGACGGCTTGCCGAGGCCCGCGGTGACCACGACCAGTTGCTTCGTCATGCCCGCACCTCCTGGGTGTCGGCCGGGGCGCCGGCAGGGTCCTGGCCGCCCTGGTCGCGGCGTGCGACCAGCGCGTCGTGGGTGGGGCCGTCCGGAACCTGTGCCGGGCGCCCCTTGGCGAACTCCTCGCGCAGCACGGGAACGACGTGCTCGCCGAGGATGTCGAGCTGTTCGAGGACCGTCTTCAGCGGCAGGCCCGCGTGGTCCATCAGGAAGAGCTGCCGCTGGTAGTCGCCGAAGGACTCGCGGAAGGTCAGCGTCTTGTCGATGACCTCCTGCGGCGAGCCGACGGTGAGCGGTGTCTGCTCGGTGAACTCCTCGAGGGACGGGCCGTGCCCGTAGACGGGCGCGTTGTCGAAGTACGGGCGGAACTCGCGCACCGCGTCCTGCGAGTTCTTCCGCATGAACACCTGACCGCCCAGGCCGACGATCGCCTGCTCGGGCGTGCCGTGTCCGTAGTGGGCGAAGCGGTCGCGGTACAGGCCGATCAGCCGCTTGAAGTGGTCCTTGGGCCAGAAGATGTTGTTCGCGAAGAAACCGTCGCCGTAGTACGCGGCCTGCTCGGCGATCTCCGGGCTGCGGATGGAGCCGTGCCAGACGAACGGGGGCACGCCGTCCAGCGGCCTGGGCGTGGCGGTGAAGGACTGCAGCGGGGTGCGGAAGCGGCCGGCCCAGTCCACGGACTCCTCGCGCCACAGCTTGTGCAGCAGTGCGTAGTTCTCGACCGCGAGCGGGATGCCCTGGCGGATGTCCTTGCCGAACCACGGGTAGACCGGGCCGGTGTTTCCCCGCCCCATCATCAGGTCGACGCGGCCGCCGGCGAGGTGCTGGAGCATCGCGAAGTCCTCAGCGATCTTCACCGGGTCGTTGGTCGTGATGAGGGTGGTGGACGTGGACAGGATCAGATGATCGGTCCGCGCGGCGATGTAGCCGAGCATGGTGGTCGGGGAGGACGGCACGAACGGCGGGTTGTGGTGCTCGCCGGTCGCGAAGACGTCCAGCCCGACCTCCTCGGCCTTCGACGCGATCGCGACCATCGCCTTGATCCGGTCGTGCTCGCTCGGCGTACGGCCCGTGGTCGGGTCGGTCGTGACGTCGCCGACCGTGAAGATTCCGAACTGCATCTCTGTCCCACCGTCCCATCTGGTTGATTGTTCAACCACACGAACATTCCACCACAGCGCGCTATTCCCCGCCGCCCCCACCCCCACGGCCGGCCCGCCGGCCCGCCGGGCCCGTTTGCCCGCCGGCCGCGCCACCCGGCCACCGCTCCGCGCCTAGGCTCCAGCCGCCCCCGCCCCCGCCACCGCCACCCGCCGCGGCCGACTCCCGCGGTTGTCCACAGCTCCGCAGTTGTCCACAGGTCCGCCCTCCCGTGCTTGCGCGGGCCGCCGGAATCAGCGAGACTCGAACCGAACGAATGGTCGGTTGGGAGGCAGCGATGACCGCAGGACCCGCGCGCGCCGCGGACCAGGACGAAGGCCGGGACCGGGACCGGGACCCCGAGGGCCGGCGGTTCCAGGCCGGCTTCGACGCGACGATCGACAGGGATCAGCGGATCGAGCCGCGCGACTGGATGCCCGAGGGGTATCGCCGGACGCTGGTCCGGCAGATCGCGCAGCACGCGCACTCGGAGATCATCGGCATGCAGCCCGAGGGTGAGTGGATCACGAGAGCGCCGTCGCTGCGACGCAAGGCGATCCTGTTCGCGAAGGTGCAGGACGAGGCCGGCCACGGGCTGTATCTGTACTCCGCGGCCGAGACCCTCGGCGCCGACCGGGCGGACCTGACCGGGCGGCTGATCTCCGGCCGGCAGAAGTACTCGTCGATCTTCAACTACCCGACCCCCACGTTCGCCGACGTCGGGGTGATCGGCTGGTTCGTGGACGGCGCGGCGATCTGCAACCAGGTGCCGCTGTGCCGCAGTTCGTACGGTCCCTACGCGCGGTCGATGGTGCGGATCTGCAAGGAGGAGTCCTTCCACCAGCGCCAGGGCTACGAGCTGCTGCTGACGATGATGCGCGGGACGCAGGCGCAGCGCGCCATGGTGCAGGACGCGGTGGACCGCTGGTGGTGGCCTTCGCTGATGATGTTCGGGCCGCCCGACGGCGACTCGCCCAACTCGGCCGCCTCCATGGCGTGGAAGATCAAGCGGCACAGCAACGACGAGCTGCGCCAGCGGTTCGTCGACATGACCGTCCCCCAGGCGGAGAAGCTCGGCGTCACCCTGCCCGACCCGCAGTTGCGGTGGAACGAGGAGCGCGGGCGGCACGACTTCGGCACGCCCGACTGGTCGGAGTTGCAGCGGGTGATAGCCGGCAACGGACCGTGCAACACCGAGCGGATCGAGCGCCGCGCGGCCGCGCATGAGGAAGGGGCCTGGGTACGCGAGGCGGCCGCCGCCCACGCGGCGAAGCAGGCCGAGCGGGCCGAGCGGGCGGCCGCGGGGACGAAACGCGAAGGGGCAGCAGCATGAGCGGCACGGACAACGGCAACGGCGTCGACAGCGGCTCCGGCTCCGGCGGGCCCGGCGAAGCCGCCGGTGCGGCGCCCGCCGGCAAGGGCGACTGGCCGCTGTACGAGGTGTTCGTGCGGGGCAAGCGCGGGCTGAACCACGTCCATGTCGGATCGCTGCACGCCGCCGACGACAGGATGGCGCTCACGCACGCCCGTGACCTCTACACCCGTCGCAACGAAGGGGTGTCGATCTGGGTGGTCCGTTCCTCGCACATCGCCGCGTCCACCCCCGACGAGAAGGACCCGTTCTTCGCGCCGAGCGCCGACAAGGTCTACCGCCACCCGACGTTCTACGACATCCCCGACGACGTCCCCCACATCTGAAGCGCACCCGAAAGGAGGCAGACCGCATGGACCGCACCGAGACGGCCGACGACGACCACGTCTACCTCTCCCTGACCGAGGAGCACGGCGACACGGACACCCGCTGGGCGTTCGGCACCGGCTTCGCCGACCCGCTGCACGGCGTCGACACCACGCTGCCCGACGGCGTGGACGCGGCCGAACTCGCCGCGGTCTGCCTCGCCCTGGGCGACGACGCACTGGTCGCCGCCCAGCGCCTGGCCGAGTGGTGCACCAGGGCTCCGGAGCTGGAGGAGGAGGTCGCGCTCGCGAACATCGGCCTCGACCTGCTCGGCCAGGCCCGGATGCTGTACGCGCGCTGCGGCCAGGTCGACGGCACCGACCGCGGCGAGGACGCGTACGCCTACTTCCGCGATCCCGGCGACTTCCGCAACGTGGCGCTCGCCGAACTGCCCAACGGGGATTTCGCGTTCACCGTCGCCCGGCTGCTGGTCCTGGCGACCTGGCGGCTCGCGCTGCTCGGCTGCCTCGCCGCCGGCCCCGACCCGGTGCTCGCCGCGATCGCGGCCAAGGCGGTGCCCGAGCTGACCTACCACCGGCAGTACGCCGCCGACTGGGTGGTGCGGCTCGGCGACGGCACCGAGGAGTCGCACCGCCGGATGCGCGCCGCCCTGGAGGACCTCGCGCCGTACGTCGAGGAAGTCCTCGCCGCGACCGGCACCGCCGTCCGAGGCGCCCCGGCCGCCCCGGCCGCCGATGCCGACGCCGTACAGATCTCCGGCCCCGTACGCGAGGAGACGCTGGGCGTACTGCGGCAGGTGGTGGTGGCTGCCGGGCTCGACCTGCCCGAGCGGCCCGCGGCACCGTACCGGGGCCGGCACGGCGAGCACACCGAACATCTGGCCCCGCTGCTGGAGGAGTTGCAGAGCGTGGCCCGCGCCCACCCGGAGGCGACATGGTGACCGCACCCACCCGCCTCGACGAGCAGCGGGCCCGCAGGATCGCGGCGGAGGCCCCCGACCCCGAGCTGCCGATGCTCACCCTCGCCGATCTCGGGGTGCTGCGCGAGGTGCGCACCACGCCGGACGGCACGGTGGTCGCCAGCCTCACACCCACGTACTCGGGCTGCCCCGCACTGGCGGAGATGCGGGCCGACGTGGCGGCGCGGCTGCACGCGGCCGGGTTCGCGCATGTCGAGATCCGCACGGTGCTCGACCCGCCGTGGAGCACCGACCGGATCAGCCCCGAAGGCCGGCGCAAGCTGCGCGAGCACGGCATCGCGCCACCCGGCCCGGCGCCGCGCAGGGCGGCAGGGCCGGTGCCGCTGGTACTCGGCGCCACCCGGCAGGCCGTCCCTTGTCCGCGCTGCGGCAGCACCGACACCGAACAGACGTCGCGCTTCTCGGCGACCGCCTGCCGTTCGCTGTGGCGCTGCCGCGGCTGCCTGGAACCCTTCGAGCACGTCAAGGAGTTGTGATGGCCCCCACCACCGGCACGGCCGCCGCCGACACGGCGGGCGGGACCGTACGCGCGCGGCGGCGACCCGCGTTCCACTCCCTGCGGGTGAGCGAGGTGCGGCCGCTGTGCGAGGACGCCGTGACCGTCGGTTTCGACGTACCCGCCGAGCTGGCCGAGGAGTTCGCCCACCGGCCCGGGCAGTCGCTGACCCTGCGGCGGATGGTGGACGGGCGCGACGAGCGCCGCTCCTACTCGATCTGCTCGCCCGCGGGCGAGGCGCCCCGTATAGGGGTACGCGTCGTGCCCGACGGGCTGTTCTCCTCGTGGCTGGTGAACGACCTGCGCCCTGACGACAGGGTCGAGGTGATGGCGCCCAGCGGGGCGTTCACCCCCGACCTCGGCACTCCGGGGCATCATGTGCTCATCGCCGCCGGCTCGGGCATCACCCCGATGCTGTCCATCGCCGAGTCCGTGCTCGCCGCCGACGCCGTCTCGCAGGTCACCCTCTTCTACGGCAACCGCCGCAGCGACACGGTGATGTTCGCCGACGAGCTGGCCGACCTGAAGGACGTCCACCCGGCGCGGTTCCAGATAGGGCACGTGCTGTCGCGAGAGCCGCGCGAGGCGGAACTGCTGTCCGGGCGCCTGGACGCGGACCGGCTCGCCGCGCTCATCGACGGCCTGGTCGACGTGCCGAGCGTCGACCACTGGTGGCTGTGCGGCCCGCACGGCATGGTCACCGACGCCCGGGACCTGCTCGCGCGGCTGCGCATACCCGACGAGCGCGTCCACCAGGAGCTGTTCTTCGCCGACGACGAGCCGATCACGCCCCTGCGCCACGCGGACGACACCGTCGAGGGCCCGGTCAGCCAGGTCACCCTCATCCTCGACGGCCGCACCACGACCACCGCCCTGCCCATCGGCACGACGCTGCTCGACGGCGCCCAACGCACCCGCCCCGACCTGCCCTTCGCCTGCAAGGGCGGCGTCTGCGGCACCTGCCGCGCCAAGATCACCGAGGGCCGGGCCGACATGCGCCGCAACTTCGCCCTCGAACCCGCCGAGGTCGACGCCGGCTACGTGCTGACCTGCCAGTCCTTCCCCGCGTCGGACACGCTCACCGTCGACTACGACGCCTGATCCGCGGGAGCGAGCCGCCCCTGCCGTACGGGCCCACCCCCGCCGTACGCCCGGCCCCGCCCCCGCGCGGCCGGCTGCCCGCGCGGTCCCGTACCGCGAGGCGCACCGCGAGGTCCGTACGGCTCCGCGGCGACCCGCCGGCAACCGGTACAGTGTCACCGCACCACTTCGGTGGTGCGCACATCCCCGCCCCAGTAGCTCAGGGGATAGAGCACGGCTCTCCTAAAGCCGGTGTCGCAGGTTCGAATCCTGCCTGGGGCACAACGTCAGACCAGTTCTGACCTGCATCTTTGTCGGCCCGACAGTCGATTACGCAATCTTGGGCCCACGCCATGGCTGCGGCCGGCGCCGCCTCCCGGGCGGCGATGGCCGCCGCCGGGCTGGAGCAGGTCCGGGAGTTCCACGCGGACCCCCGCTCACACGTGGTCACCCGAGAGCGGTGGAATCCCTCAAGCCAAGCGCCATGTGGGCCTGTTCGGCGGCTACGCACCCGACGGCGGGGGTCCGGCGCGGTCTCGCGGGCAAGCTTGGGGTGCTGCAACGTGGCCTCGGCGGAGGCGAGTTGCTCTTCACATGGGGTCGCTCGGCTGCCCTGTTGACGTCCCGCTGCCTTGACTGTTGCGCTGGGTCTCGCGCTGGAGTTCGGCCACACGATGGAGGGCGGCCTTGAAGGCGGCGTACTCCTGCGCGCCCAGTGCCGCCGCGTGGCGCTCCTCGATGGCGCGCATGATGGAGGCGGCCGCCTCCATCTGGAGCAGGCCGCGCTCGGTGGGGTAGATCAGCTTGGCACGGCGGTCCGCGGGATCGGGTTTGCGTTCGACGTAGCCCATGCGTTCGAGGTCGTCGATGAGGGTGCCGATGACCTGCTTGTGCTGTCCGGAGGCGCGGGCGAGTTCGCTGGCGCGGATGCCGTCGGCACACAGGTGGGCGAGGACGGCACCGGTGCGGGGGTGGATGTCGTCGAAACCCTGCTCGGCGAGCGTGGTGAACAGCTCGCGCTGAACGGACAACAGGACCCGGGCGGCGAGCACGCCGAGGTCCGGTTCGGGGGCCGGGTGTCCTGTCAACGTCTCTCCCGTCGTGGCGCTCGTCCGCCACCGTGGTGTGTGACCAGCGATTCTAGCGATGTCCGCCCGCGGTGGGCCCGGACGTCGCCCCGGATTCCGGGCTGCCCTTCCCGACCATTGCTTGCACCCCAGGGGGACGAGGCATAGCGTCAAAGTAGTCACCAAGTTTGACTATCAATTTTGGTGACCAATGAGAACCACGGCCCAACCCTGAAGGAGCGGATGATGAGCGAGCGCAGCAAGTTCCAGGAGTCGATCACCAGGGAGAACGCCGCCGTCGTGCTGGTGGACCACCAGGTGGGCCTTCTGTCCGGCGTCCGGGACATCCCGGTCGGCGAGTTGAAGCACAACGTGGTGGCACTGGCCCGGGCAGCAACCGTGTTGGACATCCCGCTGGTCGTCACCACCACCGCGGCCGACAGCATGTGAGGGCCGACCACTCCCGAACTGGTCGAAGCGCTGCCCGCCGGGCAGAAGATCATTGACCGCAGCACGGTCAACGCCTGGCACGACGACCGGGTCCGCGAGGCCGTCGAGGCCACCGGCCGGCAGAAGTTGATCATCGCCGGGGTGTCGCTGGAGGTGTGCGCGGCACTGCCCGCGATCTCCGCGACGGCCGCAGGGTACGACGCGTACGTCACCGTGGACGCCTCCGGCACCTTCAGCCGGACCAAGCGGGAAGCCGGACTGCTGCGGATGCAGCAGGCGGGCGTCATGGTCAGCGACTACGCCACCCTCATGGTCGAGGCCTTGGCCGACAACGCCGCTCCCGAGTCCGGCGCCCTCTATGCCGCCCTCGACATGCCGTTCGCCGTCCTGGTCGGCCAGATCTCCGCCGCCTACCAGGCATAAGGCCCACAGGCCGCCCCCACACCGGCCGCCGCCCCTCCGACGCGCACCGGCGCGGGAGGCGCGGCGGTGACCTGAGGGCAAGCACGATCAGCCACCCGCTTGGGTGCCCCGGCAGCTGCCACCGGTCCGCGCTGCCGGGGTTCCCCCATCCACTAGGAAGGTCAGACATGAGAGTCAGGTCATACGGCAGGCACGGCAGGATCATCTCGGTGGGCGCCGCAGCCACGGCGGTCCTCGCGGGGGTGCTGGGAGCCCCGGGATCGACCGCGGCCTCCGCCCACACCCCGGCCCATGCGGCCCCGGAGTCCTCGGGGGTCGCGGCGCCGGCCAAGGCCGTGGCACTGGGCCCGCAGTACAGCGCCGTCCACGTCTACGTGCAGCCGGGACAGCTGGAAGCCTTCGCCAAGAGCTGGGTGGGCACGTTCGGCGGCAGCTACGTCAAACCGTTCACCACGCAGCTCACCCCCACGCCCAGCTCCGCCCCGGCCACCCAGGTCTTCTCGCCCGTGGCCCTGCTCTCGGTGTTCGACTTCACGACCCCCGTGCCCTACCCCTTCGGCCAGGAACGCACCGGGTGGGGCGTCACCGACACCGCCGCGGCAACCCGGCAGGCCCAGGCGGCCGGAGCCGGCTCGCTGGTCGCGACCCTCCCCGACCCGATCGGCCACGACAGCGTCATCCAGTTCCCCGGTGGCATCGACACGCAGCTCTGGCACGAGACCACGCTGTCGCCCGACCCCTTCCCGGCTCTGACGACGGTGCCCGACAACCGGGTCTACGTTCCCGGCGACACCCTCCCCGCCTTCCTGAAGTCCTACCTGGCCTTCACCAAGGGCCGCGTCGTCCTGGACGACCCGCACGCCGACGGCGCCCAGATCGACAAGCCGGGCACCACCTACCACCGCATCGCGATCACCTCGGCGTACGGCAACACCGTCGTCATCTCGACCAAGGACGGCTACTTCAACTACCCCTTCGGGGGCGAGGTCAGCGGCATCGACGTGCCGGACCTGACCGCCACCCTGGCCAAGGCCCGGGCCAACGGCGCCACCGTCCTGTGGGGCCCGTACGCCGGTCAGGGCGGGCACAGCGCCATGGTCCGCTTCCCCGGAGGCTTCGTCACCGAAATCCACGACGGCACCCTGCGCTGACCAGCAGGACTTCGACAGGACGGGAACAGATGGCCGAGCAGGCGCCGACGCGCCACCAACCGATCGACGAGGACTGGCACACCGCCCTGGCGATCGTCGCCCACCCGGACGACATGGAGTACGGTGCGGCCGCGGCCGCGGCCCGCTGGACGGCGCAGGGCAAGACGGTCGTCTACGTCATGGTCACCAGCGGCGAGGCCGGGATCGCCTCCCTCGACCCAGCCGAGTGCGGCCCCCTTCGGGAGGCCGAGCAGATCGCGTCGGCGGCGCTGGTGGGCGTCGACGTGGTGGAGTTCCTCGGCCACCCTGACGGCGTGGTCGAGTACGGGCTGCCGCTGCGCCGCGACATCGCCCGCTGCGTCCGCCGGCATCGGCCCGAGGTCGTGATCACCACGAACTTCCGGGACACCTACGGCGGGTCGTTTCCCAACCAGGCCGACCACATCGCCGTCGGCCGCGCGGTGCTCGACGGTGTCAGGGACGCGGGCAACGGCTGGGTGTTCCGGGAACTCGCCGACGAGGGCCACCCCTCCTGGAACGGCGTTCGCATGGTCCTCGCGGCGGGCTCGCCGGAGGCAGCGCACGCGGTCGACATCACCGGCCACTTCGCGAGCGGTGTCGCCTCGCTCAAAGCACACCGGACCTACCTTGCCGGGCTGGGCGGGGACATGGCCGACGCCGAGGGATTCCTGGAGTCGTCCGGCCGGACGGCCGGGAGCCGGCTGGGCGTGACCTACGCGTCAGCCTTCGAGGTCCTCCGGCTGGGCTGACCACGGGCGACTGCAGCGCTCAGGTCCGCTCGGCCGGCGGTGCCGGGCCCACGTCAGCCGTCATCTGGGCAGGATTTCCGTCCACGTTGGCGGTCGGGTCCGGGCCCGGCTCGACGGTCTGCGGGATGGGCCGTCCGCCCGCGGGCGCATGCGGACCGAAGGCGGCACCGAGCCCGGTGGTGTCCGGCAGGCAGCCCGCGCCGGCATGGCGGCTGCGGCGTCAGGTCGACTGCGGCGTCAGGTCGGTGAGCCCGCGTCGCGGAGCGTCGCGGTGAGAAGGTCGAGGAACCAGCGGCGCAGGTTCTCGTCGGGGCCTTCCTTGGCAACCGCGCCGATGTACACGCCGAGTGCATTGCCGATGGCGCCGCCGCAGATGGCGACCGCGGGGTGGTCGGGAGGGACGCCGAGTTGGCGTGCGATTCCGAGATCATCCCGGTGTTCGCTCGCACGCCGATGTTCGGCTACATCGGGCTGGCCGCCGCGACGATCTCGATCGCCGCCCTCTCGGTGACGGTGTGGGCACACCATATGTACGTCACCGGGGCCGTGTTGCTGCCGTTCTTCTCCTGCATGACCTTCCTGATCGCGGTACCGACCGGGGTGAAGTTCTTCAACTGGGTCGGCACCATGTGGAAGGGCTCGCTGAGTTTCGAGACGCCGATGCTGTGGTCCATCGGCTTCCTGATCACGTTTCTCTTCGGCGGGCTGACCGGTGTCATCCTCGCGGCGCCGCCGCTGGACTTCCACGTCTCGGACTCGTACTTCGTGGTCGCGCACTTCCACCACGTGGTCTTCGGCACGGTGGTGTTCGCGATGTTCGCCGGATTCCACTTCTGGTGGCCGAAGATGACCGGCAAGATGCTCGACGAGCGGCTCGGGAAGATCACCTTCTGGACGCTGTTCTTCGGCTTCCACGGCACTTTCCTGGTCCAGCACTGGCTGGGTGTCATCGGAATGCCGCGGCGCTACCCGGACTACCTCGCGGCCGACGGCTTCACCACGCTGAACACGGTCTCCACGATCGGCTCGTTCCTGCTCGGCCTGTCGATGCTGCCGTTCCTCTACAACGTCTGGAAGACCGCGAAGTACGGCAAGAAGGTCGAGGTCGACGACCCCTGGGGATACGGCCGTTCCATGGAGTGGGCGACCTCCTGCCCGCCGCCGCGGCACAACTTCCTCACCCTGCCCCGGATGCGCTCCGAATCCCCCGCGTTCGACCTGCACCACCCGGAGATCGCTGCCGCCGACGACGAGGCCCACCGCCCCCGCACGTCGACAGCCGCCGCCTCCGGCGACAGCCGCGGATAACCCGCGCCGACCACCGAAGGCACGCCCATGCAGCCGGACAAGAACGACGACCACGGGCTGTGGCGGATCGAGGGATACCTCATGGGCCACGCGGAGGTGGAGCGGGCCCGCAGCCAGGCCCGCTCCTTCACTGACCAGTTGCCCTGGCTCACCACCGCCCAGCGCGAGGAGGTCGAGCGGGTCTACGTCGTCGAGCGCACCGCCGCCGCGCACGCGATGTTCCAGCGGATCTGCGATCGCGCCGCCGAACTGCGGGCCGAGTACGCGGAACGCTACCTGCGGCTCAAAGCGCGCTGCGTGGCGGTGACGGCCACCGGCACGTTCCTGCTCGCCGGCGTCGGCACGCTCGCGCTCAAGCTGCGGTGACAACCGGCTTGCCGGGCAGGTCCGTTCGGGCGGCGAGGGTACCGGCACGGGGCGGCCCGGCGGCCGGGTGGTGGGTCCGGTCGCCGGAGGCGGGGTGTACGGGGTGCGCGGGGTGTTCAGTCGCTTCCCTTGTCGTTCACCCCTTGGGGTTCGCCCCTGTGTTGTTCAGGGGCGGAAGATGGGCTGCTTCTCGCGGCGGAGGGAGTTCATGACGTTGTCGCCGACTTTGAGGTGGTGCTGGACGAGTTCACGCGGGGTGGGTGCCATCCATTGGGCGAGGCTGACGTCTTCGAAGCGGGGTGCGCGGAACAACTCGAGCATTTTCAGGGGGGTGTCGCCGGTGTTCTCGATGTAGTGGCCCATGGCGAAGGGGACGTAGCCGACGTCGCCGGGCTGGAAGTCGTAGGTGCGGTTGTGACCGGAGTTGGCGAAGACGCCCATGCGGCCCTGGCCGGAGATGTAGTACTGCCATTCGTCGTTGTTGGGGTGCCAGTGGAGTTCCCTGATGCCGCCGGGCTCGAGGCGCATGTTGACGCCGGCGAGGGTGGTGGCGATGGGCAGTTCGCGTTGGGTGACCTCGCGGGCCCAGCCACCGGCGTCCAGGCGCATGTGGGCTTGGCCGAAGGGGTACTTCAGGCTGGGCATGGTGCCGGCGTCGGTTGCCGGGGGGACCAGGACGTCCGGGTTCTGCAGGTCCATGAGGGTGTTGCGGGGGCCGGGGTCGGCGCCGCCTTGACCGTCACGGATGGGCTGCGGTGTGCTGCACCGGGTGGTCTGGGTCATGACGGAAGTCCTTTCAGGGAGTGCAGGCGGTGCAGGCAGTGCGGGCAGTGCGGGCAGTGCGGGCAGTGCGGGCAGTGCGGGCAGTGGACGGTCCACGGGGTGGTCGACGGGGTGGGTGCGGAGTCACGTCCGGCCGTCACCGACGCGGCTCCGCGCCCGGGCGGCCGGGTGCGGACAGCGTGCGCCAGCCACGGATGACCAGGCGGGCGGCGACGCGGTAGACGAGGAAGGCGGCGACGACCGCTCCTCGGGCCAGCACGTGCTGTGTTGCCGCCAGCACGACGGCGGACAGCAGGATCGCGTCGTAGATCCAGCGCGAAAGGAGGGAGTGGAGGGGCGCCGGAATCGGCCGGAGGAGCCGAAGGGGCTGAAGTGGCCGAAACGTCCGCATCGACCCGACGGCATGCGTTCCGCATACCGGCAGGACGACCGGGAGGACGCGGAGTGGTGGGCGAACACGGTTTCCCCTCTCGTCGCGTGTGCCGTCCCCCGGCACCGGAGTACCGGGGCACTACGAAGAGCCTGGGACGATCGGATCACCGACGCGTCACCGCGCCGTCACCTGCGCCAGGGCCGCCGGGTTGGTGCGGGAGCTGTCATCGTCGCCGCGGCGCCCCGTGGCGGCCGCTGGGCCCGCGGGGTGCGGCCGACGGCTGCCGCGGCCAGGCAGGAGAGCGCGCCGAGAGCGACGCCGACGCGCGGGTCGAGCCCCTGGGAGACGGCGCCGATGATCGGGGCCCCGATCGGGGTACTGCCGACGAGCGCGATCGACCACAGGGCCATCACCCGCCCCCGGTAACGGGAGTTGGAGGCGAGCTGGACGGTGGCGTTGCCGGTGGACAGGAAGAAGATGGTGCCACGCCCGCCAGGAAGCCGGCACCGAACGCCGCCGAAAGCGTCGGGGCGATGGCGAGCGGCCCCATCGCCGTGGCGTAGCCGATCGCGATCCGCCGCAGGGAGGTCACCATGTCCGACGTTCCTCTCGCCGAGCCGGAGAAATCGGCAGCGGCCACGCCCGACGGGAAGGCGCTGCTCATTCTCGCGGCGGATCACAGGAACAGCCTGGAACGGGACCTCTACCAGCTCGGCGGGCCCCCCGAACCGGCTCAGGCGGCCCGGATCAGCGCCGACAAGCTCCTGATCTACCAGGCCCTGCTGGACGCCGCGGGCGAACTCCCGGCCGGCCCGCAGCCCGGCATCCTCATCGACGGGCAGTACGGCGCGGCGGTCGTCGAACTCGCGAGCCGCTCGGACGGCGCGATCAACCTGTCCGTGCCGATCGAGGCCAGCGGGAGCGACTGGTTCGAGTTCGCCTACGGCGAGCAGTGGCGGCGGCATACGGAGTTCTTTCCCGCCGACCACGCGAAGGTCCTGGTCCGCGACAATCCCGGGGTTCGACCCGGGCCGTCGCGCCCAGCAGGCCGCCGACCTGGCCCAGGTCTCCTCCTGGGCCGAGGACGCCGGCCGGCCGCTGATCCTGGAACTGCTCGTCCCGGCGAGCGACTCCGACCGGCAGGCCGTGGGCGACGACACCGACCGGTACGACGCCGAGATCCGCCCCGGCCTCACGGTCGCCGTCATCGAGTACCTGCAGGACCACGGCGTGCAGCCGGCGATCTGGAAGATCGAAGGACTCGAACGCCACGAGGACACCGAGGCCGTGCCGGCCGCCGCCCGCCGAGGCGGCCGCAACGCCGAGTGCATCGTGCTCGGGCGGCACGCACCGCACGACCGGCTCGATCACTGGCTGAAGGTCGCGGCATCCGTCGCCGGGTTCGTCGGGTTCGCGATCGGCCGCAGCATCTGGTGGGACCCGCTGCACGCACACCTGCGGCACCGCTCCACCGCCCGTGAGGCCCGCCGGCGGATCACCGCCAACTACCTCGACTTCGCCCGCTGCTACCTGATGGCACGCGACGGCGAACTGCCCGGCACCAGCGGCCGGTTCTGGTGACAGCGGGCAGCCGACGACCGGCCGCCACGGGGGACATCGAGCGGCAGCGCGGAGTCCGCCGGACCCTGTGACCGGCTCCGCCGAGCGGCGGGCGGACCGGGCACTCGACGGCATGTGTCCGGCCCGGCCCGGCGGCCGCGCGGTCAGGACCCCGCGGTACGGCGGCGCAGGACGCGCAGCGCAGCCCAGGTCAGCACGGCCGCCACCGCGAGCACGACCGCGCTCTGGGCGATCTGGTAAGGCCAGTAGTCTCCCGGCTTCAGGGAGTCGACGAGGAAGGTGTCCTGCGGGAGCACGTCGTAGAACTGCAGGCCGAGCACACCGCCGGCGTGCCATCCGCCGACCCGCGACCAGGCCGGGAAGTCGATCAGCAGTGCCACCCGCGAGCGCACCAGCAGGGCGGTCAGCAGCCAGGTCAGCGCGGGTGCGGCGATCAGCGCGGGCACGGTGCGGCGCAGCACGGTTCCGGTCAGGGCGCCGGCGGCGACGCCGAGCAGCACGTAGGCGACGGTGACCGGGCCGATGGTGAAGTAGGCGGTGTGCCGGTCGATTCCGTGGGTCAGCAGGTCGAGGTGGACGGCGTGCACGGTGCTGTGCCGGTACAGCACCACCAGCGGCAGGACCAGGACCAGGACCACCGCGGCCAGCCCGGCCCAGCGGGCGGCGAACCAGCGCCGCGCGGAGACGGACTGCGCGAGGGTGAGGGCGACCCGGCGGGACTGCCATTCGCGGCCGGTGACCACACCGGTGAGCGCCGCGGCGTACAGGGCCGGCTGGAAGGCGAGGCGCGCGCCGTCCTGGAGCAGTTGGGCGGTCCGGACGTGCGCGTCGCCCGGGTGCCGCCCGAAGTCGTACTCCTGCTTGCCGATGCGTGCGCGCAGGTGCACGGCGTGGGACCAGCCGAAGTAGTGGAACACCAGGTAGGCGCCGATGCGCAGCGCGACCAGCAGGAGCAGGGCGGCCACGGGCCACATCTGGCGCGAGACGATCCGGGTGAGCGGCCACCGCTCCCCACGGGGGCGGGACTTGGTCATCGTCACGGTGTCGGTGGCGGCGCTCACGCGGCGGACTCCTCGGGGTGGGGCTGCTGGGCGAGTACGAGGTCGGGGGCGTCCGGGGCGGCGAGGTGGGCCAGCACCAGTTCCTCCAGCGTGGGCTGCCGGACCTCCCAGTCGGCGGGGATCGCGGCTCCCGGGCGGATCAGCGCGCTGGTGCCGCGGCCGGCCGGGCGGGACTCGACGACGGTGTGGCCGGCGAGCCGATCGGCGCCCCCGGAGTAGGTGACCATCGCGTGGGACGCGGTGAGGTCGTCGATGTCGCCGCAGAGGCGGGCCCGGCCGCGGTCGAGCAACAGCAGGTGGTCGCAGGTGTCGGCGAGGTCGGAGATGATGTGCGAGGACATCACCACGGTGCCGCCCGTCTCGGCGGCGTGGGCCAGCAGCAGGCCCATCAGCTCCCGGCGGGAGAGCACGTCCACCTCCGCCATCGGCTCGTCCAGCAGCAGCAGGTCGGCGCGCTTGCCGAGGGCGACGGCCAGCGCGATCCGGGCGCGCGCGCCGCCGGACAGGTCACGTATCCGGTCGTCGCGGTCGTAGCGCGCCAGGTCGGCGACCCGCTCGGCCAGCTCGCGGTCCCAGTTGGCGCTGTTGGCGAGCGCGCCGAAGCGCAGGGTGTCCGCGGCGGTGAGCCGGGGGAACAACGGCCGGTCCTGGGCCAGGTAGGAGACTCGCGGATGGCCGGCCCTGGCCGGCTTCCCGAAGATCTCGACGGTGCCGGCGCCGGGCTGCTCGAACCCGGCCGCGATCTCCAGCAGGGTCGACTTGCCCGCGCCGTTGGGTCCGACGAGGGCGCAGACGGCGCCGGCCGGGATGCTGAAGGTGCAACCGCCGAGCGCGTCCGGGCCTCTGCGCCGATATCTCTTGGTGACGCCGCGCGCGGTGAGCGCCGGGTCAGCGCTGCTGGTGGGGAACAAGGCCGGAATCCTTCGGTGGATGGAGATCGTCGAGTACGGCGGCGAACAGCGCGGCGAGGTCGTCGCGTTCCAGTCCGGCCGCATGGGCACGTGCGGCCACCTCGGCGAGTTCGGCCCGCCAGGGTGAGTCGGCGCCTGAGGCGCCGAGGGTGCCCACCACGAACGTCCCGTGCCTGCGTCGGGTTTCGACCAGGCCCTGGGACTCGAGTGCGCGGTACGCCTTGAGCACGGTGTTGGGGTTCAGCGCGGTCGCCTCGACCACCGCGCGGGCGGTGGGCAGGCGGTCGCCCGGCTCCAGGAGGCCCAACCGCAGGGCCTGCTGGACCTGCTGGACGATCTGCAGGTAGCTGGCGACCCCGCTCTGCCGGTCGATCCGGAAGGCGAACATCGCCACCGCACCCCTCATTCCACTAATCAAGTAGTGGAATCATGCACGGGCCTTCCGCGCACGTCAAACGGCACCTCACGGTTGCGCGAGCGCGGTGGTGGGGCGGTGGCGGGGCAGCGGTGGGCGGTGGCGTGGACGTCGGCGGGTCGGCGGCGTGGACGGCGGTGGGACCGTGGCGGGGGCGGCGGCGAGGGGGCGCCGTACGGTCAGCGCGGCCGGCCCCCGCCGCGGACCCGTTCCAGCCGCCCCTCCTCGTGGAGCTGCCCGAGGTCGCGCCGGATGGTGACGGTCGAGACGCCGAAGCGCGCGGCCAGGCGCGCGGTCTCGACCGCACGATCGGCGGCCAGGATGGCCAGGATGGCGCGCTTGCGCTGGATCGGCAGCAGCGCGCCGCGGGCGTGCGCCGGTGCGTCGGGGACGGGGTGGATCTGGCCGCCGGCCAGGGCCGCGGCGCGCTGTTCTGGCATCGGCTCGACTCTCATCCGGGGACGGGGCAAACGCCTCGCAGGGAGCATCGATGGAAAGTTTTAGAAAGTCAAGGGTCGGCGAGGCCTTCCGATGCGGACATGAGGCCACCCCGAAGGGACCCACCCCCGGGCCCTTGGAAGGCGGCGCCCGCCCGCGTGCGCACGCCCACCCCACCGCCGGTCGTCCGCCCGCAGCCCCCGCGAACTAGCGCTGCCGCCAAGAACATTGACGCACCGACAAAGTGCCAGCTCGGACGCCTGCCAGAACCGATCCGGCCGGCGCCGCCCCCGTGACCGCGGCGCCGCTCCCCCGCCGTTCACCCCGATCCCGGCAAACCCCTCCGCCGCACCGGAACTTCGGCGATCGTTGCCGACGAGAGCCTTGACAACGCCGGGCCGAAGGTCGTTACTTCTCTCCAAGCGATGAGAAGAGAAAGTTATGGAAAGTCGTACTGAAGGAGTCTCCGTGGCCGGTGGTGCGTCGCAGACCCGCGAACGGGCGGGAACAGCGCGAGAGGCGCGAGCCGAAGCCCGGGACCGTACGGGGCACCGACCGCGGCCCGGCCCCCGGCGACGCGGGGACGGACCCGTCGCGCTGCTGTTCCTGGCGCCGGTGCTGCTCGGCTTCGCGGTGTTCTACGTGTACCCGGCGATCCGCGGCGCGTACTTCTCCACGACCGACTACAACCTGCTCTCCGCTCCGCACGGCGTGGGCGCGGCCAACTACTCGACGCTGCTGCACGATCCGCTGTTCTGGAACTCGCTGAAGGTCAGCGCCTACTACGTGGTCCTCAACGTCGGCTCGCAGACGGTGCTGGCGGTGGTGCTGGCGGGGCTGATGTTCCGGCTGACCCGGTCGGTGGCCATCCGCGTGATGCTGCTGCTGCCCTGGCTGGTGCCGAACGTCACCGTGGGGCTGCTCTTCCTGTGGCTGTTCGACGCCGACCTCGGACTGGTCAACCACGTGCTGAGCTCGGTCGGCGTCGGCACGCACGGCTGGTTCTCCTCGACCACCTGGTCGATGCCGACGATCGCGCTCACCAACACCTGGGCCTACACCGGTTACACCGCGCTGCTGCTGTACGCGGGCATGCTCCAGATCCCCGACCCGATCTACGAGGCCGCGCTGCTGGACGGCGCCGGCGAGATCAGGATGTTCTTCCGGCTCACCCTGCCGCTGATCCGGCCGGTCCTCGCGCTGGTGCTGGTCGTGTCGGTGATCGGCTCGTTCCAGATCTTCGACACGGTCGCGATCACGCCCAGTCCCGGCGGCCCGGTCAACTCCACCCGCGTCATCTACTACTACATCTACGAACTGGCCTTCAAACACTTCGAAATGGGCTACGCCAGCGCGGTCGCGATGACGCTGGTCCTCATCCTCGGCGTGCTGACCATGGTGCAGATGCGGCTGCTGCGCGCATCGCGCTCGGACCTGGCCTAGGAGTCCCGACGATGCCCCGCCGCTCCCTCTCCCCGCGCCTGCCCACCGGACGTACCCTCGCCTGGGCCGTGCTGATCCTGGCCCTGCTGGTCACGGTGTTCCCATTCTACTGGATGCTGCGCACCGCGCTCACCCCGGCCCACCAACTGCTCGCCGACAACTCCGGGTTGTGGCCGCACCACCCCACGCTGATCAACTTCAAGCGGGTGATCGGCCTGACCAGCCTGGCCCAGAACCAGGCCGCCGGCGGGTCGGGCGCCCAACTGAACTTCCTGCTCTACCTGCGCAACTCCCTGATCTACTGCGCGCTGATCGCGACCGTCCAGACGTTCTGCTGCGCCATGGCCGGCTACGCGCTCGCCCGGCTGCGCTTCCGGGGCCGGAACCTGCTCTTCTCGCTGTTCGTGATGTCGCTGATGGTCCCGCCGATCTTCACGCTGCTGCCGAACTTCGCGCTGATGAAGAACCTGGGCTGGCTCGGCTCGTTCGCCGGCATGGTCGCGCCCACGCTGCTGATGACGCCGTTCGCGGTGTTCTTCCTGCGCCAGTTCTTCCTGTCCATCCCGCGCGAGATCGAGGAGGCGGCCACGATCGACGGCGCCGGCAAGTGGACCCAGTTCTGGCAGGTGATCGTGCCCATGAGCCGCGGGCCGCTGTTCACCATCGGCCTGATCACGGCCGTCTGGGCCTGGAAGGACTACCTGTGGCCGCTGCTGGTGGGCCCCGACCCCAGCACCCGGGTGCTGACCGCCGGACTCGGGATCTTCCTCCAGCAGTCCCCGAACACCGCGCCGGACTGGACCGGGCTGATGGCCGCCTCGGTGCTCACCGTGGTCCCCGTCGCCCTGCTGCTGATCTTCTTCGGCAAGCGGCTGGTGGAGTCGATGGGCTTCACCGGCATCAAGTAGCCCGCACCGATCCCGAACCGATCCCGCAGCGAACCCGCGACAGGCAGCCCGCGGCCCGCGACGCCGCCCCCGAACCGTCGCGGCGCACGCCCTCTCCCCGCACCCTCGTGCGCCCCTCCGCCGGGACCGCCCCGGCCCAAGGAAGGAACGATCCACCATGAGACGCAACGTCCGCGTCGCGGTCGCCATCTTCGCCGCCGCGCTCCCCGTCACCCTGGCGGCCTGCTCCAGCGACTCCTCGAAGGCCGGCGGCCCGGTCACCCTCGACTACGCGCTGTGGGACAGCGCCCAGCTGCCCGCCTACCAGGCCTGCGCCGACGCCTTCACCGCGGCCAACCCCGACATCAAGATCAAGATCACCCAGACCGCGTGGGGCCAGTACTGGACCAACCTGACCACCGAGATGACCGCGGGCAACGCCCCCGACGTGTTCACCGACCACGTCGCCTACTACCCGAACCTGGTCAAGAACAACCAGATCCTGGACATCTCCCAGCAGGTCGCCGCCGACCACGTCGACCTGTCGCAATACCAGAGCGGGCTGGCCGACGCCTGGGTCAAGGACGGCAAACGGTACGGCCTGCCCAAGGACTGGGACACCGAGGCCATCGCGTACAACACCACCATGGCCGCCAAGGCCGGCTACTCCGCCGCGGACCTGGCCAAGCTGACCTGGAACCCCGACGACGGCGGCACCTTCGAGCAGTTCATCGCCAAGATGACCGTCGACACCAGCGGCCGCAACGGGCTCGACCCGAAGTTCGACAAGAAGCACGTCAAGACGTACGGCATCGAACTCGCCTACGACGACGGCTCGACCGGGCAGAGCAGCTGGGGCAACCTCGCCGCCTCGGCCGGCTTCACCTTCCTGGACAAGAACCCGTTCGGCACCAAGTACCACTACGACGACCCGGCGCTGGCCAAGACCGTCGACTGGGAGGCGAGCCTGGCCAAGAAGGGCTACGCGCCGGCCTACGACAAGAACTCCAGCCTCGGCCCTGACGCCGTCCTGAACGCCGGCAAGGCCGCGATGACGATGACCGGTTCGTGGAACATCAACACCTACCTGGGCCCGACCGCCACCCAGAAGTTCGCCTTCGCGGCGCTGCCGGTGGGCCCGAAGGGCCGCAAGACCTTCCTCAACGGGCTGTCCGACGCCATCTACGCCGGCACCAAGCACCCCGACCAGGCCTGGCAGTGGGTGAAGTTCCTCGGCTCGACCGGCTGCCAAGACATCATCGCCGCCAAGGGCGTGGTCTTCCCCGCGCTCAAGACCGACAGCGACAAGGCGCTGGCCACCCACAAGGCCGCCGGTCAGGACGTCAAGGTCTTCGTGGACGAGGCCACCGCCCCCGGCGGCACCTTCACCTACCCCATCACCGACCATGCCGACCAGGTCACCCAGGAGGTCCAGACCGACCTGGAACGGGTCTGGCTCGGCCAGTCCGACGGCGCCGACGCGCTGGCCAAGGCGCAGAAGGCCGTGAACGGGTACTTCGCCCAGCCCTGACCACCCCGCCGGCACCGATCCCCGCCGGCACCGATCCCCGCTGCCACGACGCACCCGTGACCGGGCCGGGGACGCCGTCCCGACCACGGCGCCCCGGCCCTCCCCGAAGTGAAGGGACACCATGCCCCACCTCCTGGACCTCGGTCCTCTGCACCTCCCCGCGCAGCTCAGCGGCCCACCGCAAACCGTGGAAGGGGGCCTGCTGCTGCCGCCGGGCCGGGTGGCGCTGCTCCACGGCCTGCCCGACGCCCAGGTCTACCGGCACGGCTGGAACTCCTGGAGCCCGTCGGGCTGGCGGGCCATGGACGAGCCGCCGCTGCGCATCGCCAACCCGATCCGCCGCCTCACCGCCGACGACACGGTCTGGGACGAGGAAGGGCGCCACCACTCCTCCGCGGTGACCGCGCTCACCGCCGGCGACGGCAACGTCCTGCTGCTGGGCGCGCTCGGCCTGGACGTGCCGCGGCTGAGCGTGGACCGCGACACCGTCACCGGCTGGTACGAGCAGGCGGGCGCGCCCTGGTTCTGCGGCTACGGACCGGAGTTGGAGGTCTTCGCCCGCTACGCCGAACTGCTGGGCGAGCACCTGGGGCGGGCCGGCCGGCGGGCGGGCAACGTGTGGTCCAGCTGGTACGCGTACTACGAGGACATCGACGAGCGCACCCTGCACGCGAACCTCGACGGGCTGGCCGGGCTGCCGTTCGACGTCTTCCAGATCGACGACGGCTGGGAGCGCATGGTCGGCGACTGGCAGCCGAACGCCAAGTTCCCCTCGGGCATGGCCGACCTCACCGCCCGGGTCTCCGGCGCCGGACTGACCCCGGGCCTGTGGATCGCGCCGTTCATCGCCCGGCCGGACGCGCAGATCGTCAAGGAGCGCCCGCACCTGTTCCTCACCGACGCCGCCGGCACCCCGGTCCCGGCCGGCTACAACTGGGGCGGGCCGTACTACGCCCTGGACGTCACCCTGCCCGAGGCCCTCGACCACCTGCGGCAGACGATCGAGACCGTGGTCGGCTGGGGATTCCGCTACCTCAAGCTCGACTTCGTCAACGCCGCCGCCATCACCGCGCCGCGCCACGACCCGACGGTGGGCCGTGAGAGCGCCTACCGCGACGCGATGCGGCTGATCCGGCAGACCGCGGGCGAGGACGTCTACATCCTGGGCTCGGGTGCGCCGGTGCTGCCGTCGCTGGGGGTGTGCGACGGCATCCGGGTCGGGCCCGACGTCGCCCCGTTCTGGTCCCACTACGCCACCGAGGACCCCTCCGACGCCACCGCGCAGAACGCCCTGGTCTCGTCGGTGAACCGGCTCTGGCTCAAGGGCCTGGTCGAACTCGACCCGGACGCCGCCTACTTCCGCGACCGGCAGAGCCTGTTGACGGCGGCGCAGCGGCGGATGCTGGTGGACCTCGCCCATGTCTGCGACTTCCGGGCCACCTCCGACCCGCCCGCGTGGCTGGCCACGACCGAACGCGCGGCGCTCGCCGACTTCCTCAAGGCCCGCCCCGAGGTGCGCCAGTTGGACCGCTACCGGTTCGAGATCGGTGCGCAGGAGGTGGACTTCACCGCGGCGGCGCAGCGCCGGGGCGACTGAGCGCCGCCATGTGACCAGGGGCGGAGGCAGTTCAGGGACCGGGGGGAGGAGGGGCAGGGACCGGGACCGGGGGCAGGGGGCCGGGGGGTTCAGGGGGGCGATTCTTCCGGGGTCGGGCCGGAGGGCACCACGCGCACCGTTCACTGCGATCGACCAACGGAGGTCGACACGATGCAACCACGCACGAGACCAACCGGGCACGCCAGGACGCGCCTTGCGATGGCGCTGGCGGCGCTCTTCGCGCTGCTGGCGGCGACCATGGCCGGCACGCACAGCGCGTCCGCGGCCCCGGCCGCGCCGGCCGCCGCCGGCGCCCCGGCCCGCCCCGCACCGCCCGCCACCCCGGACCCGTCCCTGACCGACCACCCGCTGACGTACGCGCCGGGACCGCTGGACAACCCGGACAAGGGCCTGGCGGTCTACTACAACGCGGGCACCGACCAGAACACCGGCTACCCGCACAGCATCACCTGGAGCTACTTCCCGCTCTCGGCGGTGATGACCGACGCGAGTGACTGCACCGCGCTGGACTGGTCCCCCGTGGAGAAGATGCTCGACGAGACCGCGTCGTACGGCAACACCGCCGCGATCCGGTTCTATCTGGACTACCCCAGCGGGAACCCGACCAACGGCATCCCCGCCTGTTGGAACGGCAAGGTGCCGACCAACGACGACACGTACTGGAACACCCAGAGCCCCGACTACAACAACGCGTTCCTGCTCAGCTCGCTGCAGCAGTTCATCGGGCAGTTCGGCGCGAAGTACGACGGCGACCCGCGGATCGGCTTCATCCAGATGGGCCTGATCGGCTACTGGGGCGAGTGGCACACCTGGCCGGAGAACGGCACCGGCGGCTACCCGGACTTCATGGCCACCGACGCGAACGCGGCACTGATCGTCAAGGCCTTCGCCAACGCCTTCCACACCACCAAGATCGAGGTCCGCTACCCCACGTCCGGCGGCGGGGCGGCGAACGACCTCGACGTGGGCTACCACGACGACTCGTTCTGCTACCGCGAAGGCGACCCGCTCGCGGGCGTCACCCTGCCGCAGTCGATGGGCGGCGCCGACTACTCCCAACTCCAGTACGCGCTCGACGAGGGCGTGGAGAACAAGTGGATCACCGACTCGATGGGCGGTGAGGTCCGGCCCGAGATCCAGGGCTCGGTCTTCGGCACCTGGGGCAGCGGCGCGAGCGGCTCCGACGACGACATCAAGGCGTGCATCGAGATGGAGCACACCACCTGGAAACTCGACCAGGGCAGCACCGGCTACAGCCCCACCGATCCCGACGTGGGGGCGGCGGTCCGCGCGATGGGCTACGACCTCACCGTGCCGGACGCGTACTACGGCAGCAGCGTCTCGGGCACCGCGAAGATCGGCGTGAAGATCTCCAACGACGGGGTGGCGCCCTTCTACCACCCCTGGACGGTGCGTCTGGGCCTGAAGGACTCCTCGGGGAAGGTCGTCAAGACCTGGGACACCTCCTGGGACCTGACCAAGGTGATGCCGCTGAAGATCCGGGCGTTCCCGGACTGGAACGCCGGCACCGACCCGACGTACCTGCCGTACGGGTACCCGGAGTACTTCGACACCAGCGTGGACACCTCCTCCGTGGCGTCGGGCTCCTACCAGTTGGTCATGGACGTGGTGAACCCGCTCTCGGCGGTGAACGCCGCCGCCAAGAGCCTGCGCTTCGCCAACGCCACCCAGAACGCCGACGGTTGGCTGGGGCTCGGCGCCATCGACGTGGGCTCCGGCAACAGCGGCGGCGGGGACGGCGGTGCCACCTCCTACGAGGCCGAGGCGTCCGCCAACACCCTGACCGGCGGCGCGGCCGTCGCCGACTGCACCGGCTGCTCGGGCGGACAGAAGGTCGGGTACCTGGGCAACGGCGCGACGCTCACCTTCGACAACGTGGCCGGCGGCAGCGGCGGCGCCACCCAGGTGACCGTCGCCTACACCAGCGCCGTCGCCCGCACCCTGCAGATCAGCGCCAACGGCGGCACCCCGGTGAACGTGTCCGTCACCCCGACCGCCGACTGGCAGACCACCGCCACCACCACCGCCACGCTCGACCTGAACGCGGGGAACGCTAACACCGTCACCCTCGCCAACCCGGGCGACTGGGCACCGGACATCGACCGCATCACCGTCGGCTGACCTCACCCATCGCCCGTATCGGGACCGGGGCGCCGGTCACGTGGTCCGCGCGCGGATCATGTGGCCGGCACCCGGCTCGGCGTACGCTGAGTGCCGCTTTCACCCCAAGGTTCACCCACGGATTCACCCGCAGGTGCACCACGAGACGCACCGCCGGCTTCATCACCGGCCGCACCACCGGGTGCGCCATCAGGACGACCGAAACGACACTGCCGGAGGAGGACGGGGGCATGGCCGACATCGTGCTGACCGGCGCGGGCAACGTGAAGATGACCCGGCGCATCCTGTCCGACCTGTTCCTCGTCCCCGCCCTGGCCGGCCGCCTGCGCATCCGGCTGCACGACATCGACCCGGACCGGCTGGCCACCGCCCTCACCCTGGCCCGGAGCCTGGACGCGGAGGCCGGCGCCGGAGCGGTGATCGAGTCGTACACCGACCGCAGGGCCGCCCTGTACGGCGCCGACTACGTGGTCTGCCAGCTGGGCGTCGGCGGCTACGACACCGCGCTGCGCGACTTCGAGATCCCGGCCCGGCACGGGCTGCGCCAGACCATCGCCGACACCATCGGCATCGGCGGCATCTTCCGCGGCCTGCGCACCATCCCGGTCATGGTCGGGCTCGCCCAGGACATGGCCGAGCAGTGCCCCGACGCGTGGCTGCTCAGCTACACCGACCCGCTGGTGATGACGCTGTGGGCGGTGCGCGAGGTCACCGGCATGAGCCGCGTGGTCGGCCTGTGCCACGCGGTCCGCGACACCCACGCGTTCCTCGCCGACGCGGTCGGCCGGGAGGCCGAGGACCTCACCTTCCTCACCGCGGGGCTGACCCATCAGGCGTTCGTGCTGCGCTTCGAGGCCGACGGCAGGTCGCTGTACCCGGAGCTGGAGGCCGCGGTGCGGGCCGACCCGAAGCTGGGGCGGCATGTGCGGATGGAGATGTGGCGCCGGTTCGGCTACTTCCCCACCGAGTCCAGCGAGCACGCGGCCGAGTACGTGCCCTGGTTCATGCGCCATGACGACGAGATCGCCCGGCTGGGCATCCCCGTCGGCGAGTACCTGGGGGTGCTCAGCCGGAGCCTGCACGCCTATGAGGAGATCCGCCGGGGGCTGGCGCAGGGGCGGCCGATGCTGATGCGCTGGCTGGAACCCGAGATCGCCTCCGAGGTGCTGCGGGCGATGATCACCGGCGAGGCCCGGCGGGTGAACCTGACCCTGCCCAACGAGGGCCTGATCCCCGCGCTGCCGGGCGAGTGCTTCGTCGAGGTGCCCGCCGACATCGACGCCGGCGGCGTCACGGCCGCCCCGATCGACCGCTATCCCGCGCAGCTGGCCGCGCTCAACCGCGCGTACGTCAACGTCGCGGAACTGACCGTCCGCGCCGTGCTGGACGGCGAACCGCGTCATGTGCGGCACGCTGCGATGCTGGACCCGAACACCGCGGCGACGCTCTCGCTGGCCGCGATCGAACAGCTCTGCGACGAGATGACCGAAGCACACCGCGACCTGCTGCCCGCCGGTCTCGCGGACCGGAAGGGCCAGGCGTGACCAGTACCCATGAGCCGATGCCGGCCGAGGTCCGCCGCGAGCGCATGCTCGCCCTGGTCCAGGAGCAGGACTTCGTGCGGATCGCGGCCCTCGCCGAGGCGTTCGGCGTCTCGGTGGTCACCGTCCGGGGCGACCTGGACGTGCTGGAGGAACACGGCCTGATCCGCCGGGTCCGCGGCGGCGCCCGGGCCGCGCCGCTGGACACGCGGAACGAGCCCTCCTACGAACAGTCGCTGGGCTCGGCCGCGTTGGAGAAGGCCGCCATCGCCAAGACCGCGGCCCAGCGGGTCGGCAGCGGCCAGTCCCTCGTCATCGACGCCGGGACCACCACGACCTTCTTCGCCCGCGAGCTGGTCGCGCGCCGGGATCTGACCGACCTGATGGTGTTCACCAACAGCACCAGCGTCGCCCACCAGCTCGAACCCGCCATCCCGCGCTTCACCGTGGTGCTGTCCGGGGGGACGCTCCGCCCGCTGCAGCGGTCCCTGGTCGACCCGATGGGCGGGCGCATCCTGGAGAACATCCACGCCGACACCGCCTTCCTGTCGTGCAGCGGCATCCACCCCGACACCGGCGTCACGAACATCAACATCCAGGAAGCCGAGATGAAGATCAGGATGCTGCGCGCCACCACCCAGCACATCCTGCTCGCCGACTCGACCAAGCTCGGCAGGACCGACCTCGCCCCGGTCTGCCCGCTCAGCGATCTGGACCTGCTGATCGTCGGCGACAACGCGACCGGCACCCAGGTCGCCCAGCTGCGCGAGTACGGCCTGACCGTCGAACTCGGGGTGCTGACGGACCAGTCGTAGGGACCGGTCGTAGGGACCGGTCGTAGGGACCGGTCGTACGGACCGGTCGTACGGACCGGCCGTACGGTCCCGGCAGGTCGTGGACCGGGGCGGGGATCACGGTGTGCGGTCGCGCAGCGCCTGCTCGACGGCGTCCCGTACCCGGGTGTCCTCGCGCAGCTCGCGCCGCGCGCGGGCGCGGCGGGCCGAGGCGAGCGCCGCGGCGATCCCTGCGGCGAGGGCCACGACCAGCAGCGTCAGCAGCCACGGGACGGCCCAGCCGCCGCCGGTCGCCCGGACCGGCTCCAGTTCGGTGGTGGAGCCCGACGCGTCGACGGCCACGGGGGTGAGGGTCACGCGCGCCGACAGCCGGAATCCGGGCTCGACGCCGTGCACCGGCACCGTCACCTTCCGGCTCTCCCCCGGGAGCAGGTCCGGCATCGCGGCGACCTTGCCCGCCTCGGTCCGCAGCAGGCCGAAGGGGCCCGCGACGGAGACCGCCTGGCGCGCCGACAGCACGGCGTTGCCGGTGTTGTGGACCCGGTAGGTGACGACCGTGTCGCCCTTCGCGAAGGGGGTGAGCGGGCCGGAGTAGCCGACGTGGACGTCCTCGACCGCCAGGCCCGGGGTGAGTTCGCCGCTGACCCGCAGCTTGACCCGGATGCCGAGCCGCCGGTCGACGTTGATGCCCGCGGCGTCGTCGGGCTGGGTCAGGGCGGTGAGGACGCCGCCGACGTAGTCGCCGGGTGTGGCCCGGTCCGGAACGGTCACCGTGAAGGGGACGTCCACGGACTTCCCGGGCTCGATCTCGACGCTCTTCCGGTCGGTGTGCAGCCAGGCGCCGACGGCGACCGACTTCTTCGCCCGGGGGAGCAGGTCGAGTTGGCCGGCGTCGGAGGTGAAGCCGTCGGCGGCGTAGAGGTCGAGGGTGAGCGGCGCCTTGCCGCGGTTGGCGACGACCAGGGTGTCCTCGACCCGGCCGCCGGGGTTGACGGTGTAGCTGTAGCTGGACCGGTCGGCGCCGTAGCTGCCCGAACCGGTGCGCACCGTCCAGGTGGCGTCGGTGTCCGCCGCCAGGGCGGAGCCGGCCGGCAGCCCGGCGACCGCGAGGAGGGTGAGCAGGACCAGGGCGACGGTACGGATGAGGGCGGCGGCGGAGGTCGTCCGGCGCGTCACGGGCGGGTGCATCTCGGGTCCTCGGGCGGTCGGTGGGGTGAGACCGGCGGGGCGGGCGGCTGGGTGCCCGCCCCGCCGGGTGGGACGGGTACGGTCAGCTGCTCAGCGCGGTGATCGTGAGGGTGGCGCGGTAGGAGCCCTTGTCGGCGCTGCCCGGGATCTTCAGATCCAGGTCGGCGCCCAGCTCGGCCTTGCCCTTGGGGTGGCCCTGGTCGGCCCGGCCGAGGCCGCGCGAGACGGACAGGCCGGGACCGTGGTCGTCGTAGGCCGAGGCGACCGAACCGCCGGCCTTGGCGCCGGCGCCGTCCTCCAGCACCTTCGGCGTCCAGCCGAGGTAGGCGCCGGAGAACGTCTTGCCGGCGTCCTTGAAGTCGCCCACGCTCGCCGATATCGACCACGGCGCGAGCGAACGGCGGCTGTCGGAGACGGCGATCGGGTTGATCCGGCCGGCCGCGTCGAAGTAGTCACCGTCGTGGTCCTTGGCGGTGCCGAGGTCCACCAGGCCGTTGTAGCCGTCGATGGTCCAGCCGAACTCGCCCGGCGCGGCGGCGGGCACGTCGACCTGCAGGTCCTGGCCCGAGCCGTGGTACGGGTGCACGCTCACCTTGTCGACGAGCGAGCCGACCGGCTGGCCGGCGGTGGTGTTCTTGCACCAGTCGCCGCCCTCGACGGCCGCGTTGGGCGCCGCGCAGGTGCCGCTGCGCACGTCCTCGACGACCAGCTTGTCGTTGCGCACCTGCACCTTGACGTAGCTGCGCACGTGCTCCTGGTTCTGCACGGAGCTGTACCAGTAGTTGCCCGGGTTCAGCGGGTCGGCGCCGTTGCCCGCGCCGCTGGTGCCGCTGGAGTCCGGGGCGGTGATGTCGTAGTACTTCGAGCCCGAGGCCGAGTTGGCGGTCACGTAGAGCACGCCGCCGGGGCCGGGGTAGACGTCGGAGGCGCCAGGCTGCTCGGCCGCGTCCGCCTTCTCGCCGTTCTTGATCAGGTAGCTGCGGGCGTAGCTGTGGTCGTGGCCCTGGAGCACCAGGTCCACGCCGAGCTTGGACACCGCGGTCGGGAAGTCCACGCGGCGGACCTTGTTGTCGCTGTCCTTGGCGTGCGAGGCCGGCGAGTAGATCGAGTGGTGGAAGACGAGCACCTTCCACTTGGCCTCGGAGCCGTGCTGGTTGATGACGTCGGTCACGTACTTGACGTGGGCCTCGTCACCGCCGCCGCCCTGGGAGGTGGTGTAGCTGTTGCTGTTGACGTCGATGAACAGCACATCCTTGTAGATGTACCAGTAGTCGCCGCCCGAACTGTCCGACTCCGGCTTGCCGTTGGAGTAGTACGGGGCGGTGCGGTCGGTGTTCGGGGTGTACAGGTGCTGCTCGTACGCCTTGCCGCCGACGTCGTGGTTGCCGATGGTGGCCGCCCACGGGTACTGGCGCAGCTTGTCGGGCGCGAGGAAGGCGTTCCACTGGGACTCGGTGTTGGCGCTCTCCACCTGGTCGCCGCCGGAGACCAGCAGTTCGGCCTTCGGGTTGGCCGCGAGGGAGACGTCCAGGGTGTCCTGCCAGCCGGCCTGGTCCTTGGCGGTGTTGCCGGAGGAGCCGATCTGCGGGTCGCCGTAGAACAGGAAGTCGTAGTCGCCGTCGAAGTCCTGCGTGGTGAACGCGTACGTCGCGGACCAGTCGCCCGCGGAGCCGACCCGGTAGGAGTAGGCGGTGTTCTCCTTGAGGTCGGTGATCGTCGCGTGGCGGTTGTAGCCGCCGCTGGAGGCGATGTTCGCCGCGCCGGCGGCGTCGAAGGTGGCGGCGCCGGCCGGGAACTCGCCGGCGGTCAGCTCCGCGGTCGGGGCGACCTGGATCTGCTGCGCGGTGTCGGCGGAGGAGTACCAGGAGACGGTGCGCTGCGCCTCGTTGGCGCCCACTCCGAGGATGACGCCGCTGAGCGTGGTGGGCGACGCGGCGCCGGCGGGCGACGCCGCGGCGCCGCCGAGGGCGATCGTCATGCCCAGGAACGCCGCGGTGACCCCAGTGGCCACGCGGCGCCGCGCAGGCCCGCGGGCCTGCGTCGAACTGCTCGATTTCATGGGTTTTTTCGTTCCCTTTACTAAGAGAAAACCAGAACTTGGCGATCGTCAAGCTGTCGCGGGAGGGTGAACCGCTCGCGAATACGACCTTTGGAGCGGCTGAACTTCCCACAGACCTATGCCTCAGAACATGAACACCCGTTGCATGAACCACATGAGTCCCATAACCGTCACACCGGCGGAGATCGCACCGGTCGCCCAGCGGCCGGCCACCGGCGCGCGGCGGCGCAGCAGGGCCAGCAGCGGGAAGACGGCGGCGATGATCGTCAACTGGACGGCCTCGATGCCGACGTTGAACACCAGCAGGGACCACAGCAGCGTCCACGAGAACGCCTTGTCGATGCCGAGCGCGCCCGCGAACCCCAGGCCGTGCACGAGGCCGAAGCAGAACACGACCGCGAGGCGGGTCCAGCCGGCCCGATCCAGGGCGAAGTGGCCGCCGCCGGAGGTCTCCAGCTCGGTCGCCTCGCCCCCGCGCCGCCACAGCCGCCACAGGTACCAGCCGGCCACCACCGCGATCGACAGCGCGATGACCGGCTCCACGGCCCGCGCCGGCACGTCGACCAGCCCCAGCGCGGCGAGCATGAAGGTCACCGAGTGGGCCAGGGTGAAACTGGTGGCCGCGAGCACGATCTCGCGCAGCCGCCGCGAGCCGGCGATGAGCGCCAGCAGGAACAGGATGTGGTCGATCCCGGTCAGCAGGTGCTCGGCGCCCAGCCGGAAGAACTCCCCGAACTGGTCGTACCACGGCTGCGCGAGCGAGACCGACGGGTGGGCGGCGTCGAGCGCGGCGCTGCCCGACCGGCCGTCGAGGTGGTAGGTGACGATCGTCTTGGTGCCGGTGACATACGTCTCGGCGTCGGGGAACAGCCCGCTGCGCAGCACCGGTTCGCCGGCCCGCCCGGAACAGTCCCAGTCCAGCGGCAGCACGGCGTACGGCACGCCCTGCCGCCGGGTCATCGTGAAGTCGCCGGCCCGGGCGGGCGTGCACGCCCTGCCGCCGGCGGCGACGGAGAAGCGCCGGGTGACGTAGTCGACGGCCGACCGGGCGTGCGCGTCGAGCGCGGCGGCCTGCGCCTTGGCGTCGCCCGCGTCGAACGCGGCGTTCCCGGCCTGGAAGAGGGCGTCGTCGTGCTCGTAGTCGGCGGTGGAGATGACGTAGAGGTCGTACTCCAACTCCAGCGTCGTCCGCAGCCGGCGCCCGCCACTGTCACCGTCGCTTTCGCGTTCGCCCTCGGTGACGTGGACGTAGGCGACCGACGTGAACCCGTGGGCCGACGCGGGCGGGGCGAGACTCAGGAAGGCGATCACCGCTACGGCGATCGCGACGGCGGTGCGGCGGACACGTGCTGGCATGGGGCTCCTTCGGGGTTGCCCGTGCACGGTGCACGCCTTGGATGAACAAAGACCATCCCTTTGCCGAATCATTAAAGAACAACCGCGCGAACGGCACCTCAGGGCCTATTCGGCGCCAAAGGAATCAGCAGGATGGGACGCATCATTCCGCCATCACTCGGAGGACGATCGCCTTGCGCCCCCTGCTCCGGGCCGCCGCCCTGCCGGCCGCGGCCGCCGCGCTGGTCACCGGATGCGGTTCCGGCGACGACTGGTCACGGCCGCACCCGGCACCCAGCGCCGTCGGCACGCTGGAGGCGGGGTTCGCCGATCCCTCCGCCCCGCCCGCGCCGGAGGCGACCATCACCCCGCGGCCCGGCTCCTGGAACGGGGTCCACCCGTCGAAGGGATACCGCGTGGTCCTGCTCACCGCCGGGGACGACCGCCCGACCAGGTCGCTGGTCACCGCCGTCAAGGACTGGGCCGCGAAGGAGCACGTCAGCCTCAGGACGGTGGTCGCCGACGGCCCCTCCGACCTGCTCCCCGCCGTCACCAGGTCCCTCGCCGCGCGACCGGACCTCGTCGTCAGCGCGGGCGACGGCCTCGTCGACCCCCTCGCGACCGCCACCGCGAACCACCTGTCCCAGCAGTTCCTGGTGGTGGGGGCGGAGTTGGCCGAGCCGACGCAGAACGTCACCTCGGTCGACTGGTCGGGGGCGTCGTTCCGCGGCGAGGGGCTCGGCATGTCCTCGACCTACGACGTCGCCTCGTTCACCGCCGAGCGCTGCACCGCCGCGATTGGCGCGGGCACGGCGGCCGTGCTCAACCACCTGACGGGGATAGTGATCTGGCTCGACGAGATCTGAACCGGCCGCCGCCCGCGTCGCGGGGAGTGCGTCAACTGCGGCGACCGCGAGGACGGGTGACTTCCCGTCAGGCAAGGGCGATCAGCGGTCGTCGTGGGTGATGGCGGCGACGGGGACGTCGAGAGCGTGGGCGCAGCGCCGGATCGTGTCGTCGCTCGCACCGACCAAGCCGCGTTCCAGGCGGGAGAGATGGCCCCGGTCCAGCCCCGTCAGCACCTGCATCTCGCGAAGGCTCATCTTCCGAGCAATGCGAAGTGCCCTCATTGCCGCGCCGTTCGGTCTCACGTCTCGAAAGTATCCGCCAACCACCGCGCTTGCAAGTCCATCAGATCTTAAATGTGAGCTTTCCAAGCTCGATGACGTCATTCGATCGCCTTCCCCCGAGCCGCATCACCGCCATTTCACGCAACCAATGGGCGAGTTCCGGCCGTATCGGCCGCAGGTCGAAGGCTCGGAAGATGGCTGCGTGGTTGCGTGCAGTCCGGCATGATGTGGGCCATGGACGGAGATTGGTTGCGGCTGGGCGGCGTCATCCGGGCAGCGCGCAAGCGCAAGGGACTCAGCCAGGTGCGCCTCGGCGACTCGATCGGCGTGAAGCGGACCGTGATCCAGACGATCGAGCGCGGGCACGAGTTCCAGAGCGTCACGGCGACCCTGCGGGACATCGAACGCATTCTGGAGTGGGGCCAGGGCTCGATCGAGCACATCCTCGACGGCGGCGACCCGCTGCCGCCGGACTCCCCCGGCAACCGCTACTACACCCGGCACGCGCGGCCTGACTCCGGCGGTGAGCTGCCGGTACGGATCTCCCGCGCGCTCGCCGAGGGCGTCACCCTGGACACCGCGGTCGTGCCGCTGTCGCCCAACACCGAGATGGTGGTGGTGGTCAAGGGCAAGCCGGACGCCACGCACGACCAGATCGAGGCGGCCCTGGCGGCATGGGAGAAGAGGGGCGGCCACCTGGACCGGCTCCGGGAGATCGCGGACGCCCGCGAGGACTGAGTCCGGCGGCGGCCCGGCCACGGCCCGGCGACGCCGTACGTCGTAACCTGGCGGTGTACGGCCTGGAGAAGACCAGGTCGCGGCGGCCGGGTCGGACGGACCGGGTCGGCTCGGGGCCGGAGAGCCGGGAGACACGCGATGGCGCGCAGAGCGGGGCGCGGGGCTCCTGCCGCGCCGTTGGGGCAGCGCCAGGGCGTCGATCCCGTGCGCGTGCGCCTGCCCGACCCCGCCGACGGCGACAGTGGCGGCAACGGCAACAACGGCACGGCGGGGCGCGCGGCCTGGACGACGATCGGCGGCTACCTGCTGGAGCGGTACGGCGCGGCGGTCGGCCGGGAGCGGATCGAGGCGATGCTCGCCGCGGGGCGGTTCGTCACCGTGGACGGGCCGGTGGGCGCGCTGACGCCGTACGCACCCGGGGCGTGGGTCTGGTTCCACCGCGACTTCCCGCCGGAGCCGACCGTGCCGTTCCCGGTGGAGGTGCTCCACAGGGACGAGCGGATCGTGGTCGCCGACAAGCCGCACTTCCTGGCCACCACCCCGCGCGGCCGCCATGTCACCGAGACCGCGCTGGCCCGGCTCCGCCGCGAGCTGGACCTGCCGCTGCTGTCCCCCGCGCACCGGCTGGACCGGTTGACCGCGGGTGTGGTGCTGTTCGTCGTCCGTCCCGAGGACCGCGGGGCGTACCAGACGCTCTTCCGGGACCGGCGGGTACGCAAGGAGTACGAGGCCGTCGCGCCCTACGACCCGGCGGTCGCGCTGCCGGCGACGGTGCGCAGCCGGATCGTGAAGGAACGCGGGCAGATGGCGGCGCGGGAGGTGCCGGGGCCGTACAACGCGGAGAGCGTGGTCGAGTTGCTGGCGCGGCGCGGCGGGCTCGGCCGCTACCTTCTGCGGCCGCTGACCGGCCGCACCCACCAGTTGCGGCTGCACATGCAGGCGTTGGGGCTGCCGTTGTTGAACGACCCGATCTACCCGGAGGTGTGGGCGGAGGCGGCGGCCGAGGAGGACGCGGACCCGTACGCTCGGCCGCTTCAACTGCTGGCGCGGACGCTGGAGTTCACCGATCCGCTGACCGGCCGGGAGCTGCGGTTCGCCAGCGCGCGCCGGCTGTCCGCGTGGCCGCCCGACGCCGACGAGCCGGGCGGCGGGCGGACGGGCGGCTGACGGCTGACGGCTGACGGCTGACGGCTGACGGCTGACGGCTGACGGCAACAGGGGGCCGCGGGTCAGGCCATCTGCGGGTCCGGCTGGAGCACGGCGAAGAACGCCCCCTCGGGGTCCCTGAGCAGCGCGACCCGGCCGATGCCGCCCACCTGTGTGGTGGGCATCAGCACGGTCGCGCCGTGCGAGGCGGCGGTGGTCACCACGCCGTCGGCATCGGCGACGCCGACGTAGGGCTGCCAGTAGCAGACCCCGTCCGGCAGTTGCTCGCGCGTGAGTTGCATGATGCCGCCGTGCGAGCCGGCCTGGCCGCCGCCGGCGCGGGAGACCACCGTGTAGACCCCGGCGTCGGCGGCCAGCGGCATGTCCGCGGTGTCCCAGCCGAAGACGGTGCCGTAGAAGCGCTTGGCCTGCTCGGCGTCCGTCGTGTACAGCTCGGTCCAGCACAGGGCGCCGACGCCGGTACGGTCCAGCCCCTTGAGGGTGCCGGGCTGGTAGACGGCGAACTGGGCGCCGGACGGGTCGGTGTAGCCGGCGATCCGGCCCTGGTCCCCGATGTCGAGCGGCGCGAACCGGACCGAGCCGCCGGCCTGCTCGACGTCCTTGGTGGTGGCGTCGGCGTCGGCCGTCTCGAAGTACAGCGTCCAGGCCGGGCTGCCCCCCTCCTCGGTGATCGGGCCGAGGCCGGCGACGGTCTGCCCGTCGAGCTGGAACATGCCGTACCCGCCGGCGTCGGGGCCCGCCGAGCGGAACTCCCAGCCGAACAGCGCGCGGTAGAACGCCGCCGCGCCCTCGACGTCGCGGCTGCCGAGGTCGAGCCAGCTCGGTGCGCCGGGCACGTAGTCGTTGGTGAGCATGGTGCGGTCCTCCGTGATCGTGAGCCCGAACGCGCGCGCGACGTGCGGAACGCGGGGAGGGCGGAGCGGAATGCGCCAGGTGCCGGATTCCGTGGGATATGCAGCCGATACGGCCGCTGTGTCCTCCCTCACACTCAGCATGCCAGCAGAGTCCGACAACCGCCGTTCGTGCCAGGTCACGGCCTGGTGAACGGCCCGGGGCCGGTCCGGCCGAGCACGCGCGGTGGTCAATCGGTTCGGGATTGTCAGTGGGCCGGTCTAGGGTGGATCACATGTACGGGGGAGATCTCGATCAGGCGAACGCGGCCCTGCGCGCTTATGTGCAGGAGCACGGCGACCGGCCTTGGACGGCCGAGGAGTTGACCCAACTGGCGCGGCTGCGCGCCCAGTGGACGGCAGCGGCGCGCGGTGTTCGGGTGGAGATACGTCCGGTGGCCGGGCCGGTGCGGGGCGCCTCGGTGGTCACCGCCGCTTGAAGGGGCGCGCGGCCCACGGTTTCAGCCGTGGACGACCGCGTGCGGGGGTCGCAGGGCATCGGTGCCGGGAGCGGGCTCGGCGGTGTCGTCGCCCAGCTTGACGATCCGGTTGCCGGCGTCGACGTGGACCACGGCCGGCCGCAGCGCGCGGGCCTCGGCGTCCTCGACCTGGGCGTAGCTGATCAGGATGACCAGGTCACCGGGGTGCACCAGGTGGGCGGCGGCTCCGTTGATGCCGATGACGCCTGAGCCGCGCTCACCCTCGATGACATAGGTCTCCAGGCGGGCGCCGTTGGTGATGTCCACGATGTGCACGAGTTCGCCGGGCAGCAGGTCCGCGGCGTCCATCAGCGCGGCGTCCACGGTCACCGAACCCACGTAGTGCAGATCCGCCTGGGTCACGGTGGCCCGGTGGATCTTGGACTTGAACATGGTGCGCAGCACGGCGTCGCCTCCTGGCGGGTGAGTGGGTCGCGTTCCCTGCCGGGATACGCGCCGTCGCCTCCAGGGTAGGGCCGCCGGGCCCGGGCGCGGCGGGGGGGTGCGGGGCGGAGTGCGGAAGATCTCAGCGGCCGGGTCGGGGTTCGAAGGGGCGCGGGTCCCGGCAGACGGGCAGACCGCCCGAGTCCCGGGCGGAGGTGTCAGCCGGCCGCGGTCGCCGCCGGCGCCTGCGAGGAGGGCGGTGGCGTCGCGGATGCCGGCGGCGCGGGCAACCGGTCGTAGAGCTCGGCGAGCGCGGCGTCGAGGCTGATCAGGGCGGGCGGTCCGGTGCGGACCGGCCGTGGGGGTGCGGCGTCCGGGCGGTTGCCGAGGCGGCGGCGCACCTGGCCGAGGTTGCGTGCGGCCAGGCCGAGTTGGGGTCGGGCCGCGGCGAGTCCGGCGGCGTCGCTGAGCGCGAGCGCACGGCCGGCGTGCGCGCAGGCGGTCAGCGCGTCCACCCAGTCGGCGGCGTGCGGCGGCGCGGGCGCGGCCCGGCGCGACGCCCACGCGGGGTGGCCGAGGGTGCCCCGGATCAGGGTGCGGTGGGCGCGGGCGGGTGCGGCGGCCACCGCGAGTTCACGGGTGGCGCGGTCGAAGCGGCGGGCCAGGCGCCGGATCTCCGCGGGCCGCGGCTCCGGCGCGCGGGCCGCGACCAGCAGGTCCGCCAGCACCCGCAGGGCGCCGGCGGACCGGCCGCGCAGGACCGTGGCGGTCGGCAGCGGCAGCACGAAGTACGCGGCCGCGATCCCGCAGGCCGACCCGAGCAGGATGCCCTCGGGGCGCTGCACGATGAGGGCGCCGCCCTGCTCGCCGCTCAGGCCGTAGAGCACCGCCAGCAGGCTCGTGACGCAGAACGCCCAGGCCGCGTAGGTGGTTTCGCGCAGCCACAGGCCGACCAGCAGGTAGCAGAAGATGACGGTGATCGCCGCGGCGTCGTCGCCCGCGACCAGGTGCGCCGCGAGGGTCCCGGTGACCGCGCCAATGAACGCGCCCGCCACCCGCAACCCGCTGCGGTGCACGACGTCGCCGCGCCCCCGTGCCGCGCTGCACACCACGAACGCGGTGATCATCGCCCACGACCAGTGCCGCGGGAACACCAGGTGGCCGACGGCGAACGCGGCCGCCATCGCCACCGCGAGCTGTGCGGCCAGCCGTGCCTGCGGCTGCGGGTTCCGCCAACCGCCCGGCCGCGCCGCGGGCGCCGGGGGTTCGGGGGCCGGCCCCTGCGCCGCCCGCACCCCGCGCACGGCCGCGGCGGCGGCCCGCACGGCGGCGAGCGCCTCGTCCAGGGCGCCGCCTCCCCCCGGCCCGTCCGCCCCGGGTCCGCCGGTCCCCGCACCGCCCGTCCCCGAACTGCCCACCGCGGCAGGTGTCCCGGCGACCCGGAACCGTACGACCGGGGCGCGTACACCCTGCGCCGGAACACCCTGCGCCGGTGCGGCCCGCTCCGAGGTGGTCGGCTGCTCCGGTGCGGCCTGCGCGGAGCCGTCGCCGCCCGAACCGCCCGTACCCGCGGGCTCGTCGCCGGGTGCGGGCCGTACGACGGGGGCCGGGGCGGCCGTCGGCTGTCCCGCGGTGACCTCGGCCGTGAGGACGGCCGCGGCGAGGGTGTCGAGCGGGGTGCGGTCGGCGCCGGCGGGGAGGCGGGCGGCGTCGAGGCGGTCCTCGACGGTGAGGGCGGTGCGGTGCAGGGTCAGCGCGGCCTTGGCGTGCCGGGAGCTGCCGGGCGCGAGGGCGCGCAGGCGGGCGGCGCCGCGTACGAAGTCGCCCGCCGCCGCGGCCGCCTCGCGGGTGGGGCGGGACGGCAGCAGCTGCTGGGACCCGAGCACGCAGGCCACCGCGATGACCCCGCACACCGCACCCCACAGCGGCCCGGTGGCCTTGGCGGCAGACGGCGGCACCGGCGTGACCAGCACGGCGATCAGCGGGGTGAGCGCCAGCCGCCCGAAGCGCCGCACCTTGCCGCCGAACCGCATCAGGTAGCGGGACCCGCCGACCGCGGCCACGAAGACGCTCGCGCCGAACCACGCGTTCTGCACCATCAGCCGCCCGACGAAGGCGGCGAGGACGCCGACCATGGGGACGTACGCGAGGGCCGACAGCCGGTGCGGCAGGCTGGTCGCGTGCAGGCTGCGCGACACCATCACCGCGACGACGGTCGCGATCACCACCATGCCACCGGGCAGGCCGGCGGCCCGGCCGACCGCGCCCGAGACCAGCAGCGCCGCGACGGCGGCGAGCACGGTGCGCACGGCGATCCGCAGCCGTACCCGTCCCGGGTCCAGCAGGCGCAGCCGGATCAGCATCCTTCGTCCCCCCTCGTCCCCGCCACGGCGTCTCCTCGGGCGGGCCCTATCCGGTCACGCGCTCCAGGTTGATAAGCCTTGCGTATGACTTTCGGCCGCACGCCGTCCGCTCGTCCGCTCGGATAGCCACATCACGCTCGTATCACGGTAGCAAAATCATACGCCTAGCTTAGGAAACAGCCCGATGTCGTTCCCTCCCCCGCCGTCCGACGACAGCGCCGTGGTCCGCCGCTCGGTGAACCGGCTGGCCCGGCGGATGCGCGCCGAGCGGCTGCCGGACGGGCTGCCCAGCGCCCGGCTCGGCGTCCTCGCGCAGCTGTACCGCGGCGGCCCGAGCACGCCGGGCGCGATGGCCGCGGCACTCCACGTGCAGCCGCAGTCGCTGACCCGCACGCTGGCCGCACTGCGCGAGGACGGCTACGTGACGCACTCGCGCAACGCGGGCGACGGCCGGCAGCGCCTGGTCGAGCTGACCGCGAGCGGCTTCGAGGCCATGGCGCGCGACGTCGCCCACCGCGACGAGTGGCTGCGCCGGCGGATGGCCGCGGAACTGAACGACACGGAGGTGGCGCTGCTGCGGCTGGCCGCCACGCTGCTCGACCGGCTCGCCGACGACGACGGCTGAGCGGCGGGCGGGAAGCCACCGCGGGCAACGGGAGTCGATCAGGATCGACCCACCTCTTGGGAATACCCCTAGGGGGTATATGGTTGCCAATAGTGAGGGCGGGGGATTCGCCCGCTCGCCGCGGCGCGGCCCAGCGACATCGACCGCAGCCGCACCAGCCGTACGCGTCGCGCGTACCCGTGGATGAGGAGCACAGCATGAGCGAGGCCGTCTACTCGGTGTCCGGTATGACCTGCGGGCACTGCGAGTCCGCGGTGAGCAAGGAGGTCGGCGCGATCCCCGGGGTCACCTCCGCGACCGCGGTGGCCGGCAGCGGCCTGCTGACCGTCGCGTCCGAGCAGCCGCTGGACGACGAGGCGGTGCGCGCGGCCGTGGACGAGGCGGGTTACGAGCTCGTCGGCCGGGCCTGACCGAGCAGCCCCACCCGCGGCGGACCGCGTCCGGACCGACCGTACGGACGGATCGGACCTGACCGGACCTGATCCGGCCGGACTCGACCGGACCGGGCCGGCCGCCTCCGCGGGTACGGCCGCGGGCCGCCCGCACCGGGCGCACATCGAACGTCGCACGGATCGACCAGGGAGTGAGCAGTGGCGACCAGCACAGCACACACGCACAGCGAACCCGCGGGAAAGCGGGTCGAATTGGCGATCGGCGGCATGACCTGCGCGTCCTGTGCCGCCCGGATCGAGAAGAAGCTCAACCGGATGGACGGGGTCACCGCGAGCGTCAACTACGCGACCGAGAAGGCCAGGGTCGAGTACGCGGGCGAGGTGGCGGTGGGTGACCTCATCGCGACGGTCGAGGCCACCGGATACACCGCCGCGGTGCCCGCTCCCCCGGCCGCCCCGGCGCCGTCCGCGCACCCGGGCGCACCGTCTGGCTCCGCGGCCGAAGGCAACGGCCCCGCCGACGCCGGCGACCCCGAACTCACCACGCTGCGCCAGCGCCTGACCACGGCGGTCGTCCTCGGCCTGCCGGTGATCCTGCTGTCGATGGTGCCCGCGCTGCAGTTCACCAACTGGCAGTGGCTCGCGCTGACCCTCGCCTCCCCCGTGGTGGTCTACGCCGGCTGGCCCTTCCACCGCGCCGCGTACACCAACGCCCGGCACGGCGCCGCGACGATGGACACCCTGGTGTCGGTCGGCACCCTCGCGGCCTTCGGATGGTCGCTGTGGGCGCTGTTCCTCGGCGACGCGGGGATGCCCGGCATGACCCACCCCTTCGAGTTCACCATCTCCCGTGGCGACGGTGCGAGCGAGATCTACCTCGAAGCGGCCGCGGGTGTCACCGCGTTCATCCTCGCCGGGCGGTACTTCGAGGCCCGGGCCAAGCGCCGGGCCGGCGCCGCGCTGCGCGCCCTGCTCGAACTCGGCGCGAAGGACGTGGCGGTGCTCCGCGACGGCGTCGAAGTACGCGTGCCGATCTGCGAGTTGGCGGTCGGCGACCACTTCGTCGTCCGCCCGGGCGAGAAGATCGCCACCGACGGGGTGGTCCGCGAGGGCGGCTCCGCGGTCGACGCCTCCCTGCTGACCGGCGAGTCGGTGCCGGTCGAGGTCGGCCCCGGCTCCCCCGTCACCGGCGCGACCGTCAACGCGGGCGGCCGGATCGTGGTCGAGGCCGTGAAGGTCGGCGCCGACACCCAACTCGCCCGGATGGCACGCCTGGTGGAGGACGCGCAGAACGGGAAGGCGGCGGCCCAGCGGCTCGCCGACCGGATCTCCGGGGTGTTCGTGCCCGCGGTGATCGCGCTGGCGCTCGGCACGCTCGTGGTGTGGTTCGCGCTCGGCGAGGGCGCCACGGCGGCGTTCACCGCGGCGGTCGCCGTCCTGATCATCGCCTGCCCGTGCGCACTCGGCCTGGCCACGCCCACCGCGCTGCTCGTCGGCACCGGGCGCGGCGCCCAACTCGGCATCCTCATCAAGGGACCCGAGGTGCTGGAGTTCACCCGGGCCGTGGACACCGTGGTGCTCGACAAGACCGGCACGGTCACCAGCGGTTCGATGACGCTGACCGCCGTGCACCTCGCGGACGGCGAGGACGAGGCCGCGGTGCTGCGGCTGGCCGGCGCCCTGGAGGGCGCCTCCGAGCACCCGATCGCCCGCGCGATCGCGGCCGGCGCGACGGAGCGGCTCGGCACCCTGCCGGTGCCCGAGGACTTCGCCAACGTGCCCGGGCTCGGCGTGCAGGGCATCGTCGACGGGCACGCGGTGCTCGTGGGCCGCGAGCGCCTGCTGCGCGAGTGGTCGCAGGAACTGCCGTCCGCGCTCGCCGCGGCCAAGTCCGCCGCCGAGGAGCGCGGCGCCACCGCGGTCGCCGTCGGCTGGGACGGGCAGGCCAGGGCCGTGCTCGTGGTCTCCGACGCGGTCAAGCCGACCAGCCGGGAAGCGGTACGGCGGCTGCGGGCGCTCGGGCTGCGGCCGGTCCTGCTCACCGGTGACAACACGCAGGTCGCCCGGTCCGTCGCCGCGCAGGTGGGGATCGACGGGGAGGACGTCCACGCGGAGGTCCTGCCCGAGGACAAGGTGGCCGTCGTCCGGCGGCTCCAGGAGCAGGGGCGGGTCGTGGCGATGGTCGGCGACGGCGTCAACGACGCGGCCGCACTCGCCCAGGCGGACCTGGGGCTGGCGATGGGGACCGGCACGGACGCGGCCATCGAGGCGGGCGATCTCACCCTCGTACGGGGCGACTTGCTGGTGGCGGCCGACGCGATCCGGCTGGCGCGGCGCACCCTCGGCACCATCAAGGTGAACCTCTTCTGGGCGTTCGCGTACAACCTCGCGGCGATCCCGCTGGCCGCGGCCGGGCTGCTCGACCCGATGATCGCGGGTGCGGCGATGGCCTTCTCCTCGGTCTTCGTCGTCGCCAACAGCCTGCGCCTGCGCAGGTTCTCGCCCCTCGCCTGACCCGCTCGAACGACCCGCCCGACACGCACCGCTCGGGACAAGGCCGTTGACACACGTCGTCCCCCGACCGACCGCAGGAACGCGGTCGAGCGGGGGACGACGTACGAACGCTCAGAACCGGGTGAGCTTCGCCCCGAAGCCGGGCGCGTCCAGGTCGCTCTGCAACACCACCGGCACCGACGTACGGGCCGAGCCGTTGCCGAAGCTGAGCGTGCCCACCTGCGTGCCGGCCGCGGCGTGGTGCGGCACGCCGTCGCCGTCCGCCGCGAGCGTGAGGTCCTGCTTCATGCCGGCCCAGCCGATCGCCGTGAGGTCCTTGCTCGTGACGACCGGGGTGCTGCCGCCGAGTCCGTCGTCGACCTTGCCGACGACCGTGCCCTTCTTCACTATCGTCGACGAGCCGAGCCCGCCCTGCACGGACTCGATCAGCGCCTGGCTGCGGGCGAGCGCGGTCTGGAGGCTGTCGTCCACGGTGGTGCCGCCGTGCTGCTGGAGCACCACGCCGAGCACCAACTGCTGCTTGCCGTCGACGGTCTTGTGCGCCGCCCACATCAACGCGCCGCCGGCCGGGGTGCTGGAGCCGGTCTTGATGCCGACCACGCCGACCTTCACCAGGTCGTTGTTGTTGTTGTAGATCCGGCCGACGCCGGGGATGTCCACGTTCGGCATGGCGACCACCGAGCGGAACACGTCGTTCTTCATCACCTCGCGGGCGAGCTTGAGTTGGTCCACCGCGGTGCTGACGGTGGTCTCCTCGATGCCGCTCGCGCCGGTGTAGGTGGTGTGCGTCATGCCGAGCTGGGCGGCCGCCTTGGTCATCTTCGCGACGAAGGCGTCCTGCGTGCCGGAGTCCCAACGTGCCAGCAGGCGGGCGATGTTGTTGCCCGACGGGACCAGCAGCAGTTGGAGCATCCGCCGCTCGTCGAAGCGCTGGCCCTCCCTGACCGGCGCCGTCGACTGGTCGTCGGACCCGGCCTCCTTCGCGGCCTGCGCGTCGACCTCGATCGTCGGCCCGCCCTGGCTGCCGGTGAGCGGGTGGTCGTGCAGGATCACGTACGCCGTCATGACCTTGGTGAGGCTGGCGATCGGCACGGGCGACTGGGTGCCGTGCACCCCGAGCGAGCCCAGCCCCTCGACCTCGGCGACCGCCTGGCCCTCCTTCGGCCACGGCATCGTCTGCGGCAGCGGGGTGCCGACGAAGGTGTACGTCCGGGCCGCGGTCAGCGACAGGTGCGGCGACGGCAGCGGGCGCAGCGCCTGGACCACCACGAAGACGATCGCGAGCAGCACGACCAGCGGCGTCCAGATCTTGAACCGGCGTGCGACGGTGCGCAGCGCGGTGTCCGGCGGCGGCGGGGTGTTGGTCAGCTCGGCGAGCAGCTTCAGCGGCTGCTTGTCGGGGGGCGGCGGCACCGGCATGGAGCGGGTGCTCCCGGGGCCGGCGGCCTCCTTGCCGGCCTCCTCGGCACCGCCGGGGGCGGGGGGAGCGGAGGGTGCGGGGGGAGTGGAAGGCGCCGCGGGTCCGGAAGCGGACTTGGCGGGCGCGGCGGGGGGCTGCGCGGGGGGCAGCGGAGCCGGGCGCGGCGGCGCGGTCTCGGCCCGCGTCGGGCGGCCGGGAGCGCCGAACGCCACGGAGGACCCGCTGGAAGGGGCCTGGCGGCCGTTCTGCGGCTCTTCCGGCCACTCGGCGGGGATGTCCGAGACGAGCGGCTTCACCGTCGGCCCAGGGCGCTCCGGGGGCGCGGGGGCGTCGGCCGGGCGCGCGTCCTTGATGTCCGCGCCGGCGGACGGGATTTCACCCGCCCGGGCGTCGGCCGCCCGGGAACCCTCTGCACCCGTTCCAGCGACGGAAGCGGAACGGGAAGCGGAATCGGAATCGGCATCGGCATCGGCATCGGCGCCGTCGTCCGTGGCGGTGCTGTCGTCCGTGGTGGCCCCGTTGTCCGCGTCGGCAGCGGAGTCCGTGTTCGCGGTGGCGGTGGCGGAGTCCGTGTCGGCCCCGTCCTCGTCCGGCTCGTCCGCGGCTTCGGCGTCCTCCGCCGCGGCGGCGACCGGAGCACCGTCCTCCTCCTCGGCGGAGCTCTCGTTCGCCTCGCGGCCGGCGTCCTCGCCCGCGTCCTCGGCGCCACCCGCCCCGGACTCGTCGGACCCACTGGCCCCACCAGCCCCAGTGACCTCCTCAGCCTCACCCGTCTGGTCACGATTCGGTTCCGTTTTCCCGCTCTCCTCCTGCGCCGAACGGGGCGCGGGAGGTGCGGCGGGGGGCGCGGAATCGGTCACGGCGTCCACGGTCACTACGTCGTCGGACGTAGCGGCCGCGCCCGCCCGGGACCGTCCGGACGAGGGGTCCGACGGCTCCGCGGACGCGTCGTCAGACGGGTGCGATCGGGGCTCTGAACTGGGATCTTCGATGTCGTCCTGGGCGTGCGAGAGCGGCGCGTCCACCGCGTCGCCCGCCGTCTGCTCCTCGGGACCGCCCTCGGTCACCCGCGCCTCCGGCGCCTCCATGGGCACTCGGAACACCGCCAGCCTCGGATCTGTGGCCGGGCGGATACCCGGCTCCCCCGACGTCTCGTGCTGCTGCTCCCTGCCGGGGGCGTCGCCCGCCACGCAGACCTCCTCCACACATCGTGATGACTCATGCACACACTCGGGCAAAAGCGGCCGGATACGGCGCCTTTACCGGTCCTCGACCACACTGGCAAGTGTCCCGCGACAGGCGCGCAGGCCGTCTGCGACACCCCATCCACCCCGTAGACGAGAACGACATACCAGCCGGTTCCCGCCGATATGGCGAAGGCGCTCTCGACAGGCCGGTGTGAGAGGCGTCACCCTGTCATTCATCCACGCGGGGAGGCATGGATGGGCAAGAGCCGCAGAACAATTCCGGAAGAGCTGTTGCTGCTCGCCCTGGACCCGACCACCGGGACCACGGCGCAGCCGCAATCGCTCGACCTCGGCCTCGCCGGGGCGCAGCTCGTCGAGCTGGCCCTGGCCGGACGGATAGCCCCTGACGGGGATCGTATAGCCGTGGTGCACCCACGGCCGACAGGAGATCCGACTCTGGACTCCGCGCTCGAACTGCTGCGACGCCGCGGCAGCCCGGTGCGTGCCGTCCACTGGATCGGCGGGCCCCGGCTGGGGTTGCGCCAGACGTATCTCGCACACCTGGAGCGGTGCGGCATGGTGCACGCCGTGCCGGGTCAGATGTGCGGGGTGCTGCCGACCACGCGGTACCAGGCGACCGACAGCGCGGTCAGCCGGGAGATCAGGTCCCGGCTGGACAGCGCGATCCGCACCGGCGTGCCGCCGGACCCGCGGACCGCGGCGCTCGCCGCGCTCGCCCACGCCGTGGGACTCGGCAAGCACCTGTACCCGGGCAACGAGGGCCGGTCATCGCGATCGCGCCTGCGTGACCTGATCAGGTACGACCCGATGGGCGGTCTCGTGGCGCACGCCGTCATGGATGTGCAGAACGGGGTGGCGGCGCAGCCGAAGCGTCCGCCGGCCCAGGCGCAGCGCTCCGCGGGGCACAGCGGGATGGCGCGGGCGGGAGCCCGGTGACCTGACCGACGGCAGGCCGACAGCATATGTCGTTCACGCGACACACAGTACACATCGGGTTGCTACCCGTACACATGGCGGTGGCGGTGCCCTCCGGGCCTTTCGGCGGGAGTGCGCACCGCGACCGTGAATCCGGCCCGGGGCCAAGGGCGTTGGGGAGCGGATGTGGCGCGCGGGGCGGCGACGTGCCGGACATCGTCCGGACCGCCGCCGCCCCGCGCGCCGCCGTCTTCCCCCGCGACCGATTCCCCCGGCAAGCGAATCCCCGGCAACCGACGGTTGCAAGGTTGTCCGTCCATTCGCCAGCGCGGCGATGACCGGTAGTGGCAGGCTGCTGACCATCAGTACGGTTCAGCGTGGAGGTGCAGTCCCTGTGGTCGCGAACGTGAACCCCACCGTCAGGCGACGCCGGTTGGGGTCGGAGCTGCGCAAGCTCCGCGAGCAGAAGGGGATGACGGCCGAGGAGGTCGCGGCCCGGCTGCTGGTCTCCCAGTCGAAGATCAGCCGCCTGGAGAACGGGCGCCGCAGCATCAGCCAGCGCGACGTACGCGATCTGTGCGGGGTCTACGGCGTCGAGGACGTGCGGATCGTCGAGTCGCTGATGCAGATGGCCAAGGAGTCCCGGCAGCAGGGCTGGTGGCACGCCTTCGGCGACATCCCGTACAGCGTCTACATCGGGCTGGAGACCGAGGCGGCGAGCCTGCGGGTCTTCGAACCCCAGGTGGTGCCGGGCCTGTTGCAGACGCCGGCCTACGCCGCCGCGATGATCGCGGGGAACCTGCCGGAGGCCACCACCGAGCAGGTCGACAAGCGGGTGAGCGTGCGGATGCGCCGCCAGGAGCGGATCACCGACCCCGACTCGCCGCTGCGGATGTGGGCGGTGGTCGACGAGGCCGCGCTGTGCCGCCGTGTCGGCGACAACCAGGTCATGCGCGAACAGCTCTCCAGGCTGGTGGAGTTGAGCCACCTGCCGCACGTCACCGTGCAGGTGCTGCCGTTCGACGTGGGCGCGCACCCGGGTCTGAGCGGGCAGTTCGCGGTGCTGGAGTTCACCGACACCACGGACGCGACCGTGGTGTACCTGGAGGGCGTGAACAGCGACCTGTACCTGGAGAAGGACACCGACGTGCAGGCGTACAGCGTGATGTACGAGCACCTGCGCGCGCAGGCGCTGAGCGCCGAGCAGACCCGGGCGTTCATCACCGACGCGGCCGCGCGTTACGCGTAACGGCGGCCCCGGAAAGCCCCATTGGCGGGTGAAAGCGGGCAGCATACGCCCCTGGCCGCTCAATGCGGAAGTCCTGAGGGGAATATGCCATCCAGTCGGGTGAAGGGCCTCTCCGCGCCCTGATGTTGGCCGGTAGCGTCGAATGCGTCAGTCAATGGCGTATACCGCGCCGACCGCAACCAGCACAGACCGGAGCACAGATGGCTATCAAGCTGGGCAGCACCCCCGCCTGGACCAAGTCCTCGCGTTCGACCGGCAACGGCGCATGCGTCGAGGTCAAGTCACCCGCCGTGGAGGCCGTGGTGGTCCGCGACTCGAAGGACCCGCAGGGTCCGGTCCTCACCTTTTCCCCCGAGGCGTGGGCGTCCTTCGTCACCGACGTGGACGGCGGAGCGTTCGAACTGCGCTGACACCGACCGCGCGAGCGTCACTCACACCGCAGAGGAGCCCTCTCGACTGGCCGCCGTCCTGGCCGAGAGGGCTCGCTCCATCTCCGGGCGGCCGCTACCTCGTCACTCCGTGGCGGGCTTCGGGTGCCCCAGCGGGTCGCCGGCGCCGTCCGTGCCGCCCGCGCCCTCGACGCCCTCCGCACCCTTCGTACCGGGCGCCCCGGCAGCCTCGGCCGCCCCCTCGGCGTCCACCTTCGCGATGATCGCGTCCCGCTCGGGGGTGTCCTCCGGCTTGATCCAGCCGATCACGATGAACAGCACCAGCGAGACCGCGACCGGGCCGGCGATCTGGTACTCCAGGTTCACCCCGCCCGACACGGCGTCGTTCACCGGGTAGTTGAGCAGGTAGAAGGCGAGCAGGCCGAGCGCCCAGCTGGTCAGCGCCGCGGTCGGGCCCGACCTGCGGAAGCGCCGCATCAGCCCGAGCATGAACGGGATCGCGATCGGCCCGACCAGTCCGGCCACCCACTTGATCACCACCGTGATGATGTCCTTGAACGTGGGCGAGTTGACCTGCGTCGCCACAGCCATGGACAGCCCGAGGAAGACCAGCGTGGTGATCCGCGCCGCGAACAGGCCGATCCGGTTGGTCCAGCCGCGGGCACCCCGGGAGACCGCGGGCGCGATGTCCCGGGTGATCACCGCGGAGATCGCGTTGGCGTCCGAGGAGCACATCGCCATGGTGTGCGAGAAGAAGCCGACCACCACCAGGCCCAACAGCCCGTGCGGCAGCAGCCGTTCACTCAGCAGCGCGTAGGAGTCGGACGCGTCGGGCTTGTTCGCGTGCACCAGCAGCGGCGCGACCCACATCGGGAAGAAGAGCACCAGCGGCCAGACGAACCACAGCGCCGAGGACAGCGCGGCGGAGCGCGACGCCTCACGGGCCGACGGCGTCGCCATGTAGCGCTGCGCCTGGTTCCACATCCCGCCGTTGTACTCGAAGGTCTTGATGAACAGGTACGCCAGCAGGAAGACGGTCGTGTACGGGCCGGCGGTGGGGTGGCCGTGGTGGCGCAGCGCGGGCTCGTCCCAGACGTTCCAGATGCCGCTGATGCCGCCGATGTGGCGCAGCGTGGCCACCAGCATCGCGACGCCGGCGATCAACTGGATGACGAACTGGCCGAGTTCGGTGAGCGCGTCGGCCCACAGGCCGCCGACCGTGCAGTAGACCGCGGTGATCGCGCCGGTGATCACGATGCCCTGGGTGATGGTGATGCCGGTGAAGACCGACAGCAGGGTGGCGATCGCGGCCCACTTGGCGCCCACGTCCACGATCTTGAGCAGCACCCCGGACCAGGCCAGCGCCTGCTGGGTGGTGAGGTTGTAGCGGTCCTTGAGGTACTCCAGCGGTGAGGCGACGTGCAGCCGCGAGCGCATCCGGTTCAGCCGGGGCGCGAACAGCTTGGCGCCGATGCCGACCCCGATCGCGATCGGAAACGCCCAGGTGGCATAGGACGTGAAGCCGTACTGGTAGGAGATGCCCGCGTAACCGGTGAACATCACCGCGCTGTAGCCGGCCATGTGGTGCGAGATGCCGGAGAGCCACCAGGGCATCCGTCCGCCGGCCGTGAAGTAGTCCCCGACGTCGTCGACGCGTTTGTGGGACCACAGGCCGATCACGACCATCACGCCGAAGTACGCGATGAGAACGGTCCAGTCGAGACTGTTCATGTCCCCTCCCGGGGGTCCGCCTTGTGAACGTGAGGGCACTTCGCCGTGCCGCTCGCTCGGGCGGGGTCGCCCCCTTGCGGGAGTGGGGACTTGGGGGATTGAACCCTTGTTCCGGGAGGCCGGTCAAGGGCTAGGTTGTTCATGAACCTGAACTCAGGTCAGAAAGCAGAACGATTTTACTCGTTCTTTGCCCAACTTGGCATTGTGACGACCCGCCCGCCGAACCGACGATGAGCGGGCACTTCGCCGGACGTCCGCACCCCCGCGCCCTGGCGCGCGGCATGACGGAACGGCCGCCCGGGACGCGGGAGTTCCGGGCGGCCGTACAGGAAGGAGAGGACCGGCACGAGCGGTCGGAGCCGCGCTCCTACGGCCGGAACACCTTGGCGAGGCGCGCCAGCCCCTCGCCGATCTCCGCCGCGGTGTGCGTGGTGAAGGACATCCGCAGCGCCGCCGGATCGGGGTCGGCGGCGAAGAACGGCGCGCCGGGCACATAGGCGACGTCGTGGGCGACCGCGACGGACAGCAGCGCGGTGGCGTCATGCCCTTCGGGCAGCCGTACCCACAGGAACATGCCGCCCTCGGGCCGGTTCCACCCGGAGCCGGCCGGCAGCGCGTCCGCCAGCCCGGCCACCAGCGCGTCGCGCCGGATACGGTAGGCCGCCCGGACCCGGTCCAGGTGCGCGTCCAGGTCGCGGTCGGCGAGATAGCGGGCGACGGCGGCCTGGTCGACGGTCGAGGTGTGCAGATCGGCGGACTGCTTGGCGATCACGCAGGCCCGGCGGAACCCGGCCGGAGCCCGCAGCCAGCCCAGCCGCAGCCCGGGGGCCATCACCTTGGAGAAGCTGCCGAGCAGGACGGTGCGGTCGGCCGCGGCGTCGTACGACGCGATCTGCGGCTGGTGCGCCCCCTCGAAGCGCAACTCCCCGTACGGGTCGTCCTCGGCGATCCACAGCCCGTGCCGCCCGGCGATCTCGGCGACCGCGCGGCGGCGGTCGGCCGGGAGCGTACGGCCGGTGGGGTTCTGGAAGTTGGGCACCAGGTAGAGCAGCTTGGGCCGCTCACGCCGCACCAGTTCCTCCAGCGCGTCGGGCAGCACCCCGTCGGCGTCGGTGGGCACCGGGACCACCCGGGCGCCGGCGAGGCCGAAGCACTGCAGCGCGGCGAGGTAGGTCGGGTTCTCCACCAGCACGGTGTCGCCGGGCTCCAGCAGCGCGGTGGCGATCAGGCTCAGCCCCTGCTGCGAGCCGCCGGTCACCAGCAAGTCGTCCGGCTCGGTCGGCAGGCCGCGCCCGGCCAGCCGGGCCGCGATCGAGGCGCGCAGAGCCGGGTCGCCCTCGCTGGTGGAGTACTGGAGCACCTGCCCGGGGCGCTCGGCGAGCACCCGGTCGTACGCCTGGCGCAGCCCCTCGGCGTCGAACAGTTCCGGCGCGGGCAGCCCGCCCGCGAAGGAGATCACCTCCGGCCGCGCGGTCAGCGCGAGGATCTCGCGTACCGGCGAGGGACCCACCGAGCGGGCGCGGCCGGCGAGTTCGGGGAGTGCTCCGCGGAGGCTGGTCGTCATGGCGTGCAGCCTACGAAGAATCGTTGCTGTGTCCAGCTACTTTCCACGATGCGGGCATCCGGCCCGCGCGGCGCCGCACACGGTGGGCGTACCGACGGCCACGCACGGGTACGGCCGTACCGGGTGCTGGTCTCTGGCCGCCCGCGCCCCGCCCTGCACCCCCGCGGTCACGCCGCCGGGTAGCGGTCCAGCCACGCCGGGCTCGCGCCGGACGGGCCGTGCAGCGCCGGGGACTGGGTCATCTCCATCGCGAAGTCGTCCGCGAGCTGGAGGATGGTGGCCCGCCCCTCCAACTCGGCGATCCAGGCGGGCGGCAGCGCGGTCTCGCCGTGCTGGACGCCCAGCAGGTTGCCGCAGATCGACCCGGTGGAGTCGCTGTCGCCGGAGTGGTTGACCGCCAGCAGCAGCCCGTGCCTGACGTCCTCGGCGACCAGCGCGCAGTAGACGCCGATCGCCAGCGCCTCCTCGGCGGTCCACCCCTCGCCCAGCGCCTCGACCCGCTGCGGCGACGGCAGGCCCTGGCGTACCGCGCCCAGCGCGCTCTGGAGGGCATCGGTGGTCTCCTGGTGGCCCGGGCGGGCGCCCAGCAGGGCGAGGGCGTGCTGCACGGAACCGTCCAGCGCCTCGCCGCGGGCCAGCCCGTGCACGATCACCGCGAACGCGCCCGAGGCGAGTTGCCCGGTGGGGTGGCCGTGGGTCTGCGCGGCGCACTCGACCGCGAGTTGGAAGACGAGTTGCGGCTCCCACCCGACCAGCAGACCGAACGGCGCCGACCGCATCACGCCGCCGCACCCCTTCGAGCCCGGGTTCTTGGGCTCCTCCAGAGTGCCCATCCGGTCGTCGGACAGGCCGCTGAGGCAGGCGCCGCCGGGCGCGCGGCGCGCGTACAGCCACTCCTCGCGGGCCAGCCAGCCGGTGTCCTTGCGGCGCTCGTCGGGGCCCCACTCGTTCTGGGTGGCGGCCCACCGCAGGTAGGCGCGGTGGATGTCGGTCGGCGGGTGCCAGGCGCCGGTGTCGCGGCGGACCTGGGCGCGGATCAGGCCCTCGACCGTGAAGAGCGTCATCTGGGTGTCGTCGGTGATGGCACCGCGTCTGCCGTACGCGGGCACGTAGTCGGTGACGCCGTCGGGGCCGTGGGTGTTGAGGACGGCCTCGAGCGACTCGAATTCCACGCCGGCGCCGAGTGCGTCGCCGATCGCACCGCCGAGCAGGCAGCCGCGCACCCGGCTGCGGAAGTCCTGCTGCTGCGCGCGTCCCCAGACAGCGGTCAATGCGCTCCCCTTCGAACATCACCCGATCCGATCCCGTGCTGCGCCGCACGATATCCGACGAAACCGAGAGCGGAAGGGGGGCCGAGGGTAGGTGCGGGGTTGTCCGCGAAGGGCCGTCTTTTCCGGCGTTTTCCGGGGTTTCTCCCGGTACGGGTCGGGGCTGGTGGGTCGGTTGGGGCGGATTGGGCCGTCGCTTCGGTCGGTCGGGGCGGGCCGGGGAGCGGGCCGGGGCGGTCGGGGCGGCGGGGGTCGGGCCGGGGCGGGCCGGGGTTGGAGAGGAGCAGGCAGGGGCGGGCAGGGGCAGGGGTGGGTCAGGTGGGGCTCAGGAGAGGGTCAGGGGGCGTACGCCGGGTGCCATACAGGAGTGCCAAATGCGCTCCGGCGTACGCGCAGCGCACTGGGCCGCCCTCCATGGGAGCCGGCTCCACGGTTCGCGGACCGGCGGCCGGCTCCCCGCCCGGCTCAGTGGCCGGTGCTGAACACCCCGACCGCGTTGGCGACCGGGCGCTCGGCCACGCCCGAGGGGTTGTTGCGCACGGTGGCGGCCGGGTCCCCCTGGGCGCGGGTGACCAGCGTGGTGGAGCCGCCGCCGTCGAGGTTGACCGCGTCGTCGGCGCCCGCCTGCCGCATCACGTCGGCGACCTCGGCGACGGTCAGGCCCGGGTCGGCGGCGGCGGTGCCGTCGAGCGCGAGCAGGTAGAGCGTGCGGCCGTGGTCGCCGAAGCCCGCGGCGGTCCGCACCGCGGCCGTCTTCGCGTCGAGCCCGGGCAGCGGGGCGCCGTCGCGCAGCACCGGGAAGCCGCCCACCGCGCAGGAGTACGGCACGTGCGACGCGGTCGGGACGAGGCGCTCGCCGACGTCCGCACGGTCACCGACGTGCAGCGTGCGCAGGGTGTCCGCGCCCGCTTCCCGCCCGACCAGCACGGTGCTGCCCGGCGCGATCGCGCCCTGCCCGGGGGTGTCGGCCACGGCGGTGACCCGGCCGCCGCGCACGGTCACCTCGTAGGTGTCGGTGCTGCACGCCGCGGCGCGGGAGGTGTCGGAGCCGCAGACGGCGCGCTCGCGGGAGACGGTGCCCCACCCGGCGGTGTACGCGCCGATGCCGCCCTCGGGCAGCGCGTACTGGTTGAAGCCGCCGAGCGGGTGACTGCCCTGCCGGGTACGGACGCTGCCGGCGAGGGTGAGCCGGTCCAGCCGGGCCCTGCGGTCCGCGCCGACGCCGAGCACGTCCCGCGTGGTCCCGCCGGGCGGCATCGCCGGGCCGAACCGCTGCGCGTCCGGCACCGCTGCCTTCAGCGCCCGGCCCGCGGCGATCTCCGGGCCGTCGGAGGAGCCGGTCGGGGTGACGCCGGCGTGCTCCTCACTGATGTTGAAGAAGTCGCCGTTGACGGCGCCCACCGCCCGGGCGGAGTCGGCGAGTTGGGACACGGGCGCCCGGTCGGCCACCGCACCGGGCGTCAGCAGGTCCACCCGCACCCGCGGGTCGGACAGGTCGACGGTCAGCATGTACCCGGTCACGGCGCCCTTCCCGCCGTCCACCGAGAACTGCCCGTACGTCACTCCCCGTGCCACCTGCTCCACTTGGGAGTACGGCAGGCCGCCGGCGTCCCGCGCCACCGCCGCCGACGCCCCCGCCAGACCGCCGGCCAGCGCCGCGAACGTCACGACCGCCGCTCCCCCGGCCCGCACCCGCGCCCTCGCCCGTGCCCCGCTGTCCGTCGGCCCCGCCGTGGCTCTCGTACGACCGCTCACGTCTCCTCCTCCGACCCGCAACTCACTTTCGTCCGGGAGGACTTCAGCAGCCCGGCGCGGTCCGCACGGTGAACCGCGGGCGACGGGACGGCGGCGCTGCTGCGAATTCGCCCGCCCGGCAGCGCAGTTGCGGCGGTAGCGCGCCGCACGGATCACGCAGCCCACGATGGGCGCGCCGCACTTTCCCACCGCAGACGGCCCTACGCGTGCGGGTCGTACGACCACGCGCCCGGGGCGAGGGGTTGGCATGTGCATGTGCAGGCGGGCGAGCGTGCCGAGGTACACCCGGGCGCACCGGCCCCCAGCTGTCCCGGCGTACGGGCCGGGCCCGCTCCGACGTGCGCTCCACTCACCCGAACGGCCGTAGCGCCACACCGATCCCGCCGCCTTCCGCCCCGGCGCGCACAGGGCCAGGCCACGCACCCTTCACCCGGACCCCCGACCGTGGACGCCATGGACCGACGAGATGTGCTGAAGCTCTCCGCGAGCGCGGGTGCGGCCGGCGTCCTTACGCTGGCCCCCGTGGACTTCGCCGCCGCCTCGGACTCCGGCGCGGGCCCCGGCTCCGGCCAGGACCCCGCGGCCGGCTCCCCGATGCCCGCTGACGGCAACGAGGTGACCCGTACCCTCACCGGCCACCTGCCCATCGGCGTGGCCGACTTCGTGTACCTGCCGCTGAACGTGCCGCGCGGCGTACGGCAGATCGCCGTGTCGTACAGCTACGACCGGCCCGACGTGCCCGCCGGGCTGCTCGGCAACGCCTGCGACATCGGCATCTTCGACCAGTGCGGCACGGACCTGGGCGGCCGGGGCTTCCGCGGCTGGTCGGGCGGGGCGCGCACGGAGTTCTCGATCAGCGCGGAGCAGGCGACACCCGGCTACCTGCCCGGACCGGTCGAGGCGGGCACCTGGCATGTGGTGCTCGGCCCGTACACGGTCGCGCCGCAGGGCCTGAACTACTCGGTGACCGTCACCCTCACCTTCGGCGAACGCGGCACCACCCCCGTGCCCGACTACCCGCCGGAGCAGGTGCGCGGCCGCGGCCGCGGCTGGTACCGCGGCGACTGCCACCTGCACACCGTGCACTCCGACGGCAAGCGCACCCTGGAGCAACTGGCCGCGCTCGCCCGGGCGGCGCAGCTCGACTTCATCAACTCCAGCGACCACAACACCTCTTCCGCGCACCCGCTGCTCGGCCCGCTGGCCGGCGACGACCTGCTCATCCTCACCGGTGAGGAGATCACCACCCGCAACGGGCACTACCTCGCGATCGGCCTGGACGGCGGCCAGTGGATCGACTGGCGCTACCGGGCCCGCGACGACGCCTTCGACCGCTTCGCCCGGCAGATCCGCCGGGCCGGCGGCATCGTGGTGCCCGCCCACCCGTACGGCACCAGCCTCGCCAGCCAGTGGAAGTTCGGCTACGACAACGTCGACGCCATCGAGGTCTGGAACGGCCCCTGGACCGCCGACGACGAAGCCTCCCTGCTCACCTGGGACAACCTGCTCACCGGTGCGGCCCGGCGCGGCGACGGCCAATGGGTGCCGGCGATGGGAAACTCCGACGCCCACCGCGACCCCGACGTCGTCGGCCTGCCGCAGACGGTGGTACTCGCCGACGGCCTCGACCGCCGCTCCCTGCAGGCCGGCATCCGCGCCGGGCACTCCTGGATCGCCGCGAACGCCGACGTCCGGCTCGCCTTGTCCGCCACCGGCCCGCACGGCGAACACGCGGGCATCGGCGACCGGTTGCAGGTCGCCGCGGACTCCGAGGTGACCGTCCGCCTCCAGGTCGCCGGTGTGCCGGCCGGCTCACTGCTGCGGCTGCTCACCGACGAGGGCCAGGTCGTCGGCCAGGTCCTACCCGCCTGCGGTGCCGTGGAGTGGACCACCACCGCGTCGCTGGCGTCCTATGTGCGCGCGGAAGTACGGCACCCCGCGGCGGCAGACGACACCTCCGGCCTGCCCGGACCGGCCGCCGCCCTCACCAACCCGATCTGGCTCGGCCGCCGATAGCCCCTTCGCGGCACCGCCCCCTCGTCTCCGTTCCTCCTGCCTTTCTCATCCGTTCTGATCCGTGCTCATCCGTCCGGGCACTCCTGCTGCCGTCCGCGCATCGCACCGACCACTACGCCGCGATCCGGATCGGCAGCAGAATGCGCCACACGGCGTCCTCCACGCCGTGCACCGCGGCGATCCAGCCGACGTTCTCCTCGTCGGTGCCGAGCCGCACCGCCTGGGCCAACTCGTCCATCACCTCGGTGAGATCGCCGTGCGACATCGCCGGCTCCAGCCGACCGCCCACCGCCCCGTCATCGTGGTAGCGGTGGTAGGCGGGCGCGCCGCGCAGCACACCCACCGGCCGCCAGTTCTGCGCGAGCCGCCACACCGGTTCGCCGGAGACATGGACGCCGTCCGCCTCGACCACCTCGACCCGCGCCCGGTCGACCGCCAGCGGCGTCCAGGTGTCGGTGCCGGTGAGCACCATCGCCGGGTCGCAGCGCCGCGCCGCGTGGGCCACCGAACTCGTCGCCCCGGGCGAGGACAGCACGAGCGGCACCGCGGACATGCCCGCGTACAGGCAGCCGAGGAACGCGCCCGCGAGGTCGGGCCCTTGCGGGTAGACGAGCATGACGCGGCTGCCCGGCTGCAGCACGCTGCCCAGCCGCGCGGCGACCGCCCGGGCCCGTCGGTCCAGCTCGGCGAAGCTGCACCCGGCGGTACCGGTCGTCGGCGCGCTGTCTCCGTAGGGCAGCGCGGGTATGCCCTGCGGCCGGTGCTCCGCCCGCTGCCGGAGCAACGGGCCGGGCAGGCGCCCGCCTTCGCCCAGGGTGGTGTGGGAACCACCGCCGCGCCCCCGCCGGCGCCGGCTGTGCTTCCCGCCGCCGCGGGTCACCGTATCCGTCCCGGTGGGTGCGGGCGGTACGGGTCCCGTCCCCGGGAGCGTGGATGTCCCGTGCAACGACGGCCAGGAGAGCACCGCACCGGACACAAGTGTTGTTTCCCGGCGCAATCCTCCTGAAACCGAAGAATCCGCCGAATCGTTTTTGCCCGACACCCGCATGTCTCTGTCACCCGCCCGTTCGCAGGACACACATTGGTGTGAACCTGTCCCACACAACACAACCTCCGCGCACGCACAGACAGAACCTCGAATTCGGCCCAACATTCGGCACGAGGCCGGATCGGCACCATGCACGGGGTGACCTCGGCCGCCCGACACGGCAAACTGGCACGGACGGGGCCGAACTTTCGGCTCCGCATGTCATGCAGAGAACTGTTCCGTCCAGCGATGAACGATAGATATACGCGCGGAGCGCCGGGCTCGGGGACGCGCCCGGCATGTGCACATGGGCGATCCAGGGGGCAGACGATGGAAAGCAGCACGGACCCGGGCGGCCTGCGCTACGCGGTGCTGGGCCCGGTGCGTGCCTGGCGCGGCGACGTCCCGATCGGCACCGGGGCGCCACAGCAGCGGGCGGTGCTCGCCGCGCTGCTGCTGCGCGGTGGGCGCACCGCCTCCGCGTCCGAACTGCTCGACGCCGTCTGGGGCGAGAGCCCGCCCAACACCGCGCTCGCCGCCCTGCGTTCGTACGCCTTCCGGCTGCGCAAGGCGCTCGGCCCCAAGGCGCTGGTCACCGACTCCGGCGGCTACGCCCTGCACGTCGCGCCCGACGCCCTGGACTACACCGTCGTCGAACGTCTCGCGGCCGACGCGGAGAAGGCGAAGGTGAGCGACCCCGAGCACGCCCGGCGCCTGCTGGCGGCCGCCATCGACCTGTGGCACGGCGAACCGCTGGCCGGCCTGCCCGGGCCGTACGCGGAGACGCAGCGCTCCCGGCTGGCCGAGTGGCGGGTCGGCCTGATCGAGGCATGCCTCGAACTCGACCTGGAACTGGGCGCGCACGCCGAGGCGGTCTCCGAACTCACCGCGGTCTCCACGGAACACCCGCTGCGCGAGCGGCTGCGCGCCCTGCTGATGCTCGCGCTGTACCGCAGCGGGCGCCAGGCCGAGGCGCTGGGCGTCTACGCCGACACCCGCCGCCTGCTCGCCGACGAGCTCGGCATCGACCCCTCCGCCGAACTCAGCGACCTGCACCAGCGCATCCTGGAGGCCGACCCGGACCTGGCCGCGCCGGTCTCCGCGCACGCCGGCACGCCCGAGATCGTCCGCCCCGCGCAACTTCCCGCGAGCGTGCCCGACTTCACCGGCCGCCGCGCCGTCGCCGACGAACTCGGCCGCCAACTCGCCCTGGCCACCGAGCAGGGCAAGGAGGGCGGGGTGATGGCGGTCTCCGCCGTGGCCGGGATCGGCGGCGTCGGCAAGACCACCCTCGCGGTGCACGTCGCGCACGCGGTCCGGGACGCCTTCCCCGACGGGCAGTTGTACGTCGACCTGCAGGGCACCGAACCGCGCCCGGCCGAGCCCGAGGCCGTACTCGGCGCGTTCCTGAGGGCGTTGGGCGTTCCCAACCCCGCCATCCCCGACTCGCTCGCCGAGCGCGCCGCGCTCTACCGCTCCACCCTCGACGGCCGCCGCGTCCTCACCCTGCTCGACAACGCCTACGACGCCGCGCAGATAAGGCAGTTGCTGCCCGGCACGCCCGGCTGCGCCGCTCTGGTCACCAGCCGGATGCGGATGGTCGACCTGGAAGGCGCGCACCTGGTCGACCTCGACGTGATGTCGCCCGAGGAGGCCCTGCAGCTCTTCAGCCGGATCGTCGGCGAGGAGCGGGTGGCCGGCGAACGGCAGGCCGCGCTCGCCGTGGTGGGCGCCTGCGGCTTCCTCCCGCTGGCGATCCGGATCGCCGCCGCCCGGCTGGCCGCCCGCCGCACCTGGACCGTCTCCGTACTGGCCCGCAAACTCGCCGACCAGCGCCGCCGGTTGGACGAGTTGCGGGCCGGCGACCTGGCCGTCAAGGCCACCTTCGCGCTCGGCTACGGCCACCTGTCGCCCCAACAGGCCCGCGCCTTCCGGCTGCTGTCCCTCCCGGAGGGCCCCGACATCTCGCTGGACGCGGCCGCCGCCGTCCTGAACCTCGACCCGTACACGGCCGAGGAGTTGCTGGAGACGCTGGTCGACATAAGCCTCATCGAGTCGGCGGCGCCGGCCCGTTACCGCTTCCACGACCTGCTGCGGCTGTACGCGCGCGAGTGCGCCGAGCGCGACGAGACCGAGCAGGAGCGCTGCTCGGCGCTGTCCCGGCTGCTGGACTTCTACCTCGCCTCGGCCACGGCCGTCTACGCGCTGGAGAACCCCGGCGACCGGGTGCTGGACCACCTCGCCGTAACCTCCCTGCCCGGCATGGCCTTCGACTCCCGCGAAGCCGGGCTGGAGTGGCTGTTCGCCGAGGCCCAGGTCCTGCTGGCGGCCGTCGAGCAGTCGGCCGACGACGGCTGCGGCGGCCTGATGCGCAAGGCGACGGACCTGCTGTGGGCCGCCCAGGACCTGATGGAGTCGGGGATCTACGCCCGGCAGTACGAACAGGCCGCACACGCGGTCGTGGCCACCGCGAACGCCTGCGGTGACGCCCTGGTCGAGGGCCGGGCCAGGGTGCTGGTCGCCCAACTCCTGCGGATGACCGCCCGTTTCGCCGCCGCCGACGAGGAAGCGCGGCGCGCGATGGTCGTCGGGCTGGCCGCCGAGGACCCCGTCACCTGCAGCTACGCGCCGAACCTGCGCGGCATCATCGCGCACCAGGCGCAACGCTTCGACGTCTGCACCGAATACCACGAGGCCGCCCTGGAGGCGTTCCGCTCCGACGGCAACCGGCACGGTGAGGCGTCCGCCCTCAGCAACCTGTCCCGCGCCCAGCTGAGCCTCGGCGACTCCGACGCGGCGGTAGCCAACAGCCAGCAGGCGCTCGCCGTCTACCGGGAGTTGAACGTCGGCTTCCGGCTCGGCAACGGGCTGTACGCCGTCGCCGTCGCACTGACCGCCGCCGGACGCATCGACGAGGCGGTGGCCCGCCTGAACGAGGCGGTGGAGATCTTCCGCGACGCCCGGCAGCAGTTCTGGGAGGGCATGGCGCTCTACCGGCTGGCCGAGGCGCACCGGGCGGCCGGCCACAGCCTGCGGTCGGCGGCCGCGGCCGAACAGGCCCTGGTCATCCAGCGCGAGGTCGGTGGCGAGTGGCGCACCGCCAACGTACTCACCGTGCTCGGCCGCGCGCTCGCCGACATGGGCCAGCTCGTACGAGCGCACGCATGCTGGCACGACGCGCTGGGCATGTACGTGGCGCTCGGCTCTCCGGAGGCGCAGGAGGTACGGCGGCTGCTCGGTGGCGAGACGGCGCCCTCGGTGATCCGGATGGTCGGCTGACGGCGGCCGGCCCCGGGACGGAGTGAGACGCGGCGGGCCCGAGCCGGAGCGTGTACGGGACTTGACGGGACCGGGCTGTGGCCCGGTCCCGCGACCGGGCGGAACCGGGCACGGGCCCCGCGGGACGGGGCGGAAACGGGCACCGGACACGCGGCCGGGGGCTGCTACCAGCCGATTCGGCAACTCATCGATACCGTTTATCGGTTGATTATCGGCGGCTGCCACGATTCCATCACCGCACGAGCCGCCCGCCCGGTGATGCACGGGGGTCGTCGCCGGGTGGGCTTCACCACAGCAGGTCCCCGAAGTGCAGGAGAACCACCATGACGACTGAGACCACCGAGACCACCGAGAACCAGCCGCCGACCGACCCGACCGACCCCGCTCCGCCGACCAAGCCGACTCCGGGAAAGGTCGAGCCGGCCAACTGGCACACGGAGGACGCCTCGGAGGCCCCGGTCGACGGGCTGCTGGCGGACAAGCCCACGACGAAGCCCGGTCAGGTCAAGCCGAACAACTGGCACACCGAGTCCGAGCCCGCAAACTGATCCGCCGCGAGGCGCCCGTGCGGCACGGCACAGTGCGGCACGGGGCGCCGGGCGAACTGCCCAGCGGCGGGCATGGTCCCGTGGACGTGGAGATGGGGGTTTCCGGGTCCGCAGGAGAAGAGGGGGACGCCCGAGGGGGGACCGGCGAGCTGGCTCAGGGGGCCGGCTCACAGTCCGGGCAGCAGGTCGGCCGCAGCGCGGAGGGGGCGCTGCGGCCGACGTGTGCGGTGCGCAGGGTGCGAGGGTGCGCGGGTGCGAGGGTGCGAGGGTGCGAGGGTGCGAGGGTGCGAGGGGATTCCGCACCCGCGGAGTGCTGGTGCAGCGGGTGGAACCGGTAGAGCGGGTGGGGCCGTGGAACCGGTGAAGCCTCGGTCCCAGCAGGGGGCCGGTAGGGGAAAAGTGCTGGTCGGCGCGGTGGTCACTCCCGCGCCCGCGCTCGCGTGGCAGTGCCGCGGCGCCCGGCGTAGCGTCGGCCACGTGGGGGCCGAGTGAGCGACACGAGGCGGTGGCACCCCGATGGTCCGCAACGTCGTGGGGTCACTGCTCGCGCTCGCCGGAGCGACGGCCGCCGTCTGGTGCCCCTTCCGAGCCTGGTACGGCGGCCGTCACGGCTCCGACATCCGGGTCAACGACCTCTTCACGGGCGTCGGCGTCACCGATCATGACGCGGCCCTGCTCGGCTCCCTCTTCCTGCCGATGGGCTTCGCCGCGCTGCTCACGCTGCTGGGCGTGCTGGCGCGGTCATGGGCGGCGGTGGCGCTGGCCGGCTGCCTGGTGCTGGGCGTCACGGTGCTGTGGATGGTCCGGCAGGCGCAGTTCTCCGGGTCTCTGACCGCGGGCGGCGACGGGCTCGACACGGGCGTAGGTGTCGCGGTCGCGAGCGGGCTGCTGCTGTTCGCGGGGGCCTTCCTGCTCTCGGGGCTGCGCCGCCCGCGCTACGGCCGGCCCGAACCCCTGCCGTCGGACGACGTCGCCGAACCGCCGCAGGAGTCTCCGCCGCCGTACTCGAAGCGCTCCGAGCCGCTCTCCCCCGACGGTCCGGCGGAGCCGTGAACCACCGGTGACCCAGGGCCTACCTCCCGGCCCCGCTAGCCCTGCTCTCCGCTCCCCGCTCCCCGCTCAGGCCCGGCGCGAGGTCGAGCCGGTGCCCTTCGCCGCGTCCAGGGCGTAGACGCAACGATCCTTGGAGCAGGCGTAGACCACACCGTCGGCGGTGACCGGTGATCCGGTGATCTCGCCACCGGTCTCCAGCCGCCACCGCAACTGGCCGCCCTGCGCGTCCACCGTGTACAGGCAGTGGTCCTTCGAGCCGAAGTGCACCCGCCCGTCCGCCACCGCGGGCGACCCGACGATCTCGCCCTGCGCGGCGAACCGCCAGCGCGGCGTCCCGCTCACCGCGTCCAGCGTGTACAGCGCGCTGCCCGCCCCGAGGTGGACCCCGCCGGCGGTGACCACCACCGGCTCCAGCGACTGCCGCGGCTCGGTGGCGACCCGCCAGCGGTCCCGGCCGTCCGCCGGGTCCAGCGCGTACACCGTGCCGAGGTGGTCGGTGACGTAGATCCCGCCGCCGGATGCGCCCGGGCCGGGTACATGCGCGGGGGGCGCGAACATCACGGCGGGCGCCTCGAAGTGCCACCGCTCCGCGCCGGTGCGCGCGTCGAGGGCCAGCACCCGGGTGCCGGCGGTCAGGTGGACGACGCCGTCGGCGACCACCGGCCGGGTGACCACCGACCCGGCCGCGCCGGGCTCCCCCACCGGATACGACCACAGCTCCGAGCCGTTGAGCGCGTCCACCGCGTGCAGCTGGCCGCCGCCCTGGTAGAACACCGTCCGGTTCTCGATGGCGGGTCCGGCGTCCGGCGACTCGAACTCCGTCTGCGCCCCGGCCCGCTCCCACCGCAGCGTCCCCCGCTCGGCATCCCACGCCTGCACCACGCCGCCACGGGTGCCCGTGACGACGGTGCTCGCGTCGGCCCGCACGGCGTACACCCAGCCGTCGATCGGGGTACGCCACCGCTCGCCGCCGTCGGTCGCGCCCAACGCGAACAGGCTGGGCCCGTCCGACGCGTGGATACGGCCGCCGGCCACCGCCATCGTCCAGGCCACGTCCCTGGTCTTGAACTGCCGCCGCCCGCTGGCCACATCGAGTGCGTGTACCTCGAAGGACGTGACGTACAGCAGTCCGCTGTCCACCACGGGGGTGCCCCACACGTCGTTCGACATCCGGAACCGCCAGGGCCGCCACTCCCCCGGCGGGCCGGACGGACGCGGCACCGCGGCCACGGACGGCGGCGGGGCCTCCGCGGCCCGATGGGCACCGCCGCGGGGGCGCACCCACTCGGTTCCCGGAACCGGTCCGGCCGTCGCCTTGAGGTCGGCCGCCCGCGCCAGCCGCAGCCCGGGCCCGATCGGCGCGGACCCGGCGAGTTGTACGGACGCGGCCGCGTGCTGGGGGGCGGGGCTGCGGGGCGGCTGCTGCGGGCGGGGCGGTGACACGGGCGGCGGCGGCACCAGGCCGGAGGGCTGCGGCGCGGGAGCCTGCGGCATGGGCGGCTGGGGTGCCGGCGCGGGCGGCATGGGGACCTGCGGGCCGGACACCTGCGCGCCGGGCTGGCGCGCGCCCCGGCCGCCGTTCTGCACCGGGCCGATCCGGCTGCGGTGGCGTTCCTCGATCAGGGCGACCGCGCCGGGGGGCAGCCAGGCCGACGCGGTGCCGGTGTCGTCGCCGCCGGAGGAGAACAGGTGCGGGGCGAGTTGCGCCTGCAGATCAGCCGGGGTGGGACGTTCCTCGGCCTTCATCCGCATGCACGACTCGATCAGCGGGCGCAGCTCGTCGGGCAGACCGGCCAGGTCGGGGCCCTCGCGCAGCAGCATGAAGACGGTCTCGACCGGGTTGGCCCCGTGGAACGGGGCATGGCCGGTCGAGGCGAAGACCAGGGTGGACCCGAGCGAGAAGATGTCGCTGGCGCCGCGCACGCTGCGGGAGTCACGGGCCTGCTCGGGCGACATGTAGGCGGGGGTGCCGACCGCGACGTTCGTCATCGTCAGCCGGGTGTTGGACACCCCGGAGGCGATACCGAAGTCGATCACCCGCGGTCCGTCCTCGACCACCAGTACGTTCGACGGCTTCATGTCGCGATGTACCAGGCCCGCGGCGTGGATCGACTGCAGGGCCTCGGCGATCCCGGCGGCGAGCCAGCGCACTCCCTGGGCGGGCAGCGGGCCGGACTCGTTGACGATCTCTTCCAGGGACGGCGCCGGGACGTAGGCGGTGGCGAGCCAGGGGACGGCGGCACGAGGGTCGGCGTCGACGACGGCAGCGGTGTAGAAGCCGGACACCGCACGGGCCGCCTCGACCTCACGGGTGAAGCGGACGCGGAAGAGCTGGTCCTCGGCGAGTTCCGCCCGCACGGTCTTGATCGCCACTCGCCGACCGGAGGCCGAGCGGGCGAGATAGACCAGCCCCATGCCGCCGGCGCCGAGCCGTCCCAGCACCTCGAAAGGGCCGATCCGTCTCGGGTCATGCTGCGTAAGCTGCTCCACCACTTGCCCTGCCACCTCCCCGTGCCCGCGTTGTCCGCGGCCGTTCCCCGTGCTGCGCGGCCCCGTCCGGCCGGTCGCTGGCTCCCGTGCCAGGGTACGGACCCGATTCTTCCTGGGAAGAGCGCCGGTTGCGAACCCGGGGCCGTCCCGACACGCCCGGAAAGCGAACTCGTTATCATCCACTCCCCGGTGCCGGACGGCCATCCGCCGCGCCGGAACGGGCGTCAGAAGGTGGCGGCCGGCCTCACTGACCGGGTATCGAGTCGGACCGGCGCGCGAGGTCGATCACGGCGAACCGCGCTCCCTGGTCGTCGGTGACGATGGCGGTGCGGCCGTACGGCGACTCCGCGGGGCCCACCAGCACCTGACCGCCGAGCCGGCGGACGGTGGCGGCCGCGTCGTCGCAGTCACCGACCGCGAAGTAGACCTGGTAGGCGGTGGGGGTGTCCTCCGCGGTGCCGCCCAGCTTCAGCCGGCCGAGCGAGGGGTTCTCGGCGCCGGGCACGGACCACACCTTGTAGTCGAAGTGAACGCCGTCGCCGACCTGCTGGGACTCGTATCCGAAGACGTCCCGGTAGAAGGCGTCCACGGTCTCGGCATCCCGTGTGTGGTTCTCCGACCAGGCGTAGGCGCCGGGCTTGTTGACCAGGTCGAAACCCTGGTGGCCGGCGGGCTGCCAGAGCCCGACGAAGGAGCCGCCCGGGTCGACGACCCCGGCCATCACTCCGCTGTCGCCGACCGCGTCCGGCCCGAAGGCCACCTGCCCGCCGGCCGCCCTGACCTTCTCGGCGGTCCGGGCCACGTCGACGACCGCGAGGAAGACGCCCCAGGCGGTGGGCATCGACGGGTCCGCCTTCGGCATCAGGGCCGCGACCTTGACGCCGTCGCGCAGGGCCATCGTGTAGTGGCCGAACTCCTCCCCCTGGTCCTCGAAGGTCCAGCCGAGCAGCTCGCCGTAGAAGGTCCGGCCGACGGCGAGGTCGGGCAGTGCCACATCCGCCCAGCACGGGGCGCCTTCTCCGAATGCCGACATGACTCGATCCTCTCCTACCTTCACGATGGCCCGCGCCGTGTCCGCGACACACCGTCATTGCCACCGTAACCAGTGATCTTCCCCACCACACCCGCTGGAATTCGAACATATGGTCAATTCTTTGAGTCGCCCGCTCCACGCCGCCGAATCACCCATTCGCCACATTTCACGCGCCGTCCCATGGGGCCGCCGGGACGGAAGAAAGCACCGTTGAACTGGTGGTTCGCCAAGCGGAAGGAGAGCGTCCCCGTTTGCACGCCGCCAAATCGCGCGCCGATCACGGGTCGGTAAACTGACGGCATGACAGGACAAGTTCGCACCGTCGACGGCCGTGTTGCGGGCCGCCGCGGGCAGGCAACGCGGCAGAAGCTGCTGGACTGCCTCGGCGAGATGCTCAGCACGTCGCCGTACCGGGATGTCAAGGTGATTGACGTCGCCCGGATGGCGGGCACCTCCCCCGCAACGTTCTATCAGTACTTCCCCGACGTCGAGGGCGCCGTCCTTGAACTCGCCGATGAGATGGCCAAAGAGGGGGCTAGCCTGACCGAACTGGTCGCGGGCCGCTCCTGGGTCGGCAAGTCCGGCGCGCTCGCCGCAGACCAACTCGTCGACGGCTTCCTGTCCTTCTGGCGCAGGAACGACGCCATCCTGCGCGTGATCGACCTCGGTGCCGCCGAAGGCGACAAGCGCTTCAACAGAATCCGCACCCGCATCCTCAACTCCGTGACGGGCTCACTCACCGAGTCCATCAAGGACCTTCAGAGCAAGGGCAAGGTCGACAAGCAGGTCAGCGCGCCGGCCGTGGCCGGTTCGCTGGTGGCCATGCTGGCCGCGGTCGCCGCCCACCAGAAAGGTTTCACCGGGTCCGGCGTCAAGCAGGCCGACCTGAAGCCGAACCTGGCGCTGCTCGTCCACCTCGGGGTCACCGGGAAGAAACCACCGAAGTAGCGACCGCCCCAACACCCTCCACCCGCAGGGCCGTTCGGCCCCGCACTCGCCAGTCCTGCCGCAACATCACGCCCCGACGCGGGCGCCACGAGGTCTCGGGGGAGACCGCCGGCGCCCGCGTCGCTGCGTCTCCGGGCAGACGGGCAGCGCGAGCGGCGCACCGCCGGCGGCGGCGAGGCGCGGCGGGCGACCGGCAACCGGTTCCCCGTGGACGGCAAGTGGCGGACCGTGACCGGCAAGTGGGCAGCCCGCAACGGCCCATGCCGCTCGACCGCATGGGGGGCTACGCTCGCACCCGCCCGTCGGAATACCTTCCGGCTATCACCACCTTGCTCGCGACAGACGTATTCAGGCTCAGGAGTGCCCCCATGGCCGACCCCACGACCGCCACCGACCGGGTCCCCCCGCCCGCCGCAACTCCCGACGCCATCGTCATCGGCGCCGGCCCCGGCGGACTGGCCGCGGCCGCGGCACTGCGGGAGCGGGGGCTCAGGCCGCTCGTGGTGGAGCGCGCGGAACACGTGGGAGCTTCCTGGCGCGGCCACTATGACCGGCTGCATCTGCACACCACGCGGCGGTTGTCGGCGCTGCCGGGACTGCCCATTCCGCGCCGGTTCGGCCGATGGGTCAGCAGGGACGACGTGGTGCGCTACCTCGAGAAGTACGCCGAGTACCACGAACTCGAGATCGCCACCGGCATCGAGGTGGGACGAGTGGAGCGGAAGGGCGCGGGCTGGGAACTGCCCGCGACCGGAGGCCGGGTACTCTCCTCCGCCGTGGTCGTGGTGGCGACCGGCCACAACCACAGTCCGTACATACCCGACTGGCCGGGACGAAACACCTTCTCCGGTGATCTTCTGCACGCGGCCCGCTACCGCAACGCCGTCCCCTATACCGGGCGGGACGTCCTCGTGGTCGGCGCGGGCAACACCGGTGCGGAGATCGCCGTCGACCTGATGGAGGGCGGCGCCTCGCGAGTACGCCTCGCGGTGCGGACGTCCCCTCATATCCTGCGCCGTTCGACGCTCGGCTGGCCCGCGCAGGCAAGCGGGATCGTCTGCCGCCGGCTGCCGACACGGCTGGTGGACCGCGTCGCGCCGTACATCGAACGGGCCGGCGTACCGGACCTGTCCGCGTACGGCCTGCCCCGCCCCGAGACCGGCTTGTACTCGCGTGTGCTGGACGGCGCGATTCCGGTGCAGGACGTCGGCCTGATCGCGGCCGTCCGCTCGCGCCGGGTCGAACCCGTCGCCGCCGTCGCCGAGTTCGACGGAGACAAGGTGCGCCTCGCCGACGGCTCCGAGATCAGCCCGGAGGCGGTGATCGCCGCGACCGGCTACCGGCGGGGCCTCGAACCGCTCGTGGGCCACCTCGGCGTGCTCGACGGCCGCGGCCGCCCGGTGGTGCACGGAGCCAGGACGCCCGCGAACGCGCCCGGGCTGTACTTCACCGGGTTCACCAATCCGATCAGCGGGATGTTCCGCGAAATGGCGATCGACGCGCGCCGCATCGCGCGCGCGGCCGCCCGCGCGCGGTAGAGCGGTACGCGGAAGCCGGCGGGGGCGGGCGAGGCCTGCCTCGAGCGGCGGGCGGTGAGCGGCGGCGCAACGCCCCTGCCACCGCGGCTCGTTCGATCCGCACCGCTCGTTCCCTGCGAGCCGCCCGCCCCGGCCGTTGCGCACGCGCACGGCCCTTTCTTCTACGGCGATCCACGCGAGCTGTTCCGCGCGTGCCGCCTCGTTCACCGCGCATCGTTCTCAACGGGCCGTACGGACCGCTCCGCCCGGGCCGATCCGGGCGAGAGCGGCGCCCACCGCCGGCTCCAGCCGGTCCCGTTCACCCGGGCGAGTGAACTCCACTCGAATCGGAACTAGCACAGACATTCGGGGCGTTCATCCAGTAACCGCCATCACGGGCGCGGCGACCGGCCGATGGCGGACGACCAGGGACATCAGCGCGGCCACCGCGCACAACGCTCCGGAGGTGTACCAGACGACGTCATAGGAACCGAGCGCGTCACGCGCCACCCCGCCGAGGTAGGCGACCAGGGCCGCACCGATCTGGTGGGCCGCGAGCACCCAGCCGAAGACGATCGCGCTGCTCTCGCCGTAGTGCTCACGGCACAGCGCGATGGTCGGCGGCACCGTCGCCACCCAGTCGAGGCCGTAGAAGACGATGAACAGCACCATCGAGGGGTGGATGCTGTCCGAGAACAGCATCGGGAGGAACATCAGGGAGAGTCCACGCAGTCCGTAGTAGATCGCGAGCAGCCGCCTCGGCGACAGGCGGTCGGTGAACCATCCGGAGGCCACCGTGCCCGCGATGTCGAACACCCCGATGACGGCGAGCAGGGACGCCGCGGTCGTCACCGGGAGCCCGTGGTCGTGCGCGGCGGGCACGAAGTGGGTCTTCACCAGACCGTTGGTCGACGCACCGCAGATCGCGAAGCTGCCGGCCAGCAGCCAGAAGGTACCGCCGCGTGCCGCCTGGAGAAGGGCCCGCAGCGCACGACCGGCCGCCCCTGCGACCGGCGGGGGCTTGGGCGTGAACTCCGCCGCGCCGTAGGGGGCCACACCGACGTCCGCGGGGTGGTCGCGCAACAGTAGCCAGACGAAGGGCACGACGGCGAGTGCCGCGAAGGCGACCGTCGCGGCGGCAGGACGCCAGCCGTGGTGTTCGGTGATCCATGAAAGGAGAGGGAGGAAGACCAACTGCCCGGCGGCGCCACCGGCGGTGAGGATGCCGGTGACCAGGCCGCGGCGGGCGACGAACCAGCGGTTGGCGACGGTCGCGGCGAACGCGAGTGCCATCGAACCGCTGCCCAGACCCACCAAGACACCCCAGCAGAGCACCAGTTGCCAGACCTGGGTCATGTAGACGGTGAGTCCGGCGCCGAGTGCGATCGTCAGCAGCGCGCAGGCGACGACGCGCCGGATGCCGAAGCGGTCCATCAGCGCGGCGGCGAACGGCGCCGTCAGCCCGTACAGCGCGAGGTTGATGGAGACGGCGAACCCGATCATCGCGCGCGACCAGCCGAACTCGCTGTGCAGCGGGTCGATCAGAAGTCCGGGAAGGGAGGCGAATGCGGCAGAACCGATGATGGTCACGAACGTGACGGCGGCAACCGCCCAGGCGCGGTGCGGTCGCGGGCGCGGGTGCCGGCGCGTCCCGGCGGCGTCGCCGGGTGTGGCGGAGCCGGTGGGCGCGGCTGGGCCGTCGGCGGGCGCGGGAGTGCGAGATGTCTGCGTCACGGTGCTCAGTCTCCGAGGAGAGCTCCCCGGTGACGAGTGGCCCGAGGGCCATGGTGTGAAAGAATCGGGCCATGGCAGATTCTCGGATTCTCCCGCGGTCCCGGGTGTTCGGCGGCGGTGGGCGGCACCGGGTGGCGGTATTCGTGCTCGACGGGGTGATCCCGTTCGAACTCGGCATCCCGCTGCGGATTTTCGGGGCCGCGAGGAGCCAGGAGCGGGAAGAGGGCGGCCCCGCGCTGTATGAGGTGGTGACGTGCAGCGTGCGCCCGGGTCCGGTGCGGACGGACGCGGACTTCACGATCACGGTCGAGCACGGCATGGAAGCGCTGGCGGAGGCGGACACGGTGGTGGTGCCGGCGTCACACGAGATGGAGGACGTCTACGAGGAGGGTCGGCTCAGCGCGGAGCTGAGGGCGGCGTTCGACGTGATCCGGCCGGGTACGCGGGTGGTGTCGATCTGCACGGGATCGTTCCTGCTGGCGGCGGCGGGATTGCTGGACGGGCGGCCGGCGACCACGCACTGGCGCAGCGCGGACCACTTCCAACGGCTCTTCCCGCGGGTGCGGGTGGACCCGGACGTGCTGTATGTGGACGACGGCGACGTGCTCACCTCGGCGGGGGTGGCGGCGGGGATCGACGTGTGTCTGCACATCGTGCGGCGGGACTTCGGCACCGCGGTGGCGAACGGGGTGGCCCGCCGGACGGTGGTGCCGCCGCATCGGGAGGGCGGTCAGGCGCAGTACATCCGGCGGCCGCTGCCCGAGCCGCAGTTGGCGGGCACCGAGCGGGCCAGGGCATGGGCGTTGGAGCGGCTGGAGCAGCCGGTGACGTTGCGGCAGCTCGCGGAGCGGGAGGCGATGAGCGTACGGACGTTCACGCGGCGGTTCCGGGAGGAGGTGGGGCTGAGTCCGGGGCAGTGGCTGACGCAGCAGCGGATCGAGCGGGCGCGGCAGTTGCTGGAGTCGACCGATCTCGGGGTGGACCAGATCGCGCGGGAGGCGGGGTTCGGGACGGGTGCGTCGCTGCGGCAGCACATCCAGAGCGCGCTGGGTGTGTCACCGACGGTGTACCGGCGGACGTTCCAGACGTCGGCGCGCGGTTAGAGCGCGGCCGGCCCGGCGGACCGGATGAGGCGAAAGGGTCAGGTCAGGACCGCGGTGGCCGCGCCTCGGTCGACCTCGCACCAGATCTGCTTGCCCGCGCCTTCCGGGTGCCAGCCCCAGCGATCGGCGAGGCCGTCGACCAGTTCCAGGCCGCGGCCACCGGTCTCGTCGCGGTTGGCATGACGCGGGGCGGGCGGCAGGACGCTGGCGTCGGCGACCTCGACCCGTACCGGAGCGGCCGGCGCGGCAGGGAAGAGCATGCGCAGCACGGCCGGACAGCCGGTGTGCACGACGGCGTTGGTGACGAGTTCGGAGATGAGCAGGAGCAGCGTCTCGGCGACCGGTTCGTCGGCTCCTATCCCGGAGCCCACCAGTCGCGACCTCGCCCAGCGGCGGGCGCGTCCGACCTCCGCCGGGTCGACACCGACCTCCAGCTGCATCTGAAGCATCTGCACTGCTCACACCATCCGAACCGGCTGACCCGACGTCTCACGCCTGCCCGTCGTCACTGTATGTGACACAGACGTCACATAGCCTGGTCGACCGACTGGTACTCCAACAAGCGCTTCGGGCATATTCCCTCGCAACGGAGCGGGCGTACCGCATACTGTGCGCCGCATCCGGTCAGGGATCGCGCAGCCAGGCACGGAACCGCTTCGGACCAGCCGAGCGGCTCCCTGGGGAAGCCTGGAACGTACGCGCACCCGATGGAGCGTACCTGAGGACCACCCCGACTCCACCGCGTAACAAGTCACGCATCGGACACAACCCGCCGCGGACGCTCCGTGACCACGCCGAGCACCCCACGATTGGTTTACCCGTAAGCCGTAAATGCCTCATAAGCGACATCGTCGAAGAGGACGAAGCGCACCTCCGTGACGGAGGTGGAGGCCGCGCGCACGGTCTGTACGGCGATGCGGGCGCCGTCGTCGATCGGCCAGCCGTAGACGCCGGTGGAGATGGCGGGGAAGGCGACGGTGGCGGCGCCCAGTTCGTCGGCTACGCACAGCGACTCCCGGTAGCAGGAAGCGAGGAGTTCGGAACGGTCCTCCCCCGCCCGCCAGACCGGGCCGACGGTGTGGACGACCCAGCGTGCCGGCAGCCGTCCCGCGGTGGTGGCGACGGCCTGGCCGGTGGGCAGCCCGCGACCGTAGTGCGACGCCCGCAGGTCGCGGCAGGCGGACAGGATCTCGGGGCCGCCCTTGCGGTGGATGGCGCCGTCCACGCCGCCACCGCCGAGCAGGGAGGAGTTCGCGGCGTTGACCACCGCGTCGACCGGTTCCTCGGTGATGTCGCCGCGTACGAAGGCGATAAGGGTCATGGGGGCCATCCTCGGTCACCCCGCGCCGGCCACGTACTGGATAACGCGGGCCCGGCGTCGCGGCCGCCCGCCCGCGAAGCGCTGCGCTCAGGCGGACAGCGGCCTGGCGGTGTCGTCGGTGGCCGCGTCCAGGTCCGGGTAGACCTCGAACAGCCGGCGCACCCCGAGCGCGGCCAGCACCCGGTTGACGTGCGCTTCCCCGCCGTGGCCGCCGAGTTGCCCGGACGATCCGGACGGCGCGCCCTCGTCGTCCTCCCGCGGCAGCACGATCCGCAGCCGCCCCGCGCAGGACCGCATCAGCCGTCGGGCGCCGATCAGCACGCCCACCCCGCTGGAGTCGCAGAACCGCACCCCGGCGAGGTCGAGCACCAGGCTGCGCCGCCCGTCGGCGACCGCTTCATGCACCTTCTGCCGGACCGCTGGCGAGGAGATCAGGTCCATCTCCCCCGCGACCGTGACCACCGCCCAGCCGTCCCGCTCGGCCTGGGTCACCAGCACCGGTTCCCACCTCGCCTCGCCGTCGACTTGGATTCTCCCGTCCTACGACCCTATGCCCGCTCCCGGTCGCAACCCCGCAATCTTCTGGTCACACCCGCATAACAGACCGACAGAAGCGGTCGCATCCGGTGTCAGGTTGGTGCAATGCCGCGTACACCCTCGTGGGTGCCCGGTAACGTCGGGGACGCAGGCACGGGCCGGACGACGCAAGGGGGCCGGGAGATGGCGACACCCGCACCGCCGCGCTGGGACCGCAAGATGCAGCAGCGGCTGGCGCGGGGCGAGGAGGCGGCACTCGGTGAGCTGTACGACCGTTACGCCTCCCTGGTCCACGGTCTCGCGCACCGGGTGACCGACGACGACGACGCGGCGGACCAGATCACCCGCGAAGTGTTCGGCTACGTCTGGGAGAACCCGGACGCCTACGAGCCGAAGTACGGTTCGCTGCGGTCGTGGATCGCCGCGCTCACCCAGCGGCACGCGGTGCACCGGTTGCGCCAGTACGCGAACCGCGGCCGGACCAACCCCGACGTGCTGGAGGCACGCGTGCGCGAGGCCAACACCGCGGCGCGCGCCGACTTCATCGTGACATCGATGCCGGCTCCGCTGCGCGCCGCCCTCGAACTCGCCTACCGGGAACGGCTGGACTACCGCGCCGCGGCGGCCGATCTCGGGGTCAGCGAGGACGAGGCCCGCCGCAGGCTGCGGTTGGGCCTGCAGTTGCTGTCCACCGCGATGGAGCCCGACGAGCAGGCCGAGGCGTCGTTCGAGCAGAGCACCAAGCGAGGCGAGCGGTGAGCGGCCCGACGTACCACGACGGCGACGGCCCGCCCGACGACGGCGGCCGCGGAGACGGGCGCCGCGCCCGCGTCCCCGCCCAGCGCGAACAGCACGACGCGCCCGATGACGTGCCCTTCGGCTCCATCGGCCCGCAGTCGCCCGGCCCCGGTACGCCTGCCGGGCCTGCCACCGGCTCCCCGGCCGAAACCGCGCCTGCCTTTCTCGGCCCGCCGCGGCCGACCGGCTCCTCCGGGTCCCCCGAATCTCCCGAACCGACCGAACCTCCCGAACCGACCGACGGGGCGGACCCGCCTGTGCCGCACCTGCCCCACCTGCCCCGCATCAGCCCGGCGACGGCCTCGGCCGTGACCACCGTCCGCGTGCCGCCGTACGACCACGGCACCCTCAAGTCGCTGCTGGGTGCCTGGGCACTGGCGGCCTGCTCCCGCGACGAGACCCTTGCCGTCGAGGTGCACCTGACGGACTGCGCGAGCTGCGCCGAGGAGGCGCTGCGGCTGCGGGACGCGGTCGGCCTGCTGCACCAGGAGGATTCGCTGGACCTCGACCCGCTGCTGCGGGCGCGGGTGCTCGAAGGGTGCCTCGGGCGGCGTCCGGCGCGCATCCCGGTACCGGAGTGGGCCGGGCCCTACGACGCGGAGGCCGCCCGGCTGGACGCGCTGCTGCGCGATCTGGGTGACGGCTACTGGACCGCGCCGGTGCGGTTGCAGTGGTTCGACGGCGCCCCGGTGACACGGGAGTTCACCGTCGGCCAGGTCATCGCGCACCTGATCGCCGTGGACGGCCTGGTCGGCCGGGCCCTCGGGCTGCCGCAGCAGAGCATCGAGACGGCGGCCGACGACGCCACCGAACGCTACGGTCTCGACCGGCCGCGGCCGGTACGCCTGAGCCATGCCGCCGAGGAGATCGAGTTGCCGCGCTCACCCGCGGCGCGCACGGCCGCGCACTGGGCCGCCCACCAGGACCTGCCGGGCGCGACACTCCGCCTGCTGTGGCGCGAGCAGAGCCACCGGCTGGTGCGGACGATCGCGTTCGCGGGCGAGGGGGTCGCGGGCCTCCCGGTGGACCACGGCGACTTCGAACTGCCCTTCCAGGACGCGTTCGTGGACCGCGCCTTCGCGTGCTGGACGCACGCCACGGACATCGCCGAGGCGGTGGACTACCCGTACGACACGCCCGCCGAGGGCCACATGCGGCAGATCGTCGGCCTGACCGCCGGCAAGCTGACCCGGGCGCTCGCCGCACGGCGCCGGGCCGGGCTGGCCACGTCGCCGGCACGGCTGGTCGCCGCGGGCTCGCCCGGGCGTTCCCTCAAGCTCGAGATCGAGGGCGACGGTGGCGGCGAGTGGTTGCTGGCGCTCGACTCGCCGGGCGCGGTGGCCTCGCCCGACCACCAGGTGGCGCATGTGGCGATGGACAGCCTGGAGTTCTGCCAGCTCGCCACGGGGCACGTGGTGCCGGAGCGCGTGGCGGCGGGCAAGGCCGGCGACCGGGCGGCGATCCGGGACGTGCTGTACGCGACCGCGGCGCTGTCCCGGCTCTGAGGTCGTCACGTCCCGAAGACGTGAGGGCCTGAGGACCTGAGGAGTTGCGGACCCGCCTCAGCCACCGGTTACCCGCTACCCGAACACCACGGTCCGGCCGCCGTTGAGCAGCACCCGGTGCTCGCTGTGCCACTTCACCGCCCGCGCCAGCGCCTGGCACTCCACGTCCCGGCCGATCGCGACGAGTTGCTCCGGGGTGACCCCGTGGCCGACCCGCTCGACCTCCTGCTCGATGATCGGGCCCTCGTCGAGATCCGCCGTCACGTAGTGCGCGGTCGCGCCGATCAGCTTCACACCGCGGTCGTGCGCCTGGTGGTACGGCTTGGCGCCCTTGAAGCTCGGCAGGAAGGAGTGGTGGATGTTGATGATCCGGCCGGACAGTTTCCGGCACAGGTCGTCCGAGAGGACCTGCATGTAGCGGGCGAGCACCACCAGTTCGACGTTCTCCGCCGCCACGATCTCCAGCAGCCGCGCCTCGGCGTCGGACTTGGTGTCCTTGGTGACCGGGATGTGGTGGAAGGGCACGTGGTAGGACTCGACGAGGGCGCGGAAGTCGGTGTGGTTGGAGACGACGGCGGCGACCTCGACCGGCAGCGCGCCGGTGCTGGCGCGGAAGAGCAGGTCGTTGAGGCAGTGGCCGAACCTGCTGACCATCAGCACGATCCGCATCCGCTCCGCGGACGGGTGGATGTGCCAGTCCATGTGGTAGGCGTCGCCCACCGCGGCGAAGCTGGCCCGCAGCTTGTCGACGTTCACCTCGGGCTCGGCGGAGAAGTGCACCCGCATGAAGAACAGCCCGGTGCCCTGGTCGCCGAACTGCTGGCTGTCGACGATGTTGCACCCGGTCATGAAGAGGTAGCTGGAGACCGCGTGCACGATGCCCTGCTTGTCGGGGCACGACAGCGTGAGGACGTACTGCGGGGGCTGCGACTGCTGTTCGTTCACAGGCGCCAGCCTGGCACAAGCAGGCAGCCGAGGGCGCGGGTGTCCGGCACACGGACCCGATCACGCCGTCACGGCCGCGTGGTCACGCGTACACGTGGTCACGCGTACACGTGGTCACGCGTTCACGTGGTCACGACACTCGCCGGGGTCACGCCGTCCGGTTGTAGATCGCCAGCACCTCGAGCGAGCGCGGCGGGACGTCCGGGTCCTCGCCGTCGGCCGACGCCAGCCGTACGTGCGCCTCGCGGGCCGCGTGCACCGCCTCCGGCCAGGCCGAGTGGTCGAGGTAGGCGACCGCGGGGGCGTCGGCGCCCACCTGGTGCAGGATCTTCAGCACGCGCAGCACGGCCACGTCGACCAGCGCGGCCTCCTGCGCGTCGCGGAAGATCGTGCCGACGTACTTCTCGGCGGACCAGTTGTCGAGCCAGGTGTCCTCGACCAGGCGGTAGACGGCGTCGGTGACATCGCCGTATCCCTCGCGGCCGGTCCGCCACACCTCCATCTGGAAGACGGGGTCGCTGATCATGTGCAGCGCGGAGCGCACATTGCTGCGCCAGCGCCACCACGGCATGTCATTGAGGGGCATGCCACCCATCGTGGAGGAGTGACGGCCGCGACGGGAAGACTTCTCCGAACCTTGCACAGCGCACGATCGTACGCACCCGATCGGCGACACCTGTAATTCACCCGAACGTGACCGGGCGTTGGCATCCGGTCACCCGGCCGTTGAGCCGGAAGCGGAATCTTCCATTGATATGACTGACCGTCGCAGGGGCGCGCTCCGGCGTGCCGCCGTCCCACTACTCGCCGTATCCGCGCTGGTCAGCGGGTGTGGTGTCCTTCCGGGGAACGCGGGGGGCTCCCCGGGGCCGATCGTGGTGATGACATGGGCGCCGGTAGGCACCAACGCCACCAACATGCCCGGCATGCTGGGGATGGCCAAGGCCGTCGAGAGCTACGTCAACGACCAGGGCGGGCTGCACGGCCGCAAGCTGAAGGTGCTCACCTGCAACGAGCGCGACGACGCGGTCACGGTCACCGAATGCGCCAAGCAGGCCGCCGACGCGGGCGCGGTCGCCGTCGTCGGGTCGTACAGCGAGGAGGGCAGCAGCTTCATCTCCGCGCTGGAGGGCGACGACATCCCGTACATCGGCGGCTACGGGATCACCGAGGACGAGTACCAGTCCCTGATGTCGTACCCGATCAACGGCGGGCTGCCGGCGCTGCTGGCCGGCAGCGGGCTGCAACTCGCGCAGAGCTGCAAGAAGGTCGCGCTGGTGCGGCCGGACTCGATCACCGGCGACCAGTTCCCGATCTTCCTCGACCAGGGGCTCAAGGAGGAGGGCAAGCACCCGGTGGAGGACATCCTCGCCAAGGACGACTCGACCGACTACACCGACGTCGCGACCCAGGCGGTCGGCGACGACAAGGCGTCCACCTGCGTGTCCGCGGTGCTCGGCGACCACACCAGCACCTTCTTCGACTCCTTGCGCCGGATCGGCGACGTGCAGCCGAAGGTGCAGCTCTCCTCGGTGATCGGCAGCGTGCAGCAGTCCGTGGTGGACGCGAGCGGCGGCGCGAAGAGCCCGCTGGAAGGCGCGAAGATCGCCGACTGGTACCCGCCGGCCTCGGACCCCAAGTGGGACGAGATGAAGTCGGTGATCAGCAAGTACGCGTTCGGCGACGACACGATCGACGTGGCCGACCCCGGGGTGCAGACCACGTGGATCGCGTACTCCGTGTTCGCCAAGGTGGTGCGCGCGATGGACGACAAGACGAAGATCACCGCGGACAGCGTGCGGCGGGCGATGGACGCGACCACGAAGCTGTCGACCGGCGGCCTCACCCCCGACCTCGGCTGGACCGACGCCGACCTGCTGAACATCCCCGACCACCCGCGGATGGTCAACGCCGACATCGTCTACCAGAAGGTGCGGCAGGGCCGCCTGGTCCAGGCGCAGCCCGGTTTCGTGAACGTGACCAAGACGCTCAAGCCCGCGTCGTACGCCCCGCTCAAGCGGGACGGCCAGTAGCCGGCCGGCAGCCGTCAGAGCTGAGCCGTCAGAGCTGAGCCGTCAGAGCTGGGAGTACTGCCGCTGGGTGAGGCCGTACTTCTTGGCGATCGCGTTCCAGAGCTTGACCGCCTTCTTCTTCTCGGTGGTGGCGGTGCCGCTCTCCCGGTCGCCGGCCTGCGTCTCGCTGGTGTTCTTGGCGTGGCCGCCGTGGCAGACCTTGTGGTTCTTCTGCGCCTGGCCGGCCCAGTTCGCGTAGTGGGTGTCGGCGGCGGAGGACGCCTGCCACGCCTTGGTGAGCGCGGTGCTCAGGGCGTCGTGGTCGGGCAGCTGGTCCAGGGGCAGCTTGGCGAGCTGGGTGACCAGGGACTTGCGCCGGTCGGCGGCGGTGTGCAGGTCGCCGGCGGCGCCGGGCAGGTTGCTGCAGCTCCTGATGGACGCGACCGCGCTCACCACGGAACTGCGGCTGGCGTCACTGGTGTTGAGCAGCGAGTCCAGCGCGGACGCCTGCTGCTTGGCGGCGTCGTCGGCGCCGTCGGAGGCGCCGGGCTTGGCGCCCGCGGAGGTGCCGGGCGCGGGCGAGGCGCTCGACGAGTCGGCCACGGTGCCGGTCTTGCCGCCGCCACCGCCGCCGCCGGAGTTGAGCAGCGCGCCGACCACCAGGCCGGCCACCACGCAGCCGCCGACCACGACGCCGATCAGCGCCTTCGGCGACATCCGGCGCCTGCCTTCACCGCCATCGTCGTAGCCGTAGTCCCGCTCCGGGCCGTAGCCGGGCTCCTGGGGACCGCCGCCGGGGCCCTGCGGGTAGGGCTGCTGGGCGGGCTGCCGGCGGTCCGGCGGCTGGATGATGCGCGGCCGCATCGGCGCCGGGCTCGGCACGTCATGCCGGAAGAGGTGGTCGTAGTCGCTGTCGTGCCCGGGGCCGGGCTGCGGCTGCTCCTCCTCGAAACCGCCGTACTGGCCGGGGTGCTGCTCCTGGCCGCCGTACGACGGGCCGCCCGGGTTCGGGTACTGGTCGTAGCCGCCGGGCTGTTCGTACGGCGCCTGGCCGTATCCCTGCTGTTCGTAGCCGGTCTGCTGGTCGTAGCCGCCCGGGTGGTCCTGCTGGTCCTGGAAGAAGGGCAGCGCCTGGGTCGCCTCGGCCGGAGAGGGGTCGGGTATGTACGAGGGCGGCGGGGCCTGCGGCGGCACCGGCGGCAGCGGTGGTGCCGGGGCGTCACCGGGGTAGGGCGGCAGCATCTGCGTGGCGTCGGCTATCGGGGGCGCGGGAAGCGGCGCGGGGGGCTGCGCGGGCGGCCCGAGCGGGTCGCCGCCGGGGTAGGGCGGCAGCATCTGCGTGGCGTCGGCGGGCTCGGCGGCCGGCGGGCCGTCGGGCGCGCCCCACGGGGTGCCGCCCGCCGGCTGGACATGCTCGCCGTACTGCAGTGGCGGCTGCTGCCGGCCCGAGGGGAGCACGACGCCCCGGTACGCTTCGGGCGAATCCTCGCCGCGTCCGCTGCTGTGCATCGCCGCCCACTCCTGACTCTGGCCTACCGTGCAAACCGTCGGCCAACGCTACCGGGTCCCGCTGAGCGCCGCCCCCGCTCATGAACAGGTGAGCGTCACCTCACACTTGGGCAACGGGGCGGCTACTGGCGCGGGCGCTGGGCTCGGCGGGTCTGCGCAGCGCTTTGACCGCCATGTGGGCGTGGAGTGTCGGTCCGGTAACGATTCGGCATGCGGGGGCGGGCGGCACCCCTATGTCACCTTCAGGCCGCCTCCCGTTCGTCCAGCCGAGCGTGGAAGGCGCGCACCACCGGCTCACCGGCGAACGGCTCCAGGCGACGGCGGAAGTCGTCCAGATACTCAGCGCCGCGGTTGGAGCGCAGCCCGGACAGCAGGACGACGGCCTCCTCGCCGGTCTGGCAGGCCGCGTCCAGTTCGCGCTGCTGCACCTGGGTGTCGGCGAGCAGCAGCAGGTCGATCGCGCGGCGGCGGGCGCGGGTGGCCGGGTGGGCGGCCAGCGCCTCCTCCGCACGGCGGGCGGCGGGCTCGGCCTGGCCGAGGTCGCGGTGGCAGTGCGCCAACTCGTCGGCCAGGTAGGCGTGGTCGAAGTGGGCGATCCACGGCGGGTCCTGGTCCGGCTCCGAACGGTCCATCGCGTCGAGCGCGAGCCCGGCGACGGTGGCGAAGGTGCGGGCGTCGCCGAGCAGGGCGTGGCCGCGCGCCTCGGCGGCGTGGAACATCGCCTCGACGGTGGCGGTGACCTGACCGCGGGCGCCTTCCTGGGCGGCGCGGGCGAGTTGGGCGATCTCGCGGGGGTTTCCGAGCGAGGCGGCGAGATGGCTCATGCTCGCGGCCAGGATGTATCCGCCGTAGGCGCGGTCGCCGGCCGCCTGGGCCAGCCGCAGCGCCTGGATGTAATACCGCTGGGCGAGGCCGGGTTGGCCGGTGTCGACCGCCATGTATCCGGCCAGCTCGGTCAACCGGGCGACGGCGGAGAAGAGTTCGCGCCCGACCGACTCGCGGTAGCTGCCGGCGAGCAGCCCGGAGACCACGCTGTTGAGGTAGTGCACGACGACCGGGCGGCAATGGCCGCTGCCGAAGCGGTGGTCGAGGTCGGTGAGCGCCTGGGTGGTGGCCTTGACCGCCTCGACGTCGGACATCCCCACCCTGGCCCCGCCGTTGCGCGCCACGCCCTGGTCGGGGCGGGTGATCAGCCAGTCCCTGCTGGGCTCGACGAGTGCGGAGGCGGCGACGGTGGAGCCGGTGAGGAAGTCGCGCCGGCCGACGTCGCTGCGCCACAACTCGCAGACCTGCTCGATCGCGCCGAGCACGGTGGGCGCGAAGTGCAGTCCGATGCCGGTGGCGAGGTTCCGCCCGTTGGCCATGCCGATCTCGTCGATGGACACCGCGCGGCCGAGCTTGCGGCCCAGCGCCTCGGCGACGATGCCCGGGGCGCGCCCGCGCGGCTGCTGCCCGCGCAGCCAGCGGGCCACGGATGTCTTGTCGTATCGCAGGTCGAGGCCGTGTTCGCTCCCGCACATGTTCACCCTGCGTGCGAGGCCGGCGTTGGAGCAGCCGGCCTCCTGGATCAGTGCTTGGAGCCTCTCGTTCGGCTGCCGCGCCACGAGTGGTCGTGCGGCCATCGATCCCCCCTTGTCGTTCTTCGTGGGTCTTCCTTCCCCAACCCCGGCGGATAAACCCCGTATTGACGGCAATTCACCCGTACCAGGCCGTTGGCGGCGCCGGGCCGGCCGGGCCGGCGGGCGCTCGTCCGGTTCCTACCCGATTCCGGACGAGGTGCCCGTACGCGCCCCCGGAGATGCTTCCGTGCGCCCGGCGATGAGCGGCGGTGCGCGGTGACGAGCCGCGCCGGATGCCCGTAAACCGCGCCCACGTGGGCAGTTGTGCAGCGCGTGGAAGGCACCGCCGCGGTTCCGCGCCAGCTCAGCGGTACCCAACTGCTCGACACGGCGGTCTCGTACGCGCAGGAGCGGCACTGGGAGGTGCTGCCCGGCACGTGGCTGGAGACGAGCGCGGGGGGCGCACCGCGCTGTTCGTGCGCCTCGGCGGCGTGCCCCGCCCCCGGCGCCCATCCGACCAGCGCGGACTGGGCGACCCAGGCGAGCGGCAACGGCTCGGAGGTGCGGAGGATGTGGACCGGGCAGCCGCGTTCTTCGGTGCTGCTGCCCACGGGGCGCACCTTCGATGTGCTGGAGGTCTCGGAGAGCGCGGGCTTCCACGCGCTCGCCAGGATCGAGCGGCTGGAGGTGCAGCTCGGCCCGGTGATCTCCACGCCCACCCGCCGGATGGCGTTCTTCGTGCTGCCCTGGGCATGCGCGAAGGTGCCCCGGCTGCTGGGCGCGCTCGGCCGGCCGCCGGACGCGCTTGACCTCACGGCGCGCGGCGAAGGCTACTGGGTGGCCGCCCCGCCGACCCGGATGGGCACGGGAGGGTGCGCGTAGTGGGCCCGCCGGCCGACCGCGGCGAATCGGTGGCTGCCGGACGTCGGCGAGGTGCTGAGCCCGCTGGCGTACGCGTGCGGGCGCGAGGCGGCGGAGACCCGCGCCCTACGCTGAGCAGGACCCGGCACCGAGCCGATGACTTTGTGTTACCCCCCGCGCTCGCCGTCAAACCCAACACCGCTCGCACGAGCGGTTTTCGCCGTCCTTCCCGGAAGCCACCCGGGCTTTCGGTCACTGTCAGTGGTCGCACATAGGGTGGCCGCACGCGTGGTGAACGCGGCCGGAGAAGCGTCGCGGTGAGCATGGACGGGGATCGGGAGAGGTGCGGTGCGATGGGTGAGGCGCGCGGTGCGGAGCGGGAGCCGGACAGCCGGCGGCTCCCGTCGTACTACGGGGATCGGACGGGCCCGGCCGGGTCCGGGCTGGAGCAGCCGCCGCGGCAGCCGTCGGGGGTGCCGCCGGCGCTGCGGGTGCGCGGCCTGCGCAAGCGGTTCGGCGAGCAGGAGGCCGTCGCGGGCATCGACCTGGAGCTGCCGGCCGGCCGCTTCGCCGGCCTGGTGGGGCCCAACGGGGCGGGGAAGACCACGACCCTGTCGATGGTGACCGGGCTGCTGCGCCCCGACGAGGGCCTGGTGCAGATCGTCGGTCGCGACGTGTGGAGCGACCCGGTCGAGGTGAAGTCCCGGATCGGCGTGCTGCCGGAAGGACTACGACTGTTCGAGCGGCTGTCGGGCCGCGAACTGCTCACCTTCACCGGTCGGCTGCGCGGCCTGCCGGTCAAGGACGTGGACCTGCGCGCCACCCAACTGCTGGACGTGCTGGACCTGTCCGCCTCGCAGCACAAGCTCGTCGTGGACTACTCGACGGGCATGCGCAAGAAGATCGGCCTCGCCGCGGCCCTGCTGCACAACCCCGAAGTCCTCTTCCTGGACGAGCCGTTCGAGGGGGTCGACCCGGTGTCCGCGCAGGTCATCCGCGGCGTGCTGGAGCGGTACACGGCCACCGGCGGCACCGTGGTGTTCTCCTCCCACGTGATGGAGCTGGTGGAGAGCCTGTGCGACTGGGTCGCGGTGATGGCGGCCGGACGGATCGTGGCGCACGGCCCGCTCGCCGAGGTGCGCGGCGAGGCGGCGACCCTCCAGGACGCCTTCCTGTCGCTGGTGGGCGCCGACCGGCGCTCCGGCGGTGACCTGGACTGGCTGGGCGGGGGCCCGAAATGACCGGCGCGGGCCCGCTCACCGCCGAGTCGCCGCCGCCCTCTCCGCCCGCGCCGTCCGTCGCGGACCGGGCCGCCCCGGTGACGGCGACGTTCGTCCGCCTCAAACTGGCCGTGCTGCGCAACGGAGTCCGGCAGTCCCGCGGCCGCACCGTGAGCTGGTGCATCGGCGTCGGCCTCGCGATGCTCTACGCGCTGGGCAACGGCGCCGGGATGATCGCCCTGCGCGGAAACGAGTACGCGCCGGCCGCCGCCGTCACCATGGCGGCGGTGCTGGCCATCGGCTGGGCGGTGATGCCGCTGTTCTTCTTCGGCGGCGACGACACCCTGGACCCGACCCGGCTGGCGATGCTGCCGCTGCGCCCCCGCCCGCTGATCACCGCGCTGCTGACGTCGTCGCTGATCGGCGCCGGCCCGCTGTTCACGCTGCTGGTGGGCACCGGTTCGGTGGTGGCGGTGGCGCACGGCGCGGCGGCCGCGGTCGTCGCGGTGCCGGCGGTGGCGTTGCTGCTGGCGATCTGCGCGGCCGTCTCCCGAGGCGTCGCGGCGGCCAACACCCGGCTGCTGACCAGCCGTAAAGGCCGCGACCTCGCGCTGCTCAGCGGGCTGATCGTGGCCGTCGGCGCGCAACTGGTCAACCTCGGGCTCAGCTCCCTGTCCTCCAACCACGGCCTGCACCGGGTCACTTCGGTCACCTCGGTACTGCGCTGGGTCCCGCCGGCCTCCGCGGTCGACGCGGTGCGGTCGGTCTCCGACGGTGCGTACGGGCAGGCGGCGGCCCAACTCGCGCTCGCCGTCGCGCTGCTGGCCGTGGTGCTGCGCTGGTGGTACCGCACCCTGTACCGGCTGATGATGTCGCCGGACTCCTCCACCCTCCAGCCCGCCCCCGACAGCACCGTGCGCAGGGGCGGCGGCCGCGCGCCGCTGCTCTCACGACTGCTGCCCGAACGCACGCTGGCCGGCCGGACCGCGACCGTGATGGAGCGCCAGTTCCGCTACGCCGCGCGCGATCCCAAACTGCGCGCGTCCTGGGCGACCGGGCTCGCGGTGGGCCTGCTGCTGCCGCTGGTCGCGGTCGTCCAGCACGGCTCGGTCTACCAGTGCCTGTGGACCGCGGGCCTGCTCGGCATGCAGATGTACAACCAGTTCGGGATGGACAACTCCGCGTTCTGGACCGTCGTCGCGACCATCACCACCCGCAAGGACGCGGAGTCCGAGCTGCGCGGCCGCGCCCTGATGCTCGCGGTGGTCGCCCTCCCCTACGTCACCGTGGTGACCTGCGCGACCGCCCTGCTGCTGGGAAGGGCCGGGGCGCTGCCCGAAGTCCTCGGGATGGCCTTCGCGTTCCTCGGTGCGCTGATTTCCACCGGCGGCTACGCGAGCGTCCGCTTCCCGTACGCGGTCGCGCAGGACAACGCCTTCGGGAACGCCGCGCCCGGCAACGGCTCCATGGTGGCGTTCAACGCGCTGGGCGGGTCCGTGATCGCCTCCGCCTTCTGCCTGCCGGTGCTGGGCCTGGACCTCGCCTTGCACCTGACCGGACACCACGCCCTGCTGTGGACGGTGCTGCCGGTCGGCGCGGTGTACGCGGCCGCGCTGTCGGTGGCGAGCCTGCGGTTCACCGCGCCGCGGCTGCTCGACCGGCTGCCGGAGATCCTCGCCGCCGTCGCCCGCCCCTGAAGCGCCCGGGTGCCCCTGCGAACAGGGGGCACCCGCCGGCCGGCCGGCCGCGACCTCAGCCGGCGGCAACCCCGGCCGGCGAACTCCCGTGCGCGACAGACTCCCGTGCGCGACGGACTTCAGTTGGCGATGCTGCCGCGCCAGACGGGCAGCAGCTCGTCCAGGAGTGCCTCGACCCGTGGCGGCAGCCCCCTGGACGGGCCGTTGGCGGAGGCGCGGGCGAAGAGCGCCGCGGCAGCCGCCTCGAGCCGTCCCGGATCGCCGGTCGCGTTGGCGGATCGCAGGTAGGCCAGCCAGAGGCGTTCGTCGTCGGGTGAGATCGCCATGCCGGTCTCGATCGCCGCGACGGCCGCCTTCGGCTTGTGCGCGTCGAGGTGGAGCGAGGCGAGCGCGAGCGCGATCTCCGCCACCAGCACCGGGTGCTGCGCGTCGACGATCTCGTGGCCGAGCCAGCCGTAGCGGCCCGGCGCCCGGTCCTCGAAGAGCCGGCCGCGGGCGAGCGAGAGGGCGTCGGTGAGCAGGCGGCGCCGGGCGGCCGGATCGCCCGCCGCGCGGCCCTCGGTGGCCTCGTGGTGGAGCGTCTGGAGGACGTCCCAGTCCGAGACGACGGTGGTGCTGAGCACGATCCGCCCGGTGCCGTCGAGGGTGAGGCGCTCCCCGCCGTCGGGGTCGGTGCCCAGCCAGTCCCGCAGCCGGGCGATGAGCGCGTCCCGTACGTCCTCGGTGACCCCGCGCGGCCACAGCGCGGACGCCAGCACCCGCGGGTGCACGCCCTCGCGGTGCAGCAGCAGCAGCGCCAGCGCCTCGTGCAGCAGGCCGCTGCGCTCCCGGTCGGGCGCGTCGACGCCGACCACCTCGAACGGGCCGAGCAGCCGCGCGTACACCCCCGGGCGGCCCTGGTCGCTGAGGTCGACCAGGAACGGCGGCGCCTCCGGGCCGGGGCCGTCGCCGTCCGCCTCGGCGAACAGCCGCAGCACCGACTCGTACTGCGTCTTGGGCAGCAGCTGGGCCTTCATGTCCAGGCCGAGCAGCGGCGCGAGCAGCCGCCCCGCCGGGGTGATCTCCAACTCCCATGCGGCGCCCGGCAGATCGGTGCGGCCCGAGCCGACCAGGTAACCGATGCCCAACCGCCCTGCGTCCGCGGCGAGTTCGGCCAGCCGCTGCGCCTCCTCCGGCGAGGGCTCGGCGGCCAGCAGCACCAGGTGCGGCGCCCACTGGGTGTGCTGGGCGCGGCCGGTACGGCCGGTGAGCACGCTGTCCTGGCCCGCGGTGCGCAGCGCCCCGGAGCGCTGCACGGTCTCCGCGGCCATGATCTCCACGACCTCGGCGACCGTGCCGATGTGCCGCACCCGCGCGGGCGCCAGCGCGGTCAGGTCCTGGGCGAAGCCGACCAGCGTGACCGTCATCCGGTCCGACCAGCCGTTGGTCGCCAACTCGGCCGCGACCGAGGCGAGTACGGCCTCGCGGTCGGCCTTGGCGCCGCTCAGCGACACGATCCCGGGCACCGCTTCGAGGTTGAGCAGCAGCCGCGCGCCGTCCAGGGTGCCCAGCACCGCCAGGCCCGGGTACGGGGCCGCCGCCGAGGTGTCGATGTCCTCGACCAGCCGGGCCCGCTCCAACTGCCAGAAGGTCTCGTCCTGCCCGGTCTGCCAGGGCGCCGGCGGCTGCCCGTCCGGCCAGGCCAGTTGCAGGTGCAGCGCGTCCTCGGTGAGCCAGGCCGCGTACACCACGGGAAGCTTGCGGCCGTCCGCGTCGAGCCGGACCGACAGCGAACGCAGCGCCCGGTCCAGGAAGTTGACGGCGTCCTGGTCGGCACCGATCCGCAGCGCGTCCGCGACGTCGGCCTCCGCGCCGGTCGGGGTACGCGGGCTGCGCAGCGCGCCCGCGGTCAGCGACTGCCACAGCGCGGTGCGCCGCCGCCGGCCCAGCGCGGCGAGCAGGCCCGCGGCGAGCAGCGGCGCGCCGATCAGCGCGTCGGACAGGTCGAAGCCGTGCGACGCGGAGAGCCCGGTGACCACCTCGCTCGCTCCGCCCGCGACGCTCTCGTGCGCACCGCCGCCGGAACCGCCGCCCGAGCCGCCCGAACCGCCCTGCTCGCCCGCCGGGGTCTGGTGCGCGGCGTGCGCGCCCTCGGCCGTGGTGTCCTTCGCGCCGCCGTGCTGGGCGTAGTGCAGGATGTCGGGCGCGGTGTGCGGGGACGCGACGGGCATCTCGACGAGGTCGCCGCCGTGCGCGTCGGCGGGCATCTCCAGCACCCAGCCGGGCCGGATCAGGCTGGCCTGCGACAGCTGCGAACCGTCGGGCTGCACGCGGTCCTTGTTGAGCTGGTAGATCTCCTTGTAGCGGCGGCCGTCGCCGAGGTGCCGCTGCGCTATCTCCCACAGCGAGTCGTGGTGCCGCCCCTCGGGCGGATTGATCCGGTAGAACTTCGTCGCCTGCTGGGTGGACTGGCCGCCGCCCTGCGCGGTGGACGCGCTCGGCCCCGACTGGTGCTGCACGGCGGCCTGATGGGCCGCCGCCTGCTGCCCGGGGGTGGCCTGCGCGGTCGCGGCCACACCGGGCCGGGCCTGGCTCTCCATCGAGTGCTGCTGGCCGAGTTGGGCGAGGCCCGGGACCAGGCCCGCGGTGCTCACACCGACCAGCAGCAGCGCCGCGATCAACTGCCGTGCCAGCAACTGGCTCGGGCCGCTGCCCGGCACCCGGGTGGGCATGCCGACCCCGGACACCGCCGCCTTCGCCTCCACCAGCACGCACGCGGTGAACTGCGCCCACGCCACCCACACCAGCACCGCCAGCGTGTTGACGAACGTCTCCGAGGTGATCGGTTGCTGGAGCACGTCGGAGTTGAAGTGGTGCGGGAACGGCGACCCGATGTACATCAGCAGCGCGGCCGGCACCGCCACCACCAGCACCGCGAGCGCCAGGAACGCCCCGAACGCCCGCACGATGTCGCCGAACGTCCGCTGCCTGCGCGGTGGTTGGGCCGCTCCCCCGCCCTGCTGCGGGCGGTTACGTCCCGTGGCGGTCGTGCGTGCCATGGCTGCTTCCTCTGCCTTCGGTGGTACGGGTCCTTGTCGTACGGTTCGCGCGCCGCTGTCAGTTGCCGGGGCCGGTGATCGACACCGCGTCGGCCTTGCCCTCGACGGTGATCGAGCTCTTGTAGAAGAAGCCGCTGAGGATCGGTTTGTAGGTCACGTACACCACCACCTCGACCCGGTCGGGCCCGGTCGGCGGGGTCGGGCAGCCGGCCCGGCGCCAGTCGCTGGCCGGCAGGTCGACGTCCCGGGCGAACTGCTGCACCCGGGCGGTGCACTGCTGGTAGTCGATCACCGGCTGGGCGCCGCTCCCGGCGTTGCGCAGCGCCTCCACGTCGATGTCCTGAGCGGCGTACCGCGCGGCCTGTTCGGCGATGTCTGCGGCGCGTTCGCGCTTGGCGATGGACAGCCCGCCGTCCACCACGAAGGCGGCGAGGGCCATGAACACCAGCGCGAAGATCACCACGGCGGCGGCGCCGGAGCCCCGGTCGTCGCCGCGCAGGGCGCGCAGCCGGGCGGTCAGGGTACGGCCGGCGAGCGGGCTGCCGTCCACGGCGGCTGGACCGGCGGGGGCGTTGCGCCTTGCGGGGACGGTCTGCTTCGGGAACGCCATCACGTTGCCCACCACGTCGTCCACCAAGTTGCCCAGCGCCTCGCCCACGGCCGCGTCCCCAGCGACACCCGTAACCACGTCCGTAGCCACGCCCACGGCCGCTTCCACCGCGTTCGTCGGCGCCTGCACCTTCGTCGCCGCCCTCATGTCGCCGACCTGCGGTACGGGTCGAGCGGCGAGGCCGACGTGGAGGTCACGGTCTTGGTGATGGGCAGCCCGAGGAAGCTCAACCCGCGCACTGTGCAGGTGACTTCGATCGTGAAGAGGGTGTCGGGACGGAAGCTGGTGTCGCCGACCGGGGTGACCGTCGCCGGCTTGGTGCAGGTGCCCGCCAGGTCGTCGTGCGCCGCCTGGACCGCCTGCTGGATCGCCTCCGAGCGGCTGTGCTCGATCGAGCCGGCCCGGGCGGCGTCGCGAGCCGCACCGTCCACCGCCCCGCGCCCGTCGACGAGTTGGCCGAACGCGACCAGCATCAGCACGAACATGATGATCACCGGGGCGAGGATGACCACCTCGATGGTGGACAGCCCCCGGTCCCCGTCGCGGCGCCCGGTACGGCACCGGCCGGCCGCCGCGCGTACTCCGCCTACCGCGGCGGCGCGCGCTCTGAGCGCGAACTCCATGTCCCTCATCCCCCGTTGTCCGGCACGAACCGCTCGACCGGACCCGACGACGTCTCGTTCACCTTGAAGGAGAAGCCCGCCAGCGGGAAGACCGTGGGCACCTTCGCCGTCACCTGGACGCGGACGGTGTCGGCGTCGTTCGCGTCCCTGCTCGGGACGACGTGCGGGTCGATCAGGAGCTCGGGCCCGAGTTGCCGGATGTAGTCGCTCGCGGTCTGACTCGCGTCCCCGGACCAGTCCTGGCCGGTCGACGCCTCGTCCCTCGCCTTGCGGGCGCCGGCCCGCGCCGCCGCCTGCGCGACATGGTCGGCGAAGTAGTACATCCCGAACTGCACGGTCGCGAAGATCATGAAGAACAGCACCGGGGTGAGGAAGACGAACTCGATCGCGGTCATGCCGCGGTCGCCGCCGGGGCGTGCCGGAGCACGTCCCGGCGCCGCGGGCGCGCGGCTGCCCACGCCGCTGTCGCCGTGTGCCGCGTCAAGCCGGCGGTGTACGGCGCGGCGCAGAGTACGGGTCGTCCGTCCCATGGCTGCTCTCCCCCCGACAGGCCGGTCAGCAGCCGTCCTTGCTGCCGTCCGCGCCGGCGATGCAGTTGCTGACGCCGGTCGCCTTGCTGTTCAGGGCGTTCTTGATGATGAACCCGACCGCCGCGACGATGGCCACCACGATCGCGGAGATCACCACCCACTCGACGGCGGAGGCGCCGCGGGACATGTCCTCCTCGGTGCGGACCCGGTCGATCCGCCCACGCAGGTAGACGTAGAGGAAACTCAGTTTCGGGTCGAAGGATGTCAGTCGGTCCATGCGGTTCATGGCTCGGTCCTCTCGGTGGACGGTCGTCGTCGGAGCTGCACGATGGTGATCAGACCTGGAAGACCCGCATCGCGGCGGGGTAGATCAGGAAGACCAGGAAGCCGGCGGCGAGCAGCATCTGCGCGACCAGCATGGACTGGGACTGCTCGCCGGCCTGGCCCTCGATCTCGGACAGTTCCCGGTGGCGCATCGTCTCCGCGCGCGAGGCCAGCGACTCGCGGATCTTCGCGCCGTCGTCCGCGACCAGCGCGAGCGTGACGCCGAGGTCCTGCAACTCCTCGATGCCCAGTTCGTCGCCGAGCCGGCCGAGGGCGACCCACTGGCTGGTGCCGGTGATCCGCGCGTCGGCAAGGCAGTTGCGGATGCGCATCAGCGCCCAGCCGTCACTGATCTCCGCGGCCGCCATCAGCGCCTCGGGCAGACCGCGGCCGCCGGCCAGGTTCATCGACACCAGGTCGAGATAGGCGCCGATCACCCGCCGAAGGTCCTTGCGCTTGGCCGCGGCGTCCCGCCGCACCTCGAGGTCGGGCAGCAGGAAGAACACCACGGCGAACAGCACCGCCAGCCAGACCGGGATGATCGGGCTGATGCCGAAGCCCACTTCCGCGCCCACCGCGACGAGCGCCGGGCCGAAGACCACACCGGCCGCGGCCAGCGCCGTCTTGGTGGCGAGGAACGTCTCCCAACTGCGGTCGAGCACCGCGAGGTCGGAACGCAGCGAGCGCAGCTCCCAGCCCTGCTGCAGGTAGAAGGCGGCGACCCTCCGACCGAGTTGGGCGCGCCAGCCCTCGGCCTTGACGGAGTTGCCGGTGGTGTCGGCAGTGGTGGCACCGGTGGCGCGCAGCGCGTCGATCTGCGCGATGGTGGACACCGCGCTGCGCCGGCTCGG